>VBGT01000047.1 GCA_005889475.1 Chloroflexota bacterium | reverse complement strand
GAAACAGCGGGTAGGCCGCCTGGCCGACCAGGAACAGGCTGTTCACCCACAGCCGGTCCGAGCTCAGCTCGAAGGCGCCGCCGAAGACCGTCAGGATCGTCGCCAGGAGCGAGACGTCGGAGCGGCCGGTCAGGGCCCGGGTCAGGACGAAGGTCGCGAGCGGCAGCACCGGTAGCCACGCCGAGCCGATCAGGAGCGTCGCCGTGTCGACGCCCATCCCGGCGACCGTGCTGACCGCCGCGAGGAGCAGGTGGAAGCCCGGCGGGTAGTAGGCGGGAAGGCCCTGGTACGGACCACCGGGCGGCAGCTCGCCGCGCAGGATCGCGTGGGTCAGGCCCCAGTGGTAGAGGAGGTCGCCGCGGGGGAACGCCGGCAAGAGCCCGCGGATCCCGTCGACGGCGATCGCCGCCACGACGACGCCCAGGAGCGCCCAGCCGATCCGACCGGGCCGCGGCAGACGGGAACCCCGTACACTCGGGTGGAACCCACCGCCGTGCCGGGCGACGTCCGCGCCGGCCGTCACGCGACGCTGTCGAGGTTCGATCGCTTGCCCTCGGATCCCATCACGATCGTGCTCGTCGCCGTCCAGGCGACGCTCGCGCTGGCACTCCTCTTCGTGCTTCCGGGGCTGACGTGGGGACCGCTCGTCCTGCCGGGCGCGCCGACACCCCTCCATGCGATCGGGCGGGCGGTCGGCGTCAGTCTACTGATCGCCCCCTTCGCCTGCACCGTGCTGGCCGCGATCGGGCTGCTCCACGGCCCCGTGGTGGCCGCGGTCCTCGTGGCCCTGACCCTTGCACCGCTCGCCGTGTCCCGGATCCGGGTGGCCGCCCGCGAGGTCCCTCGCCGGCTCCGGGGCCACGGCCGCTGGTGGCTCGGGGCCGCAGCGGCCCTCGGCGTGGTCGGGCTCGTCGTGGTGGGCCGGTCCATCGCCGATGCCGGTGCGGATCTCCTCCCGTCGACCTCCACGCCCTGGTACTACATGGCCGTCGCCCGCCTCGTGGCGGAGGCTGGCTCCATCCCCGCCACGATCGCGGAGTGGGGCCGGGCCCGACCGTTCCCAACGGACTACCTTCCGGCGACGACTCATGCGGCCGCCGCGCTGGAGCTGATCCCCGGCGGGCTGCTCGTCGCGGTCGCGTGGTACCGGATCGCGGTCCTGGCGGCAGCCACCGTGCTCGCGGCGCTGCTGCTGCGGCGCTGGTTCTCGGCCTGGCTCGCCGTCCTCGGGGCGTGCCTCCTGCTCGCCACCGTTCGCCTGGAAGCGAAGTTCCTGGACCTGCGGCCGGAGACCTTCGGGCTCGTCCTCGCGCTGTTCACGACCTGGCTGGCGGACCGGGCGATGACCGATCGGTCGCGGCGATCGCTCGCGGTCGCCGTGACGGCGGCCGCGCTGACGTTCCTCGCCCACGCGGAGGTGTACCTGCTGCTCGGGCCGGCGCTCGTGGGTCTCGCAGCAGCGCGGACGTTCGTCGGCGACGGACGGATCGGGGTGCGCCTGCCACGGCTCGCCGAGCTGCGCCCGGTCGGCGTGGCGGCCGTCGTGCTCGTGACCTCGTTCATCCTGGGCTCGGCGCTCAATGCCCTCTTCGCCGGGGAGTTCCGGCTCGTCGGCTACGTTGCCTCGGCCCGGAACGTCGCGACGCCGGTCCCAGCGGAGCGAATCCCGCCCGGCTGGACGTTCAGCGGCGACCCGACGTGGGACTTCTACGTCGCGTCCGTCGCCCCCGCCCTGGACGGCCAGCCGCCGCCCTCGAGCTTCCTGGGTTCCGCCCTGCTGCCCCGATCGATCCTCAACGTCTGGCCCGGTCTCGACGCGCGCGGCCGGGGGGACCTCGTGACGCTTGCCCTGCTCCTCGCTGCGCCGGTCCTCGCCTGGCCGTGGCTGGATCCGCGGCGGCGACGGTTCATGGCCACCTGGTGGGTCTTCGGCGGGGCGCTCCTCGCGGGATCGTGGCTGTTCTTCGCGGTCAGCGCGACCTACGTCCCGGCCCGAATCGGCCCGCGCCGGCTCATGCCATACGAGCTCATCGTCCCGGTGATGAGTGCGGTCCTGCTCCTCTTCGGGCTGGATCGGCTCGTCCGGAGCGGCTGGCGGCGCCTCTTCCGCCGCCGCGCCGCGATGGCCGCGGCCGGCGTTGCGCTCGCCGTCCTGACGATCGCGGCGGCGGCCCCGGCGCCGCCGTCGCCGCTGGCCGGTCCGCCGGACGAGCCGGCCCTCAGCCACGTCGGCTACGACGCGCTGCGATGGATCGACGCGAACCTGCCGTCCGACGCCCGGATCCTGACGAACGCCTACACGGACGGATCGATGCTCGCCGTCGCCCGCCGCGCGGCGATCCTCGACGGCCGGGCCGTGTACCTCGAGGACCCGGCGTTCCTCGCCGAGTCGACGAGCCTCGCCCTCGGCGCGCGCGTCCTCTTCGCGGACCCGAACGGGACCGCCGCGGCCGACTATCTCGCCGGGGAAGGCGTCACCCATCTGCTGGTGGCGACGGCCGGACCGGAGGGCAACGACGTCGGCGGGTACCTGCTCATGGACACGAACCTCGCCGCCCTGCGGGAATCCGGGCGGTACACTCAGGTCCGATCGTTCGGCGGCGGTCGGCTCCTGCTCTTCGCGGTGCGACCGGCGCCCTGACGACCGAACCGCCGGTGCTGGAGATGCTGGGGCCCATGCCGAGCCTGCTGCGGATCGTCGGCTTCCTCGTGGCCGCTCTCCTCATCGTCCTCGCGAGTCGGCGGCTCCGTGGCCGCGGCAACGGCAGCCGCGTCCCGGCGGCCACGATCCTCCTCGTCGGGGTCGGGCTCGTCGCCGTCACCGTGTTCCCGGACCTCGTTCGCCCGGTGCAGAACGTGCTCGGCCTCGAGGGCGAACCGCTCGGCCGCCTCGTGACGCTCCTTGTCATCTCGGTCGCCGTCGGCTACGCCGGGCTGTTCTACGCCCTGGCCCGCGCCGACCGGGCGAACCAGCGAGTCAGCCGGCTGGTCCGAGCCCTGTCTGCCGCGCAGCTGGAGGCACGCCGCACCGGCGGTCGACTCGGCGGCGTTCTGGTGTGCGTCCCGGCGTTCGACGAGGCGGACAACCTGCCGGCCGTCCTGCACGCCATCCCGTCGACCGCGTCGGGCATGCCGACCCACATCCTGGTCATCGACGACGGCTCGTCCGACGCCACGTCGACGACCGCGGGCGAGCTGGGGGCGCTGGTCGTGCGGCATCCAGTCAACAGCGGCCAGGGGGCCGCGCTCCAGACCGGCTACGTGGTCGCTGAGCGGTTGGGCGTCGACGTCGTCGTTACGCTCGACGCGGACGGCCAGCACGACCCGGGCGAGATCGAGCGGCTCGTCGGGCCGATCGTCCGCGACGAGGCGGACTTCGTGGTCGGCTCGCGTCGGAAGGGCTCGCATGACGCGGAGTCGCGTGCCCGCGAGACCGGCATCTCGGTGTACACGCGGCTGATCAACCTGCTCGGCGGGACGAACGTCACCGACATCGCGAACGGCTACCGGGCGATCCGGGCCAGCCGACTCGCGGAGATCTCGTTCACGGAGGACCAGTTCCACAACCCCGAGCTGCTCCTTGGCGCGGCCCGCGCCGGCCTCCGGGTCATCGACGTCCCCGTCACGATCCGCCGGCGGGCGAGCGGCCAGTCGAAGAAGGGCACGAACCTCCGGTACGGGATGGGCTTCTTGAGGGTGATGCTCAAGACGTGGCTTCGGTAGGGCAGCAGACCGTCGATCCCGAGCGAGAGGTCGACGCCGGCGTCCTCGACTTGTACCGGTCCGTCTGGCGGGCGGCTCGAGACGTGATCGTCCGGCGCCGGCTCGTCGTCCTCTTCGAGGTCGCGCTGATCGCCGTCTGGCTTGTCCTTCGGACCGAGGTGACGGTCGAAAGCCGGCCGTACGTCGCCTGGACACTCGTCGCCGCGGCCGTTGCCCTCATCTCGCCGACCTCCGGCCTCGTCCTCCTCGTCGCCACGGCGCCGTTCTTCGAGCCGCCGACCCTCCTGCGGGTCGTCGGCATCCGCCCGAACGGGCAGGTGCTCGGGATGCGCCACCTCCTCGTCGCCTCCCTGGGCGTCGCCGTCGCGCTGCGGATCGCGGCCGGCGGCTGGCGGCGGCTGCCGCGCTCGCCGGCCCTCGGTCTCGCGGTCGTCATCGGGCTCCTCACGGCGATCAGCGCGATCCGGACCCTGGTGGAGTTTGACCCGCAGTTCGGGCCGCGTGCGGCGCAGTCGTGGATCGCGACCATCGGCGGGGCGATGATCGTCCTGCTCGTGGCGACGTGGGTCGGGCGGACCGGCACGATCCGACCCCTGGTGGCGGCCACGGCGGGCTGTGCCCTGGCGTCCCTGCTGAGCCTGGTGGAGCTCGCCCGGCCGGGGACGATCTCGCAGGGGCCGCTCGACTGGATCGGCCAGTGGAAGGACTTCGGGCCGCGGGTGACGGGGATCATCGCGGCGCCGAACGCGGTCGCGACGATGCTGATCGTGCCGGCCATCGTCTCGACCGCCGCGATCGGCAACCTGCGCGGCTGGCGCCGGCTGGCGGCCGCGATCGCCGCGCTGCCGACGCTCGCTGCGACACTGCTCACGCTCAGCCGGTCGGCGGTCGGCGGCTTCTTCGTGGCGATCGTGCTGTTCGTGGGGCGCCATCGCCGGCGAACGGCCTGGGCCCTCTTCGCGGTCGGGATCGTGGTTGCCGCGCTCGCGCTGCCGCTGTTCATCCAGCTCCGGGCGGGGATCGTGGGGATCACCGCGAACGAGTCCCCGATCGAATGGATCCTCGGCGCCGACGAGGCGCGGTTCACCGCCTGGGCCGCCTCGATCCGCATGTTCCTGGACAGCCCGATCGTCGGCCACGGGTTCCTGAGCTACCGGTTCCTTGGTCCGGCCTTCGGCGACCCGCGCCTGGGCTCGCCCCACAACGAAGTCCTGCGCCTGTTCGCGGAGGAGGGGATCGTCGGCGGGATCGTCATCATCGCGTTCATCGTCGCCCTGATCCGCGAGCTGCGGCGGCCGGGCGACTGGCTGGCAACGGCGCTCGTGGCGGGGGCGATCAGCTACTGGTTCGCGACGATGTTCAACAACCCGCTGCTGTTCATCCAGGTGTCGGCGATCGCGTTCACGTTCTTCGGGTTCGGGCTGGCTCGGTCGACCGCGCCGGCGGCGCCCGCGGTCGGGGACGTCGTCGCTCCTGCGGCGCCACCGGACGAGCCGCGTCCGACCGAGGTCATCCGTCCACCGCCCAGCGACTGAGCCGGTGTGTCCTGGGGGCGGCCGCCATCGCCAGCCGCGTCGCCCCTGCGCCCAGGCGGCTCGCGGCCGCGACGAGGTGGATCAGCGGGGTCAGGCGGAGCGACTCGAGCGGGGCCCCGCCGAGCGCCTCCAGCCGCGGCATCGTCATCGCCACGACGTGCGGGTTGCGCGGATTCCGGATGACGAAGTCGTAGACGAGGACGCTCCCGCCCGGCCGCACGACCCGCCGCATCTCGTCGAAGAGGCGGCGCCGGACGAGCGGATCCAGGATCGATGAGAAGACCGTCACCGCGGTCGCGACGTCGAATGAATGGGCCGGGAACGGCAGCTCGGAGCCGGTCGTGACGCGGAGGTCGACGCCGGGACAGCCCGCGCGCGCCTGGGCGATCCGCTCCGGGACGAGGTCCACGCCGGCCAGCCGCTCGGCCGGCCAGCCGAGAGCGAGCCACGCGGCGAGGTCGAGGCCGCTGCCGCAGCCGACGTCGATGAGGCGGCGATCGGGACCGCCGACGCGCTCGATCATCGCGATCATCCGGGCCCGGCGCTCGACGTTGATCAGTCGGTACGCCTCGGCGATCGCCGGATGCCGGGCAGGCCGGGCGTCCCGCTCGGCGTAGGCGGCGCGGATCCGCTCGATCTCGGCCGCTTCGTCGGGCGAGCCGGCCCTCACGACGCAGCAGCCCGGCTCGAGCGGAGGATCCCCGCGAGCGCCTCCACGATCCGGTCGACCGCTGCCGGTTCCAGGCTCGGGTAGATCGGGAGCGAAATCTCCCGCTCGTACTCGCGGGTCGCCACAGGCAGGTCCGTCGGCTTGTACCCGTACGTCCGCCGGTAGTAGGGATGGAGGTGGAGCGGGATGAAATGGACGCTCGTCCCGATCCCGCGGGCCTTCAGCTCCTCGATGACCTGGGCGCGGTCGACGGCGAGGCGCTCGAGTCGCAGCCGGATCGGGTAGAGGTGCCAGGCGTGGACCATGCCCGGCGTCGGCCAGTCCGGCAGGTCGAGGAGGTCGAGAAGGTCGGCATCGGCAAAGGCAGCGTGGTAGCGCCCAGCGACCGCCTCGCGAGCGAGCCGCGTCTCTTCAGCGCGCCGGAGCTGGACGATCCCGAGCGCCGCCGCGAGGTCGGTCAGGTTGTACTTGAAGCCGACGTCCTCGATCTCGTAGAACCACGAGCCCTCGGCCGTGTACCGCTTCCAGGCATCGCGGCTGATCCCGTGGAGGCGCATCGACCGGGCCCGCTCGGCAATCGCCGCGTCGTCGGTGACGAGCATGCCGCCCTCGCCGGTGGTGACGGTCTTCGTGGCGTAGAAGCTCAGCGCGCCGGCGTCGCCGAACGTCGCCGCATGCCGGCCGTCGCGGGACGCCGGGATCGCGTGGGCCGCGTCCTCGACGACCCGGATCCCCCGCTCGGCGGCGAGCGCCAGGATCGGCGCCATGTCGGCCGTCCAGCCGCCGATGTGGACGACCTGGATGGCCCGCGTGTTCGGCCGGAGGTGGGGCTCGATCGTGGCGGCCGTCACGTTCAACGTCCGGGCATCGACGTCGGCCAGGCGCGGGCGCGCCCCGAGGTAGCGCACCACCTCGCCCGAAGACGCGAACGTGTAAGTCGGGACGATCACCTCGTCATCGGGCCCGATCCCCATCGCCTCGAGAGCGAGATGGAGCGCGGCGGTCGCCGAGTTGACGGCAACCGCATGGCCGATGCCGAGCGCTTCCTGCATGGCGGCCTCGAGCTCCGCGACCCGCGGCCCGGTGGTGAGCCAGCCCGACTCCAACACCTCGAGGACCGCCTGGCGCTCGTCCGCGCCGAGATCGGGAACGTGGAACGGGATCGCCGCGCCGACCTCCGCGGCACGGGTCACGCCATCGCCTCGGATGCGTCGCCGACGGCCGAGGTCGCCGAGAGGTAGCGATGCTGGCGGAGGATCGACCGGACGGCCTGATCGTCCCGGTCGAGGGCGGCGGCCTCGAGGCGGTCGACGAGCTCGCCGAGCTCGCGCTCGTCGATCGCCGGCTCCACGGAGGCGGCCCGGAGGATCCCGGGATGCTCCGTCGGCTCGGCCCGCTCAGTGCCGTAGAAGAGCGTCTCGTGGAGGCGCTCGCCGGGTCGAAGGCCCGTGAAGACAAACTCGACGGCGTCCGGGTCCTCTCCGCGCAGCGTGATGAGGTCCCTGGCCAGCTCGACGATGCCGATCGGCTCTCCCATGTCGAGGACGCTGACGTCGCCGGCGGCCTTTGTCGCGCCGGCCTCGAGGATGAGGCTGACGGCCTCGGAGATCGTCATGAAGTACCTCGTCACGTCGGGATGCGTGATCGTGATCGGATGGCCGCGCTCGAGCTGTCCCTCGAAGATCGGGATGACACTGCCGCTCGAGCCGAGCACGTTCCCGAAGCGGACCGCGGTGAACGGCCGATTGATCCGCCCGGCGGTGGCGACGGTGAGGTGCTCGGCGAGCCGCTTCGTCGCGCCCATCACGCTCGTCGGCTCGACGGCCTTGTCGGTCGAGATCAGGACGAACCGCCCGACACCTCCGGCGGCGCACGAGCGGACGACGTTGCGGGTCCCGACGACGTTCGTGAGCACGCCCTCCGATGGGAACCGCTCGACGATCGGGACGTGCTTCAGCGCAGCCGCATGGAAGACGACGTCGGGCTTGATCTGCCGGATCAGCGTATCGATCGCGTTCGCCGAGCGGACGTCGCCGAGCATCGACTGGACCTGGACGCTGACCGACGCGGCCAGCTCGTTCAGCTCGCGATCGATCGCCCACAGGGCCCACTCGTGGTGATCGACGATCGTCAGCGTCCTCGGGCCGAGCGCGAGGATCTGGCGGGCGAGCTCGCTGCCGATCGTGCCGCCGCCGCCGGTCACGAGGACGCTGGCGCCGTTCAGGTAGGAGGCGCCGACCTCGGGATCGATGCGGATCGATTCGCGGCGGAGGAGGTCCTCCAGGCTTACTGGCCGGATCTTCGACAGTTGGACCTGGCCGCTGACGAGCTCGCGTAGCGGCGGAACCGTTCGAACCTCGAGCCCGAGGCGGTGGCCGCCCTCGAGCGCCCGGCGGACAGGCTCGCCCGCGGCGGACGGCATCGCGATCACCAGGAGCTCGGCGCCGGTCCGGCTCGCGGCCGCATCGAGCTGGTCGAGCCCGCCGAAGACGCGCTGGCCCAGCATCCTCGAGTCGCGCTTCCTGGGCTCGTCGTCGAGGAAGCCGACGATGCGCATCCGCGCGGCGCGATCCCGAGCGGCGAGGCGGGCGACGGTCGCTCCTGCCTCGCCGGCGCCGTAGATCAGGGTCGGGACCGCCGGCTCGTCATGGCGATCGCCGAAGGTCCGATCCAGACTCGCCCGCAGGAGGAAACGGCCGCCGCCCAGGAAGGCCAGGTTCAGGAGGGCCTGGATGAAGAACACCGAGCGCGGGAAGCCGTCCGTGCCGGGGACGTTCAGCACGGCCAGCACGAGGAAGACCGCGATGGTGATGCCGGTCCCAACGGCGACCGCCGCGGCGATCCCGAACATCTCCCGGACGGAGGCATACCGCCACTCGCGGCGGTAGAGCCCGAAGGCGACGTAGGTCGGCGGATACGTGAGCAGCGGCAGCAGGGCGGCGGGGAGGTACGGCGCCATGGTTGCGGCGATGTTGTTGACGTCGAACCGCATGGCGAAGGCGATCGCGATCGCGATACCCGTGGTGACGACGTCATACGCGAGGAGGTGGCGGCCGCGCGGGATGAAGCCCAGGATCATCGGCGGGCCTCGATCGCCTCGCGTGACGTGCGCCGACCCAGCGCGGTCCCGAGCGTCTGGCCGAGGATCCAGAGGTCGAGGCGGAGGGACCGCCGCCGGAGGTAGTCGCGGTCGAGGGCGAGCTTCGTCGGCAGGATCGTCTCGCGGTAGTGCCGATCGGAGTCGGCCGGGTCGATGAGCGAGGCCTCGTCGGCGAAGGCGAGCTGGGTGAGGCCGGTGATGCCCGGTCTGGCCGAGAAGACGGCTAGGTGAAGTGGGTCCGTCAGGTCGACGTAACGCGGATCTTCAGGGCGCGGGCCGACGAGATTCATCTCCCCCCTTGCCACGTTCACCAGCTGCGGCAGCTCGTCCAGGCGATAGCGACGAAGGAAGCTGCCCACTCTGGTCACCCGGACGTCATCGCGAGTCGTGATCGCGGCTCCCCGCCCGCCCGGATGCCAGCGCATCGTCCGGAGTTTAAGACATCGAAACCTTCGTCCACCCTGGCCGATGCGGTCGGCCCGATAGATGGCTGGCCCGGGCGAGTCGACTCTCACCATCAGCGCGAGGAAGCCGATGAGGGGCGCGAGGAGGATCCCTAGGAGCGTCCCGAGCACACGCTGCGCAGAGTCAGACACGCTGTGTGGCCACTCCTTTCTCGCCGACTGACACCCGCCGGCCGCAGGTCGTTCGCGAGTTTGACGGGCTGCCCGGACGGTGTCACCTGTCTCCTGGGCGCGAGAAAATCGTGACGCGGCGACCGTATGCGGTCTGCCGATCGTCAGTCGTCTATCGATTGGGCGACGCGGGAACGTCGCCATGGGCCGCGAGGACTCGCGCCCAGACCTCCCCCAGGGCTGAACGCGTTTCGTCGATCGAGGGCGCGCGGGACCGCGCGGCCACAGCGAACGGGTCGTAGTCCGGCACGGCGGCAATTGCCGCGCTAAAACCGGCTTCGTCGTCGACCAGCGTACCCGTCACACCGTCCTCAACAATCTCCGTGAGCCCACCGACACGACGAGCGACCACCCAGCGACCGGCTGCGACGGCTTCAGCGGCGACGAGTCCGTAGCCCTCTGCGTATGACGGCACGAGGACAATGTCATGGGCGGACATCTCGTGGGCTACCTCCTCCGGCGATAGCGTCCGAAGTCCCGGACCAGCCAGGGTGGTGGCGTGCCTCCTGGCGGTCTGGTAGCCCTTGTTCGCGTCGGTTCCGCCCAGATAGAGGATGCGACGCCTCGAGGGTCTGGGAGTTGGCTCGAACAGGGCCCGATCGACACCGGGCGGGATCACTGTGGCCCGTCCGCCAAGCGCGGCAACGTGCTGGGCGGAGTCTGCAGAGTTCGCGACCACGGCTTCGGCGCCGCGGATCACCAGACGAGCGAGAAAGCGGTAACGGCGGTTCCTGACTGCCGTCAGTCGGACGTCTGAGCCGTGCGCGACGACGACAAGCGGACGTCGTCGAGCACGCGCGGCGAGCAACCCGATCAGGCCCGCAGGGAACAGCGGATGAGCCTCCACGCCGTCGAACCGGCCTCGAGCAGTCAGCGCCCGCCACCCGAGCCTCATGTAGCGACCGGCCACGGAGCCGCGGTACGAGCCGGGAGCAACGACCGTGATCTGCTCGACGCCAACTCGCCGAGCGACGAACACACCGGCGCTGGGCTGATCCGGGGTCGGCCAGAAGCCAGTCACGAGAAGCAGCCTGCGCCGTGCCTCCGGCCTATGCGATTGCGTCAAGGAACCGCTTGGCGAGAACCGCGTACGTGTGGTTCGCAAGCACGTAGGCACGACCTCGCTTGCCCATGCTGCGGCGCTCGTCAGGAGACATCTCGATGAGGCGCGTGACGCCACGAACAATGGCGCTCGCGCTCTCCGGCTCGACCGTGATCCCGCCGCCGCTCTCCTGGGCGAAATCGTTGCCAGCTTCCACCGCGTAGAGGATCGGTTTCTGGGCCATGAGGTAATCAAACGTCTTGTTATGGGTCACACCCAGGCGGGCAATTGGCTGTCGCCGCCAGCTGACGAACCCGACGTCGAATGACGCGAGCAGCGCGGGAACCGATGCTTTCGGAACGGGCGGTAGAAAGAGGACGTTCGATCTGGACCGGCCGGATGAGCGGCGCTCTAGCGCTGACTTCTCGGGTCCTTGCCCAACGAGCACGAGGGATACCCCGGCGCCGTCGAGTTCTGCCGCCGCATCCACGAACGATTCGAGCCCGTTGGCGACCCCGTGAGCCCCCGCGTACCCGACGACGAAGCGACCTGCCTCACGCAGGGTGTGGAAGGCGGCCTCGTGTTCCGAGGGTAGGGCTGCGGCGGGGGCCGCCCATTCGTCCGGATCAACGCCGTTCGGCACGTAGGCCCACTTCTCCGGGGCCATCCCGTGTGACTCCATGTGCTCGCGCGTGCAGGGCAGCATCGAGATCACTCGGTCAGCGTGGCGATACGCGTAGTTCTCCCCCCACTGCATGACCTGGCAGAACGGGTGACGCGGTGACATCCCGCCCAGCTCGATGAGCGAGAGCGGCCAGACGTCGTGAACCTCGTAGACGAGGCGTGCGCCAGTGCGATCCGCGAGTCGGCGGCCGGGCCAGTTGTCGGTGGGATACGTGGACGACGCGATCACGACGTCGGGTCGAGCGGCCGAAGCGATGCGACGTTCATACCGGAGGAGCTTCGCCATGAACGTGGCGATGTTGATTCCGCGCTTGATGCTGTTGCCGGCATACCTCGGTGTCTTAAGCCATACATAACGGACACCGTCGACGTCCTCCTCGGTGAGGTCCTTCGAGACCCGCGGCTGACGGATCCGAAGATGGGAGAACGAGGCGCCAAGCACGGTGACCGCATGGCCCGCTCTCACCCACTCGCGCGCGAGGTAGAAGGGTCGGTACTCCATCCCGAGCTCGGTCGAGCCGGCGTAGTGGTTGATGAGGAGGATGTTCACGTCGCCGCGAAGTCTAGGGGCAGCCTGTCGGCGACCAATGATCCACCAATCGACGGTCGGTAGAATGGCCCGCGAGAACGAGGAGAGGGCCATCGACGACATCCGAGTGGCCGTGCTCGGCTACGGCTACTGGGGGCCGAATCTGGCCCGGAACTTCGTCAGCGCCGACGGCGCACGTGTTGTGGCGATCTGCGATGAACGGGCGGAAAGCCGAGAGCTTGCCGCATCGCGCCATCCCAACGCCGAGATCGTCACCGACGCGGCTGACGTGGTCGCCAGCCCCGATGTTGACGCGATCGCCATCGCGACCCCGGTCGCGAGCCACGCAGACCTGGCCGTGCGTGCGCTGCAAGCCGGCAAACACGTGTTGGTCGAGAAGCCGTTCGCTCGGAACGCGTCGGAGGCACTGCGGATGATCGATGCCGCAGCGGCGAGCGGGCGGACGCTCATGGTCGATCACACGTTCGTCTACACCGGTGCCGTGCGGAAGGTACGCGACTTGATCCTCAGCGCCGAGCTCGGCGACCTCTTCTTCGTCGACTCCGTCCGCGTGAACCTCGGCCTGTTTCGTCAGGACGCCAGCGTTCTCTGGGACCTGGCCGTTCACGACCTGTCGATCCTGAGCCTCTGGATCGACCCTGACCCGATCGCCGTCTCGTGCGTCGGGGTAAGTCATGTAGAGGGCATGCCCGACGACATCGCGTACCTGACGCTCTACTACCCGGGTGCCCTCATCGGCCACGTGCATGTCAGCTGGCTGTCGCCGATCAAGATCCGCCGGATGCTCATCGCGGGGTCCGAGAAGACCGTTGTGTTCGATGACCTGTCGGTCGACGAGAAGCTGAAGCTGTACAGCCGCGGCGTCACCCGGGAGAACCAGGTCGTTGGCGCTGATCTCATCCCGCTCGCCTACCGGCGCACGGGAGATATCTGGATTCCTCAGATAGATCAGACCGAAGGGCTTAGGGTCATGGCGGACCATTTCATCGAGTGCTGCCGTACCGGTCGCGCCCCGGAAACAGGAGGTGCCGAGGGCCTCCAGGTCGTTCGCCTCTTGGAGGCGGCCGAGCGCTCGGCTCGCGAAGGAGGCAGGCGGATCGACCTCGTCGCGGAGGTCGCGTGATCCCGTTCCTCGACCTCAGAGCACAATCTCAGGGCATCCGTAAGGACGTTCTCGAAGCCGTAACGCGGACCCTGGACTCCGACACGTTGTGCTCGGCCCGGAGGTTGCGGCATTCGAGGAGGCCTTCGCCCCGTTCGCGGGGCTCCGCGCATGCGATGTCATCAACCCGGGAGCGGCAGCCCTTCAACTCGCGCTTGCCGCACGAGATGGTCGACTGCCTCATCCACGTAGGGAAAGCGTATGCCGCGACCCGCTGAGAGGACCAGCGGCTCGGACGTCGCCGATCGCGCTGACGCCCGCGTCGCGGTCATCGGCGCGGGCAAGATGGGTCTGCCGGTCGCATGCGTCTTCGCCTCGCGCGGGGCGACGGTCGTCGCCTGCGATGTGGACCGGCGCGTCGTGGAAGCGATCAATCGCGGTGAGAGCCCCATCGACGAGCCGGGCGTCCCCGATCTTCTCAGGGAGGTCGTTCGATCTGGGACTCTTCGTGCGACGACGAACACCGGCGGAGGGGTCGTCGAGAGCGACATCGTCGTGATCCTCGTCCCCGTCGTGGTCACACCGTCGCAGACGGCCGACCTCGAAACAATCGATGCTGTCGCCGCCGTCCTCGCCGACTCCCTTCAGCCCGGCTCGATGGTGATCGTCGAGACGACGCTGCCTATCGGCGGAACGCGCCGCCTGGGTCAGCTCGTCGAGCGTGGTGGCTTGCGTCTCGGCGTCGACTTCGACCTAGCTTTCTCACCGGAGCGCGTAAAAAGCCGCCTCGTCCTTCGTAATCTCCGTTTGAACCCGAAGGTCGTCGGAGGGATCACGCCGAGGTCTGCTGCGCGCGCAGCCGACTTCTACGCGACTTACCTCGGCGCACCGGTCGACAACGTCGGAACTCTCGAGACCGCCGAATTCGCGAAGCTCGCCGGGATGGTCTATCGCGATGTGAACATCGCGTTGGCGAATGAGCTGGCCGCATATGCCGAACTTCATGACATCGATTTCGATCGGTCACGGATGGCGGCGAACACCGACGGCGAGGCAGCACTGCTGTCACCCGGGATCGGTGTCGGCGGGCATTGCACCCCCGTCTATCCCTACTTCCTGATCGCCGATTCGGCAGACCGCGGGGCTCCTGCCCGGCTTGCCGAGCTCGGCCGCGAGATCAATCGATTCCAGCCGGAGCGCGCGCTCGATCGAATGGAAGCCACCATCGGACCGCTCGCCGGGCACCGCGTAGCGATTCTCGGCCTCGGGTTCCGGCCGGGCGTGAAGGAACACAGCAACTCGCCGACATTCGCGCTCTACGAACAGCTTCGAGCACGAGACGCCGAGGCCGTTGTTATCGATCCCCTGTACTCGGCCGAGGAAATCTCAGCGCTTGGCCTCAACCCGGGCGACATCGATGGCATCGACATCGCCGTCCTCGTGACCGGCCACGACGCTTTCACTGGGATCCTTCCGCAGCTCGCTGCGGATGGGGTTCGGCTCGTGTTCGACGGTCGCGGCATCTGGTCGCCGGAGGACGCGCGCGACGCCGGCTTGATATACCTGCGTCCTGGCATGGCCGGCGGCGAACGAGTCGTAGGCAGGTGACCGCCTATTCGTTGGGAGTTCCCACGTTGAAGGACCCTCCGCAGACGGCGTCCAGGCCGCTCGTCTCGGTCGTGATCCCCGTCTATAACCAGGGTCACTACCTCGCAGCCGCCATCGAGAGCGTGCTCGGCCAAGACTACGAGCCGCTGGAGCTCGTGGTGGTGGACGACGGATCAACCGATTCGTCGTCCGACGTCCTCCGGGGCTACAGCGACCGGATCACGATCATCCGGCAGCCGAACCGTGGCGCCGCCAACGCCTTGAATCGCGGGATCGATGCCGCTCAGGGCGAGCTCGTCTGCTGGCTCAGCGCCGATGACCAGTTCCGCCCGGGGAAGATTGGCGCCCAGGTCGCGGCCTTTGCGGCCGATGCGGATCTCTGGCTCTGCGCGACCGGATATGACGTCGTCGACGCTCGTGATCGGCTGATCCGGCGGCTCCCCGAGCCGTCCTGGCGGCATCCCGACGCCTTCGTCGCGGTCTTCTGGCAGAACCCGATCAACGGCTCGTCGGTGATGGTTCGGCGCGAGGTGTTCGACCGCCTCGGGTCATTCGACACGACGCTCCGGGCCGACGTCGACGGCGAGATGTGGCTGCGCATCGCGCCGCACGGGCGGATCGGCCAGATCGACGGCTCGTACCTCCGATACCGTGTCCACGACCGGAGCCTGTCCGCGAACCGCGCGCTCATGGTCGAATCCATGACGCGTGTTCGCGTGCCGTACGTTGCGGACGGCACGCTCCGCGGTCGGCTCGAAGGCGACCGCCGGGCGGCAGCCATCCTGGCCCAGATGTCGGCGGAGTACGGGTGGCGCGGCTATCGCGAGCTGGCGGAGGCGCTCCTCCGCGAGTCGCGAGCGCTGGGGAGTGCGCGACCCAGCCAATGGCTGGCCGATCTCGTCCGCCTCGTCACTCGGTGGCAGGCTGGCCGTCGGATCGCCCGGCGGCAACGCGAGAGCCTGCGAGGGGGCTAATGCGGCGCGACTACGCGGTGACCCTCGCCGGCCAGGTATCGCAGGCCGTCGCTTCGCTGATCGCGGTCGTTGTCCTGGCGAGGCTGCTGCCACCGGCCCAGTTCGGCGTCGCCGTGCTCCTCACCATGGCGGTCACGATCGCCGGGATCGCGGTCGCCGCCGGTGCGCAGGCCGCCGTCCTGGTCACCAGCGCCAGGCGGCCGGCGGCCCGTCCCGAGATCGCGGGCGTGAACCTCGCTCTGACGGCGGTTGTCCTCGCAGTCGCGATCCCCGTCGCCCTGGTCGCGTCCCAACCGTTCGCGACGGCGCTCTCTCGCGAGGCAAACGGCTCGATGGTCTTCGTAACCGCGATCCGGATTGTCCCGACGGTCTACATCGGGCTGGTGACGGCGTCGCTGACCGGAGCCGGGCGGATCGGGATGGCGGCACTGCTGGGGCTCGCCGGCGCGGCCTTCAGCACGCTGATGCCACTCGGCGCGTGGATCGCGGCCGACCGCCTGCTCGGCGCCCTGATCGGAGCGCTGGTCGGAAACGTCGCGACGATGGCGATCGGCGCCCTGCTCTCGCGTCGGGGACTCGGCTTCGCGAGCCCGCGTCACGCGACGCTCTGGCGCGAGCTCTGGTCGATCGGCGCCCCGCTCCACCTGGGAACGGTCGCCTATTGGCTCCTTCTCCGGGCCGACGCCTTCATCCTGAACGCGATCGTCGGCGGGGCCGAGGTCGGGATCTACGCGCTGGCCCTTACGCTGACCGAGCGGGTGAGCCTCGTCACGTCGCCGCTCTACAACGCGACCGCATGGCGGATCTCGGGACCGGATCCGGCAGCGGCCCTGCGGACCTGCCTGCTGATCGTTCAGGTGATGATCGCCGTCGGCGTCGCCGCCTGCGTCGGCGCGATCGTGGTCGGCCCATTCGTCGTCGACCTGCTCGCCGGCCCGGCCTACGCGGCGGCTGCCGGGCTCATGCCGATCCTCGTAGTGGGCGCGGCCCTCCTGCCGGTCTGGTCCGCCCTCGGGCTGTTCCTCGTGAGCCACCAAGACGGCGTGTGGCTCACCACGGTGGTCCAGATCACCGTCGCCGTCGCCGCCATCGCTGGCTACCTGGTTGGCATCCGCGCCGCCGGCATGATCGGCGCAGCGGTCGTCTCGACGCTCGCTTACGCCAGCCTGGCCGTCATCGCACTCGCCGCCGTCCGGAGCCGCCACGCCTTCTCGCTGGCGCGGCTGATCCCGACCCCCGCATCGGTGCGCACGATGCTCGCCCCCGCCGATCCTCGGGATTGAGGCAGGAGGCGGCTCAAATCCACCCTGCCGAGCGGGCGTAATCGCGGACCGCGTCAGGGAAGGGCGTCGGACGTGAGAGGCGGAAAGCCTCAATCGCCGGTCCCGGGTCGCTCCAGAACCGGATCGGCTCCTCGTCGGGGTTCGGCCGGAGCTCGACGTCGAGCTCCGGCATCCCGAGGACGGCCGCGATCCGCCCGACTTGGTCGGCGAGCAGAACGGGATCCCCCCCGCACAGATCGAACGTGCCGGTAATGCCGGCTCCGGCCGCGGCGATGAGAGCGCCGGCCACCCAGCCCACCTCGACCGGGTCGCTGAGCGACGCGGGGTCGCCGGAGAGCTCAAACGGACGGCGATTCCGGACGGCCGCCGCGATGCGTGGAATCAGCCGTGTCGGACGTTCGCCGGGACCGAACGCGTTGTACAGGCGGAACGTCACGACGTCGGCGATCCGACCGCGCGTCTGGAGCGCGTGGACGAGACCTTCCACATAGCGCTTCGACAGGGCGTAGGGCATCCTTGGGTCGACGGCGAGTCTCGGGTCGACCCGGCCTTCCAGACCGGCATAGACGGCGGCCGAGGAGAGCAGGACGACCCTTCGCGTCGCGATCGACGAGAGGATCGCGGCGGCGACGCCGCCGGTCATCGCGAGGTCGCGCCACGGCTCGCTCGAGGCGAGGGCGTGACTCGCGTTGCCCGCGAGGTGGATGGTCGCGTCGAACGGCTCGTGGAGCTCGTCCGGCAGCGGGACGCCCGGCTTGCCGCTCCAGCGGGCCGGAGAGACGTTACGGCCCGCCGGCAGCGCCCGGCGCGAAAGGGCGACGACCTCCCAGTCGGCGGGTGCGGCCGCGAGGACGTGTCCGCCGATGAACCCCCCGGCGCCCGTGACGAGGACCCGCCGGGGTCGGCCGCTCACGCGATCGGGAAGGTCGCCGCGTGCCAGGCGATCGTCCGTCGGACGCCTTCCTCGAGGTCGACCTCCGCTTCGAAGCCGAGCCACTCATGGGCCTTCGCGAACGACGCGTTCTTGACGGGCGTCACCAGGGGCCCAGGATCGGAGGGCCGGATCAGGTCGGTCGGCTTGTCGAGGAGGCGGCAGAGCAGCTCGGCGACCTCCGTCATGGGTCGGGGATCGGCCCGCCCGATGTTGAAGCCCTCGTAGGACGACCCGTCCCAGTTCTCCATGAGGAGCCGGCAGCCGCGGACGATGTCGTCGATGAAGCACCAGCTGCGGGCGGTTCCGCGGTGGACGTCGATCGGCTGGTCGTGGCGCAGACGGTCGATGAAGTTCGTCATCGCGCTCCGGTAGGGATCGGGTCGCTCGCCCGGGCCGTAGCACATGAAGAAGCGCATACTCGCGGCCTTGAGGGGGCCCGCCTCGAAGAAATGCCGGAGGTACTGCTCGGCCTGGAGCTTCGACCAGCCGTAGCAGTTCGTGGGCCGAAGGACGGTCTGGGTCTCAAGCTCCTCGGAGACGACGTCCGAGCCGTGATCGCCATAGATCTCCGAGGTGGAGGCGAAGTAGAGCCGCGCCCCGTACTCCGAACAGAGTTGGATCAGGTTCAGCGTGCCGGACACGTTGATGTCGACGCAGCGTCGTGGGAACTGCTCGCCGTTCTCCCTGCCGACCTCTCCCGCGAGGTGGAAGACGTGCTCGATTGGCCACGCCCGGAAGATCTCCGTCAGCTCCTCGTAGCGGGTCACATCCGCCCGTCGGTAGTCCGGTTCCTTGCGGATCGCGATGTCGGTGACCTTCACGTCGTAGCCACGCTCGCGGAGGTGCTCGGTGAGGCGCCGACCGATCACGCCGAGACCGCCGGTGATGAGCACAGCCATGGACGGGGAACTCCCTCTGAGGTGGGCGATCGTCGCGGACCGGCGGCGATGATCGATGTGATCCGGCAGGGCGGGGAACTAGAGTGGTTTGGACGATACCAGCCGCGAGGTCGATCGGCGGTCAAGGCGTCGGAAGCTAGTCGGTGACCCACGTCGACCGTGCTGCCTAACGGTTCAACTATGATTGGCACCCGATGGACGCGTCAGTTGGCGACCGAGGCGATTGCCTGCTGCCTTCTTGCGCATCGTGAGGCGTTCCGCGCATTCGCCTGGGGCCTTTTGATCGCTAAGGCGAGGTCATCAGAGGTCGAGATGCCCCCGTCCCACGGTCGGCTCACGAGCGGCAACCGACCATCCGTCCAGGGTGGCGCGCAGCGGCCAAGGACGTGACGCAGGAGCGCCAGCTCGGCCCCGGGGCTGCCAGGCTCCTGCCTTCCTTCGCACGGCCGGCCGGGCGGGGCTCGAATCGGGACGCTGGCCTCATTTGGGGTCTGCCATTAGTGACCTGGTGGTTGGCGGCGATCGTCGCAACACTGCCCCTGGAAGCCAGCAAGCTGTTGTTCCCGATCCAGCAGCTCGAGGTGTCACGGATCCTGATGATCCCGGCCGTCACATGGGTGGTCCTTCAAGTGCTTCGCGGTCGCCGACCGATGCCGCGCGGACTGACCTTGGCGTCCGCCGCTGTCCTCGGACTCCTAGCAGTGAGCCTCCTCTCGACCCGATGGCCGGATGGACTCCTCTTGACCGCAGCGCCGGCCGCGTATTTCGCCTTCGCCGTTTTCGTGGCGGCAGCCGTGCGCTCTGAGAAGGACCTCAAAGCCGTGGGCGTCGCGCTCGCAGTGTCGGGCATCGGCGTGGCAGCGATTGCGATCGTCCAGGTGCTCACGGGATGGTACCTGTGGCGCGAAGGCCAACTTAATGTCCTGGATCGCGCTAATGCAACGTTCGCCGATCCGAACATCACGGCGCGAATGTTAGGGATCGTCGTGATCGTCTTCCTGGTCGGTTTGGCCGGGAGCAGGGTTCTTCGGGGCGGCTCGATCCTTGGCTTCGCGCTCCTCGCGCTCGCCGCCGCCGGCCTGGTGATGACGCAGTCGCGCTGGAGCTGGGCGGCGCTTGCTGCGGTCCTGCTTTTCTGGCTGCTGCTGGAACGCCGCAATCCTCGTGCCTACCTCGGCATCGGCGTTTTCGTTCTAGCCGTCGCCATCACCGCGACGCTCAACGCCACGGCGATCAGTCGTGCAAGCGACATCATTTCGGGCGTAGAGGCTGCAATCGGTGGCCCGGATCGTGGTGGCGCCGGCAGTCTGGACCCGAATCAACCGACCGCGTTCGCTCCTCCTCGAACGGTCATCGGAAACGCCCTGCTGCGGCGCCTGCCGATCGATGGCGTGCGCCTGTACCTCCTCGAGGCCGGCATGGCGATGTGGGAGGACCACCCCCTTGTCGGCGTGGGCACCGGCGGATTCAGACCCGAGCTACTGGGCACCTACCGCGATTTCATTCCGGCGGATCGCAGGAACGACCCGGTACTGCTCCCGCACACATTCCTAGGGCAGATCACGGCGGAGAATGGCTGGGTCGGACTGGGCGTCCTTGCAACCTTCCTATGGGCCGTAAGCGTGTCCGTCCGGCAAATGATCCAGGGGACCACACCGTTGATACGGTCATCGGCGATTGCCTGCGGGATGGCGGTCCTCTTGGTCTTCCTGACCAGTCAGGCCGAAGGTCGATTCTTCTCGGAGCCGTATCTTTGGCTGTCGATCGGCGTTCTCGGCGCCCTGCAACGCATCAGCCGCGAGAAGCGCTCCGGGCTCGAACATCCAACATCTGGCTCCCGAGACGCCCCGCAGACGCTAGTTACCGCGCGAGCCTAGTGCCGCGACGGCTTGGCGCGCTGGAATCTGCTGTGCTTGATTTGCCCCCGGCTCGAGCCGAGCGCTACCCGAGCCCATCTCAACAACGTCAGCCCGGCCGCTCCCACTCGGCGCGGTGCCAGGCCTCGATGCGGCGCCCCCGAATCACCTCGATCCACGCCCGCGCGAAGGCGAGGTTGACGATCGCGAACGAGCGGGCGAAGGCCAGGATGCGTGGAGGACGGCGGCCGGTCGCGGCGATCAACTGTCCGGCGGCGGCGCACAGCGCCCCGCCGAGGACAACGAGAAGCACCGCCCAGCCGAGGATCGACCCCAGGCCGGCCTCGGCCGTGGCGGCCACGAATGCGATCGTGCCGAAGATGGGCGTCGCCCACCGGAGCAGCTTGTGCGACCAGATGGCGAGCGCGGCGCGCGGATGGCTGAACGGGCCGAGCCGGATCGCCATCGAGAGGTTCGCCCGGATCCCGCGAGTGGCCGTCCGGGTCCGGTTCGCGTACTGCTCGCGCAGACCGCTGATCGGTCGATCCGTGGCGACCGCGTCGGCGACGTAGACGACAGCACCGCCGGCCTCGCGAACGTATAGCGGCAGGAGATGGTCCATCGAGGCGCTGGGCGGCACCGTCCGATAGCTCGTCCGGCGGACGGCGAGAAGGGCACCGGTCACGGCGGTCAGGAGGCCGGCGCGGCTCTCGAGCCCACGCACCGTCCGCTCATACCGCCAGTAGAGGCCTTCGTTGGCCGCGGTCGCGGTGGCATCGACGTCGCGCCACTCGAGTCGACCGGTTGCTACGCCGACGCGGGGATCGCGAAACGCGTCGGCGAGCGCGGACAGGCAGCCGGCCCGGAAGCGCGTCTCCGCGTCGGTCAGGACGACCACGTCGCCGGTCGCGGCCGCGATCAGTGCGGCCTGGGTGGGTGTCTGGCCGGCGCGCGGGAGGCTGACGAGCCCGAGCCGCGGCTCGGATACTGCGAGCCGGGCGACGATCTCGTTCGTCCGGTCGGTCGACCCGTCCGACCCGACGAGAACCTCGCGCAGCCGGAGCCGCCCGTCATCCTGGGCGAACACGTCGGCGATCCGCTCCTCGATGACGCCCATCTCGTCGTGGACGGCGATCGCGACGCTCAGCGTCGGCGTTTCGCCGACCGGGTGCGGCCGCCATGGGGCGAACCGGGCGAGGACCAGGACGAGGCCCGGGTACCCGACGTAAACCCAGCCGAGGACGCCGAGCGCGATCCACAGGACGACTCCGCTCATCCGGCGGTCAGCCTACTCGACGCTGGTCCCGCCGGTTCCGGGGCGGCCGCGGAGCGGGCCCGAGCGCCACGCCTCGACGAGGCGCATCGCCTCGGCAACCCGCGTGTGCTGTGCGGCGAAGGCGCGCCCCGCCGCTCGGAGCGCGATCGCCCGATCCGGCGTCGTGATGAGGCGCACGATCATCGCTGCCAGCTCGGCGGAGTCTCCCGTTCGGGCGGCCACGACAAGGCGACCGGCCAGCGGCCTGAGCTCGCCGGACGACGTCGCCACGACCGGAAGCCCGACGGCCAACGCGTCCAGCACGACCTTCGGGAAGCCCTCGGCGGGGGAGGGGACGACGAAGGCGTCACACGAGGCGAGCGCGTCCAGGTACGTCGCCCGTTCGGCGACG
>VBGT01000100.1:4518-8983 GCA_005889475.1 Chloroflexota bacterium | reverse complement strand
GCGGTAGGCGGCAGCCGCCCAGCCGTCGCTGCTCGGCGACTCACATCAGGCCGGACAGGCCGCCGAGGCGCTCGGTGAGCCGGACGTTCTCGGCGTAGTCGATCGGGACGTCGACGAGCGCGGGACCATCGACCTCGAGGGCGCGCATCAGCGTCGGGTACAGGTCGTCGGCGGTCTCGGGCCGGAAGCCCGGGATGCCGAACGACCGGGCGAAGTCGACGAGGTCGGGGTTCCCGAACTCCACCGCGAACGGGCGTCCGAACTGGTTGCGCTGCTTCCAGTCGATGAGGCCGTAGCCGTTGTCGCGCCATACGACCACGACGACGCCGGCGCCGATCCGCTTCGCCGTCTCGAGCTCCTGACAGTTCATGAGGAAGCCACCGTCACCGCACAGCGCGACGACCTTCCGATCCGGGTGGACGAGCTTGGCCGCGATCGCCCCGGGCAGGGAGATGCCCATCGCCGCGAGGCCGTTGGAGATGACCACGGTGTTCGGCTCGTAGGCCTGGTACAGGCGCGCGATCCAGATCTTGTGGGCGCCGACGTCGCTCACCACGATGTCGTCCGGCCCGAGTGCCCGGCGCAGCTCATAGATCGCGCGCTGCGGCTTGATCGGGTAGCCGGCGTCGGTCACGCACACCTCCAGATCGCCGAGGAGCGACGTGCGCAGGTCGGCGTGGACCAGGGTCTCGCGGGACTGGTGGCGCTCGGTGGCGCTGCGACCGCCGATGCCGCCCGGCTGTGCCGCCTCGAGCAGCTTCCGCAGCGCGACCCCGATGTCGCCGACGAGCTCGACCTCCGGCTGGTACGCCACGTCGACCTCGGCCGGCTGCGTGTCGATGTGGACGATCCGCTTCGAGCCGTCCGGGTTCCATCGGGCCGGCGCGTACTCGACGAGGTCGTACCCGACCGAGATCACGAGGTCGGCCCGGTCGAAGCCCGTCAGGACATGGTCGCGCGCCTGTAGCCCGACGGCCATGAGCGAGAGGTGCGAGCGATCGTCGACCGCGCCCTTGCCCATGAACGTCGCCGCGACCGGCATGTGCAGGCCGCGCGCCAGCTCTCGGAGGGCGCCCGCCGCGTGCTGGCGCAGGACCCCATTGCCGGCGAGGACGATCGGCCGCTCGGACCCGTTGATCAGCCGCGCTGCTGCGGCGACCGCCTCCTCCGTCGGTTCGGTGTGCGAGGGTCGGGCAGGGGTGATGGGCCGCAACTCGGCGGCGCCTTCGGCATCGAGCGCCGCGGCGGCAACGTCCTCGGGCAGCTCCATGTGCGTCGGCCCGGGCTTCTCGAGCGTCGCCACCCGGAACGCCTTGCGCACGATCTCGGGGATCGCCGGGATGCGCTCGATCCGGACGTTCCACTTGGTGACGGGCTTGAACATGTCGACGATGTCGACGACCTGGTGCGCCTCCTTGTGCAGCTTGTCGGAGGACGCCTGGCCGGTGAGTGCGACCATCGGCGCGCGGTCGAGGAACGCGTCGGCGATCCCGGTCAGGAGGTTGGTCGCCCCCGGGCCGAGGGTGCCCATGGCCACGGCGGCG
Source organism: Chloroflexota bacterium (assembly GCA_005889475.1). Lineage (GTDB taxonomy): Bacteria > Chloroflexota > Limnocylindria > Limnocylindrales > CSP1-4 > UBA5189. The sequence continues at coordinate 7,439 of VBGT01000100.1, read as the reverse complement.
CGACCCGTGAGGCGCCCGTAGACGTCGGCCATGAACGCCGCGCCCTGTTCGTGGCGGACGGTGATGTGGCGGATGGCGTCGGTGTGGGACAAGGCCTCGAGGACGTCGAGCGTCTCCTCGCCCGGGACCGAGAAAACGTACTCGCAGCCCTCGGCCTCGAGACAGGCGACGAGCAGGTCGGCGGCGGTCCGCGCTCTTGCCTCGACGCGGGCTCCGGCTGCGCGGACTGCCAAGGACGATCTACTGGGGCTGCGCGAGGACCATGATCCGCAGCTCGGTCATGTCCTCGATGGACCAGCGCAGGCCCTCGCGGCCCTGGCCGGAGTCCTTCACGCCGCCGTAGGGCATGTGATCGATGCGGTAGGTCGGGATGTCGTTGACGATGACCCCGCCGACCTCGAGCTCGTTGAACGCCTGCCAGGCGTGCGCGAGGTCGTTCGTGAACACGCCGGTCTGCAGCCCGAAGAAGCTGTCGTTGACCTGCCGAATCGCGTCGCCGAAGTCGGTGAACGGGAATAGGACGACGAGCGGCGCGAACGCCTCGTTCGAGCAGACCTGCGCCTCGACCGGCACGTTCTCGAGCACCGTCGGCTCGAAGAACGAACCCTTCGCGTGGCCGCCGGTGACGACCTTCCCGCCCAGCTGCACCGCCTCGTCGACCCAGCGCTGGGTCCGTACCGCGGCCTTCTCATCGACCATCGGCCCGACGTCGGTGACCGGGTCGAGCGGGTCGCCCAGGTGGAGCGCCTTTACGCCCTCCATGAACCCCTCGAGGAACGCCTCACGGACGTCCTCGTGGACGAACAGGCGCTGGACGCTGATGCACACCTGGCCGGCATAGGAGAACGCGCCGACGAGCGTGCGCTTGACCGCCCAGTCCAGATCGGCGCCCTTGTCGACGATCACCCCGGCGTTGCCGCCGAGCTCGAGGACGACCTTCTTCTTGCCCGCGCGCTCCTTCATCCGCCACCCGACCGACGGGCTGCCGGTGAACGTCAGGAGCTTGAACCGATCGTCGGCGACCATCCGATCGCCGAGCTCGCGGGTCATCGGCAGGATGCTCACCGCGCCCTGGGGCAGCCCGACGCCGTCGACGATCTCGGCCACGGTGAGCATCGTCAGCGGGTCCTTCGAGGGTGGCTTGAGCACGACCGAGCAGCCCGCGGCGATCGCCGGCGCGAGCTTGTGCGCGGCGAGATTCAGCGGGAAGTTGAACGGGCTGATCGCGGCGACAGGGCCGATGGGGAAGCGGCGCGTGATCCCGACCCGACCCTTCGAGCTCGCCATCAGGTCGAGCGGGATCATCTCGCCGTGCATCCGCTCGGCCTCTTCGGCGCCGAGCCGGAACGTGAGCACGGCGCGATCGACCTCGACCAGCGCGTCGCGGATCGGCTTGCCCGCCTCGAGGCTCAGGGTCCGCCCGATCTCCTCGCGCCGCGCCTTGATCCCGTTGCTGATCTCGCGCAGCGCCCGGCCGCGCTCGTATGCGGGTAGCATCCTAGTGTGCTCGAAGGCCGCCACGGCGGCGGTCACCGCCTCCTCGTACTGCGCTTCGGTCGCGTTGTAGGTCGCTCCCGCGGGCGTGTTCGAGTCAGCGGGATTGGTGACCTCGAGGCGGTCCGGAGAGTCGACCCAGCGGCCGGCGAGGTAGATCGGATGGGGTTGGGTTGCGGTGACGGTCATCGGGAGCTCCGTTATTGGTCCCGAAATCGTACTCCGGACCCGCCTCGGGGCCGCCGCCGAGGCCACGCTGATCGCACGCGACGTTCGGGGCGCCGTGCGGGAGCCTGTTAGGGCCGCGCAATGAGCAAGCGGTGCGCTCCAGCACCGCGCCCCCGATCGGGCTACAGCCAACTGTTTCATCTTTGCAACAGAAGGAATGCCGGGGTTCCGGTACCATCCCGCCATACCCCCTGACCGCCCTGGATGGCTCACACTGTTCCCCAGCAGTCGGAGTCGCGCGGATCAGGCTTCTTGAACCTCACGCCTCCCTCTGTGGGCCACCGATGCCATCCTGCGTCGTACTGGCCTCGATAAAGGCAAACTCGGCGTGAGCCGGGGACGCAAAGCCACGGGACTGGTGGGATCTTCCAGCCAGTTAGCCGGGTTGCCGGAGGTTTGGTCGATGTCGTTCTGGAATGGAAACAAATGGGTCGGTGATACCCCACCCGCCACGAAGCCGGAGAGCCGCGTCAAGCGCCTCGCCGCGGCCGCGCTCGAGGCAAGCCTGATCACCGCCCTCACCTTTGGGCTGATCGCAGGCACCACCTTCGCTGCGAAGGGTGGCGCTGGCGCCCGAGGCGGTGGCGGCACCACCGGCGGTGGGACTATCAGCGGGCCAATCATGGTCACCGACGTGAACGGGGACGGCCTCGCGAACTGGGGCGATCAGGTGACGTTCACGGTCGTCACTGGCGCCTCGTACCCGTCCCTCCAGGTGGCCTGCGCGCAAAACGGAACCTGGGTCTACAGCCAAACCGTTGGCTTCTATCCGACGTACTTCGGCGACCGGTTCTTCACCCTCAAATCATACTGGTGGGCAGGTGGGGCGGCCGACTGCACAGCCGTGCTCACAACGACCAGCCGGAACGGCTCGACGAATACGCTCGCGACGAGGAGCTTCTCCGTCGGAGGGTAGTCCACACACACGTCCAGACAGATCGGAGGGCGGCCATACGGCCGCCCTCCTCGTTTGCGAGACGAAGCCGGACGGGAGTCGAGCATCACGCCGCCGAGGATTGCACTCGCCCACTGACGAGACGATCACCGGGCAGTAATCCAAAAGACCTGTCACGGGCGATTTGCGGCGCAGCCGCCGCCGATCCGAGCCTGACCCTCTTGACGGAGAGCGACGCCAACGCGAACGGTTTCGCGAGCTGTATGGACCAAATCACCGTCAACGTCTCGACGAGTCTCTCCTG
>VBGT01000100.1:0-4491 GCA_005889475.1 Chloroflexota bacterium | reverse complement strand
GCGGAGACATGGCCTTCGCCCTCTCGTCCTACTGGTGGACAGGCGGGCCGCCGACTGCACAAAGAGAGGCCCCGGCTTTCGCCGGGGCCTCTACGGTCAGAGTTGCTCCTTTCTGCGATCAGTTGTTGATCGTTACATTCGACTTCTCGCAGCGATCACCTGGGTCGGTCAGGTTGGTGTCGTCGTAGTGGACCAGCCAGAAGTAGGCGCCGGGGGCGCCGTACGTAATACCGGTGCCGGCGGGACCTGTACCGACGAAGAACGTCGAGTTACTGGTGTTGTATGTGGAGCCGCTCGCATCACCCGATGGGTTGAACGGGTACGACTGCCCGGTGATCGCCGAAGAAGCGCCGCCCCCGTCCGGGGTGCAGACGCCATTCGTCACCGTGAAGGTACCGCTGTAGAGGCTCACCGTAAGCGCGCCGGTCAGGGTCGTGCCCCCGGTTGTCTCCAGCTTTACCCGGTCGTTCGGCAGCCACCGCTGGTCCGACGAGCTACTCGCTGTGCCAGTGACGGTGACCTTCTCACCGTTCGGTGCAGTGGCACAGGTCATCGCTGTCGTCGGGGCGGTGGTGTTCGGCAAGTCGCCGTTGTACGTGGCGACGAACGTGTACACGCCGACGCCGTCCGCGAGGGCCGGCTTGTAGGTCACCGGTCCGTATGATGGGTTGTCGCCGTGGACATCCACCGGCGATCCCGACGGGGTCTTGGTGGCCCCTGAACAGGCGGGGGTGGACGGGAGGTAGAGCGTCCAGCTGATGCTCCCAAGCGCCGCTTGGCCGGCCGCGGAGTTGATGGACTTGTACAAGCCCGTGGAGCCGCCGGGGCCGGCGTTGCCCGGCTCGGTGGCCGTCCCACTGAGTCCCGCCGTGTCGCTCAGGGTGTCGACCCCGAGGACGCACGGGCTGGAACCACAACTTGCCGATGTCGTCAGCGTTGGGTGCACGGGACTGACGGTGAAGCACTCGGCGGTCCCGTCGTCGTCCGCAGCGCTGACGCCCGCGCTCTTCGACGCCGTATCTGGCTCGAAGTGAGCGGTCCAGCAGTATTTACCGGCCGACGTCAGCGTTCCCGTGGTGGAGACGAAGTCCGTTGCCGGAGAGCTATTGCTGAGCGTCCTCGGGCCGGTGATCTTCACGCCGTCGGTCGCGTTGCACTTCGTGAGCGCCGAGTCTGGCCCGCACAGGTACCAGGTCAGGGTTCCGCCCCAAGTGCTGACGCCGGTGACGGTCAACGTCGCGGTGTCGCTGCCCGACGACCGCGTGCCGGTGCCGATGTCCGTAGGCGGCGCACTGCCGCCGTTGGCCGTGTCGCCGGCTTTCGTCGAGAGCGTCGTCACGCAGCCGCCGGCCTGGCCGACCGCGAGGTCCTGCAGCGACGCGTTGACCGACTGGGAGGATCGGGTGTTCATCGTGAAAGTCGAGGTGCACTCACCCCCCAGCCCCAGCGCGGTGAGGTCGATGCCTGCCTCGATGTAGTCGCCCGCCTGGAAGGCGTTCGCCGTGGAGGACACATCCCTGAACAGCCACGGCGACGGCGTCGGAATCGTATTACCAGCGACGCAGTCGCCGGGCAACGCCGGCGGCGGCGGGCAGGTGTTGTATTGGACGGGCTGGTTGGTAATCGCACAGGCGACGTCGCCAGACGTGATCGGGCTGCACCCCGGGTTCGCGGATTCGAACACCTTGAGCACGCTGCAGTCCGAAGTGACGCACAGCCCTGACTTCGAATTGATCGCCTTCGTCCCCATCCACACGTAGACTTGGATGTTCGGCTGCTTGCCGCCGCCCGTGAAGGCGCTCACGACCAGGACGTCGCCCTTCTGGTCGGTTTCGGTAGCCGACTCGGTGCAGGGGACGTCAGAGGCCTTCGTGGCCTTGATGTTCACGCCGACGCCAGGAGAGATCTCATAGCAGTTGTCCACGCCGGGAACGCCCGGCCTGTGGACGCCGCTGAACGGGCAGCCTGACGCGTCGGTGCAGGTGCCCGAGCCACCGTTATTTCCAAGCTCCTTGATCGGGTTCTGCATGAGCCAGAACGCCGTGTTCTCGTCGCCGTTGTTGCTCGAGCGGGTGCCGCCGAAGTAGGCGAGCTTGTGGTCCGTCCCGCCGATCGACTTCGTGTACTCGGCGAAGAAGGCGTTCTGGATGTCGGACTTGTCGTTCGACGACGCCGCGTTCTTGTACTTCCAGCTCGAGACATCCTGGGCGTCCCCGGAACCGCCCGTAAACTGGTCGTCGGAGGCGCCGGACGCCCAAGGACCGGCTCCGTCCGTGACGAACGCAGTTCGCGTCGAGACCGTGGGAGGCGGCAGGGCGGCCAGCGCGGTGGCGTCCGCGACGTTGCATTTGGAACCCGCCGGGTTGGTCGCAGCAATCTGGGCGAACGTCGCACAGATGTTGTCCGCGTCCTCCGTTGCGGGCACCATCGCGGGCGTAGAGGTGTCCCCCACCTTGGCATTCCCGTCGAGCTGGAACACCCCGTCTTCGTGGACTGCGAGCGCCGTGCTGCCGGTAAGCAGCAGGCCCGCCAGCAGACCAGAGACCGCCAGGCCCGCCAGGTAGCGGCGGCCGGGCTGCTTCTTGATCAGGACTCGACTTATCACGATGCATTCCTCCACTCAGTACAGAGGCACGTCTTGTCCCCGCCCCTGTTTCGTCTGACCATGCTTACTCCTTCGCGCGTGTTACTCCTGTGATCCCGGCGTCGTCGACCCAAAATCGACAGCGGCGTGAAAAGCTCACGCTGCCGCGTTTGCAACGGCTGGATCCCTCGTTGCTCTCGTCGGCTCGCCAACGCTCTCCGGGCGCCTCCAAGCGAGCTTCGACGTCTTCCCTGGTCCGGGCGAGCGCCGCCCGGCGCGCAGCTTCTACCGTGTCCGGCGTGCACCTCCCTCGGGATGCCACCACCGATCGGCCACGGGCGCGCAGTGAACGCCATCAGAATTCCGGGCGCGTAGAGACGCTACCCGGCCCTCCAATGGAGCGCCGAAGCCGTCCGGTGTCCGGACAGGCACCGCTGACTCCCTTCCCCCCGGCTAACCCCTCGCGGAGGTGCCGAAGAGGGAACCGCCCATCCCCGCCCGAGAACTGCCCTCAGGCGACCCTCCGGAGATGCGGCCGATGCCCCCCACGCTGACTTCGCGGACGCCGAGTCTTGCACCCCGCGATATGTGGGGTCAAGAAAAGATTTGACAGGTCTGGTCAGGTTGCGTGAACGTGGCGTTCGCGGCCCGTTCGAGCGCGGTGTCACCTGGCACCAGGCTGCCGGACTTCCGGCGCGGAGCGCCTAGTTCGCGGCCTTCGGGTAGGTTCCGAAGACGCGGACCATTGTTGCGACCGAGCCGAGCTCCTCGAGCGCCGCGGCGCACGCCGGCTCGCCGCTGTGGGCGTCGAGATCCGCCCAGAACACGTACTCCCAGGCGGCGGCGCGACTCGGACGCGACTCGAGCTTGGACAGGTTGATCGACCGTCCCGCGAAGACCTGGAGCGCCGCCAGCAACGTGCCGGGCTCGTTACGGACGCCGAAGGCGATGGTGGTCCTGAACTCCCGGCCGCCAGCGGGATCGGGCGCTGGTCTTGCCGGTGCCACGACAAGGAACCGAGTGCGGTTGTCGGGGACGTCCTGGATCGAATCGGCAAGGACATCGAGGCCATAGGCGTCCGCCGCGCGGCGCGACAACACCGCGGCCGCTCCAGGGTCCTGCTGGTCGCGCACGAACTTGCCCGAGCCGGCGGTGTTATAGGTCGTGAGGAGCGCCCAAGGACGGGAGCGCAGGAAGCGTTCAGCCTGGCCCAGCGCCTGGATGTGCGAGTACACGCGCTCGACGTCGTCGAGCGTTCGACCGGGGAGCGCGGCGAGACACAGGTCGACGGGGACGACGACCTCGGCGGCGATCTGCAGCTCGTGCTCGAGGAGTAGGTCGTACACCTCGCGCACGGAGCCGTTGACGAGGTTCTCGATCGGGACGACACCAGAGGCGGCGCTGCCCGAGGTGACCGCCTCGAACACCTCCCGGAAGCCACCGACGGGGAGCCGCGGCGCGTTCTCCCCGAACTTCGCGACGACCGCGTCCTCTGCGAAGGCGCCGGGCTCGCCGGCGTACGCGATTGGGCTAGCGATCAAACCAGGGCGCGCCGTGATCGGCCTCGGCGTCATCGAGCTCGCCGCGGCGTCCATGCGTCTCCGGGGCGGCCTTCCTGCGGCCGCGGCCGGCGGTCTCCGCGGCGCCGGCCCAATGGGCCTCGGCCAGCATCGCGTTGAGCGCCTCGACGTAGGCCTCGATGGAGGCCGCGATGATGTTCGTGCTCCGGGCCTTGCCGTTGTACAGACCGGACGAGCGCGGGGCCTCCCCTGCCGGTGGCTGGACGGCGACGATGACGAGGCCCTCCGCCTCGGGACCCTCGGCGAGCGCGTGAACGTCGTAGCCGACGAGCCGCGGATGGCCCTGGAGCACGTCGGCGAGCGCGGCATCGACCGCCTTCAGCAGCG
>VBGT01000098.1 GCA_005889475.1 Chloroflexota bacterium | reverse complement strand
CAGCAGGCGGACCGCCTCGTCCCACTCCGCGCCGCCGGCGACGGAGGAGCCGCGGTAGCGGAAGAGGGTGTTCGACAGCTCCATGAGCTTCGCGACCATCGTGTTGAAGTGGAACGCCTCGTAGTCGGCCGTGGCATCGCGCAGCGTTCGATGCGCCGCGGCGCGGACCTCCGCGCGCGCCGCAGTCTCGTCCTGGCCGCCCGGGAGCCGGCCCGCGTCGGGATCGCCCGGCTCGAGGTAGTGCGGGTCCAGCGCCAGCGCCCAGACGCGGTTCAGGAAGCGGTGCACGCCGCCGATCCCGGTCGGGCTCCACGGGCCGCCCTGGTCCCACGGGCCCATGAACATCAGGAACAGGCGGACCGTGTCGGCGCCGTAGCGCTTCACGAGCTCGTCGGGGTCCTGGGTGTTGCCACGCGACTTGCTCATCCGCTCGCCGTCGGTGCCCAGGATCTGGCCCTGGTTGAACACGCGCCGCCAAGGCTCGTTCTGCTGGATCAGCCCGAGGTCGCGCAGCATCTTGGTGAACTCGCGGGCGTACAGGAGGTGCATCACCGCGTGCTCGGCGCCGCCGGTGTACTGCTGGACGGGGGTCCACGACTCGACCATGTCCTCGTCGATCGGGCCGTCGACCTTGTGCGGCGACAGGTACCGATACCAGTACCAGCTCGAGTCCATGAACGTGTCCATCGTGTCCGTCTCGCGCCGCGCCGGCTCGCCGCCGATCGGGCAGGGCACGTTCAGGAACGCCTCGTCTCGGGTCAACGGGTTCACCCCGCTGCCCGCGTAATTGACGTTGTCCGGTAATCGGACGGGCAGGTCCTCCTCGGGGACCGGCACCGCGCCGTGCGTCTCGCAGTAGATGATCGGGATCGGCGTGCCCCAGTAGCGTTGGCGGCTGATCAGCCAGTCGCGCAGCCGGTAGGTGACCGCCGCCCGGCCCTTGCCGCGGGTTGCCAGGTCGGCGACGATCCGCCGCCCGCCCTCGTCGGCCGGCAGGCCGCTGTACTCGCCGCTGTTGACCAGGACCTCGTCGTCCGTGTGGGCGATGTATGCCCCGCCGACGTCCGCATTCTCCTCGCCCGATCGCGCCACGACCCGCCGGATCGGCAGCCCGAACTTCTGGGCGAATTCGAAGTCACGCTCGTCGTGGGCCGGAACGGCCATGATCGCCCCGGTCCCGTAGCCGCCGAGCACGTAGTCCGCGACGAAGATCGGGACACGCTCGCCGTTCACCGGGTTGATCGCGTCGGCGCCCAGCGCCACGCCCGACTTCTCCCGATCGGTCGACAGGCGCTCGATCTCGGTCTCGGTCTCGGCGCGTGCGACGTATGCCCTGACCTCCTGCTTCCGCTCGGGCGCGGTGAGTGTCGGCAGGAGTGGATGCTCGGGCGCGAGGACCATGAACGTGGCGCCGAAGAGCGTGTCCGGGCGGGTCGTGAAGACACGCAGCTCCTCAGCGCCGGGGTGATGGGGCGACGGGGCGGTCTCGAAGACGATCTCGCCGCCCTCCGACCGGCCGATCCAGTTGGTCTGCTGGATCCGGACGGGATCCGGGAACTCGATCTCGGAGAAGTCGAGCAGCTCGTCGGCGTACTTCGTCACGCGCAGGTACCACTGGTCGAGCTCGCGCTTCTCGACCGGGGCGCCGCACCGCCAGCAGCGCCGGTCGGCGCCCTCGACCTGCTCGCGCGCCAGCGTGCCGTCGTTGGGGCACCAATCGACCGCCGACTTGGCCCGGTACGCGAGGCCCGCCTTCAGGAACTGCAGGAAGAACCACTGGTTCCAGCGGTAGTAGTCGGGATCCGCGGTGACGACCTCGGCACTCCAGTCGAACGTCGCGCCCATCGTCCGCAGCTGACGCCGCATGTTGGCGATGTTCGACATCGTCCAGTCGCGCGGGTTGATCTCGTTCTTGATCGCCGCGTTCTCCGCAGGCAGCCCGAAGGCGTCGAAGCCGATGGGCAGGAACACGTTCCGGCCGTGCATCCGCTGGAATCGCGCGATCGCGTCGGTCGGCGTCTTGATGTACCAGTGCCCGATGTGGATGTCGCCCGATGGGTACGGGTACATCGTCAGCAGGTAATAGCGGTTCCGCGTGTTCGTGAGGTCCGTCTTGTGGAGCCCGAGCTCCTCCCAGCGCGCCTGCCAGCGCGGCTCGATCGAGGCGGCGTCGTACCGCTCGATCCTGGTCCGCTCCCTGGGTTCCTGCGTCTGGGTCACGTCGTCAATGCTCCTGCGAGGGAATGAAAAACCCCTCGCCGCCAGGGCAAGGGGTCAAGGATAGCCAGCCACTTTCGTGGCCCGGCTATCCGCGTGGAAGCTCGAGCGTTTCGGTCGCGTTCGACATCGGGCGCGGAGTATAGCGCAGGGGTCTGCGCATCCAGCGGCAGACCCCTGCTGTATTCCGAGTCAGCTTTCGATGAGCGCGTCAGCCGCCGATCGGCTGGCGTTGGCCGATCAGACGGTCTATTCCGCGATGCCGCAGAGGTGCGCCGTGCCCGTCCTCAGCGCGGTCGTGCCGGGCGGCACGATGAACGTGGCCTTGACCTGCGCGGCGATCGTCGCGCTCTCGTTCTTGACCAGCAGGCTGGACTCCGGGCCCGGCTCGAAGAAGGCGGCGCCTTCGGGGCCGCCCTGGTAGTACTCATGCTTGACGCAGCTCGCGGTCCAGACCGACAGCCTCCCACTCGTGACTATGACAAAGACCGGACCGGGGTGGTTGTGCCAGCCGGCACTGGCGAGCGCCGGGAACGAGACGTCGGCAACGACGACGTCGACTGGTCCCTTGGTCTGGACCTTGGTGTCGCCGACGTTGTACTTGAACGTGTCGACGATCGTTCCGCGAACGAGGGTTGTCAGATCCGTCGTGTTGTGGTTCGTCGGCAGGTGCGTGGCGAGGACGGTACCGACGAGCGCGAAGGACGCTACGATCGCGAGCAGCGCGAACAGCCAAGACCTTCTCATGAGGCCCTCCTCCTGGTCCCCCGGACATGCGGTGACTGGAGCAGGTCGGTCTCGCCAGTGGCTCAGCGCGATCTGGGCGTCCGCAACAGGGATCGCGCGTCTCAGCCCCCCACCAGCGCGAGTATGCGGTGCGCCAAGCGGTGCATGCGAGAAACGCCGCGACTGGCGGTGACAATCGTCAACGCTGAGGAGGGGTCGCAGCCAACCGCACTGCGCTGCTGTCGTTGCGATCATCGGTCCGGAGCTGACGATGCCCTACGCCGCCGGCTCGCGCGCGGCATGTACGGCGGCTGTCGATGTTGCCGACCAGCGCATTCCGTGGCCACAGCCGCGCGCTTTTCTCGGACTCGAATCCCGCTCGAGTGACGGCGTAGAGTCCTGTTGTGAGGGGCACTCGACGCATCCGGCGGTGGATTCGGGGAACCGTGGCTCCGGACCTGAAGCGTCTCGCGACCGCGGCCGCCATCGATCGGGTCCGCCTCGACGTCGGCAGCCTGCAGGCGCGACAAGCTCGTGCTGCGACGACGCTCCGGGACGCCGGCTTTCGGGCGTTCTCCCAATGGGACGAGGACGGGATCATCCAGTGGCTGCTGGCCCGGGTACCGATCGAGCGCGAGGTTTTCGTCGAGTTCGGGGTGCAGGACTATCGCGAGGCGAACACCCGGTTCCTGCTCGAGCACGACAACTGGCGCGGCCTGATCCTCGACAGCGGCGCATCGCACCTCGGCTACCTCCGCGACACCGAGCTCATGTGGCGCCACTGGATCGATGCGCGCTCGGCATTCATCACGCGGGAGAACATCAACGAGCTCCTCGAACCGGTCGCGGGCGACATCGGCCTGCTGTCGATCGACATCGATGGGACCGATTACTGGATCTGGGAGGCGATCTCCGTCGTCCAGCCGAGGCTCGCGATCGTCGAGTACAACAGCATCTTCGGTCCCGATCGCGCGGTCACCGTCCCGTACGAAGCGGCGTTCGACCGGGCGGCGGCCCATTTCTCGCGCCTGTACTTCGGCGCCTCGATTGCCGCCCTGGCCGCCCTGGGGTCACGCAAGGGCTACCGCCTGGTCGGCTCGAATCGCGCCGGGAACAATGCCTTCTTCGTGCGCGACGACGTCGGCGGCGCGCTTCCCGCGCTGACTGCGGCGGAGGCCTGGGTGGAGTCGCGGTTCCGCGAATCCCGCTCGGAGAGCGGTCAGCTGAGCTATGTCGGAGCGCATCGCGATCGGCTCGCATTGATCGCGGACCTGCCGCTGGTCGACCTCGAGCGCGCCGCCACGGTCCGCGTCGGCGACCTCGTGGGATAGCCGCCGCCAGGACATCCGAGGCCCCTCGGGTGGCCAGGGGGCCGCAGTGCTCAGAAGGTTGGTGGAGCTAAGGGGATTCGAACCCCTGACCTTCTGAATGCCATTCAGACGCTCTCCCAGCTGAGCTATAGCCCCATCCGGAGCGCGGAGTATAGCCGGTGCGGTTTGACCCACCAGCGAGCTGCCCCGAGCCGATCCTCGGGGCCGTCTGTCGGCAAGAGGTACAGGCTAGATCGTGGCACTCCGTTCGGTGGAAGCTGGGCGGGCACGACGGACGAGGCCGACCCAACGCAGCATCAGTAGAAGGGCGCTGTCACTCCGAAGGTGGGGCTCGTTGGAAGCGTCGCCCGAGGCTCGGACCGCCTTGGCCAGGCGCATTGCTTCCGCTTCTGCGAGGAGGACGTCCTGTCGATACGCGGCGTGG
>VBGT01000046.1:24586-24880 GCA_005889475.1 Chloroflexota bacterium | reverse complement strand
GGCTGGCCCGCCGAGGCCGACCCGGACCTGCTCTGGCTCAAGCCACACGTCGCCCGCCTGCGTCGCAAGGTCGATGCCGCCGGCGGCCCGGCGATCCTCGCGATCCGCGGCGTCGGCTATCGCCTCGACGCGTAGCCGGGTCCTCAGCCCCAGGTCAGGCGGCCATCCTCATCGACGCGCGTGTCCGGCGCCCAGGCCACGTCCCAGATGTTGCCCTCCGGATCTCGGAAGCTGAAGCCGCTGAAGCCGTGTGGCGAATCGACGACATCCTCGAGGTCGGCGATGCCGCCGACG
>VBGT01000046.1:0-24352 GCA_005889475.1 Chloroflexota bacterium | reverse complement strand
CAATGTGAGATAGACACTGACTTAGAGGATCGGCTAGACGGCCTCGGCGAGGGCCTCGGTGAACTGCGAGTTGTACAGCTCGGCGTAGAAGCCACCGCGGGCGAGCAGGCTCTCGTGGTTGCCCTGCTCGACGATCCGGCCCCGGTTCATGACCAGGATCGTGTCGGCGTCGCGGATGGTCGACAGGCGGTGGGCGATCACGAACGACGTCCGGCCCTTCATCAGTCGGCTCATGGCTCGCTGGATGAGCACCTCGGTGCGGGTGTCGACCGAGGACGTCGCCTCATCGAGGATCAGGATCGCCGGATCCGCCAGGAATGCCCGGGCGATCGTGAGCAGCTGCTTCTCGCCTGCGGACAGATTCGTCGCGTCGTCGTCGATCACCGTGTCGTAGCCGCCGGGCAGGGTACGCACGAAGTGGTCGACATGGGCCGCCTCGGCGGCCCCCGCGATCTCGTCCTCGGCCGCGCCATCGCGGCCGTAGGCGATGTTCTCGCGGATCGTGCCGTGGAACAGCCACGTGTCCTGGAGGACCATCCCGAACGTCCGGCGCAGGTCGTCGCGGGTCATCTCCCGCGTGTCGACGCCGTCGATCGTGATCCGCCCGCCGTCGAGCTCGTAGAAGCGCATCAACAGGTTCACGAGCGTGGTCTTGCCCGCCCCGGTCGGGCCGACGATCGCGATCATCTGGCCGGATTCGGCGACCAGGTCGAGGTTGTCGATGAGCGGCTTGTCGGGCTCGTACCGGAATGAGACGTCCTCGAACGCGACCGCCCCGCGGGTGGCCGCGAGAACTCGCGGCGTGACCGGATCGGGGATCTCCTCGGCCTCGTCGAGCAGCTCGAAGACCCGCTCCGCCGAGGCGACAGCCGACTGGAGGACGTTCGCGATCGAGGCCGTCTGGATGATCGGGAACGTGAACTGGCGCGAGTACTGGATGAACGCGATGACGTCGCCGAGCGTCATCTGGCCGCTCGCGACGCGCAGCCCGCCGATAACGGCGATCGCGACGTAGTTGAGGTTCGAGACGAACGTCAGCGCCGGCTGGATCGTGCCCGAGATGAACTGGGCCTGGTAGGAAGCCTGGTAGAGCTTGTCGTTCTCGCGATCGAACGTCTCGATCGCCTCCTGCTGCCGGCCGAAGACCTTCACGATCGCGTGCCCGGTGTGCATCTCCTCGACGTGGGCGTTCAGGTCGCCGGTCGAGGCCCATTGGGCGGCGAATCGCTTCTGCGAGCGGCGGGCGATGAGGATGGTGATGACGACCGACAGCGGGACCGACAGGATCGAGATCACGGCAAGGATCGGGCTGATCGTGAGCATGAGGACCAGCACGCCGACGATCGTCAGCACGGAGGTGATGAGCTGGGTGAGGCTCTGCTGGAGCGTCTGGCCGATGTTGTCGATGTCGTTCGTGACGCGGCTCAGGACGTCGCCGCGGGGGTGGCTATCGAAGTACTTGAGCGGAAGGCGTCCGAGCTTCTCGTCGACGTCGGTTCGCAGTCGCCTGACGGTCCGCTGCGTGACCCCGGCCATGATCCACGACTGCATCCAGCTGAAGATCGAGCTGAGGACGTAGACGCCGATCAGGATGAACAGGATGCCGGCGAGCGCTGAGAAGTCGATGCCCTGGCCGGGGTGCAGGTCCATCGCGCCGACCATGTCGGCGAGCTGGTTCTGTCCGTTGGCGCGGAGCCCGGCGACGATCTGGTCCTTCGAGACCCCGGCCGGCAGGTTGCCGCTGATGAAGCCGTTGAAGATGTCGTTGGTCGCGTTGCCGAGGATCTTCGGACCGATGACCGCGAAGGCCACACTGACGACCGCGAGGACGATGACGAGCGCCACGAGCATCCGCTCCGGCGCGAGGCGCTCGAGCAGGCGGCGGAAGGAGAGCCTGAAGTTGCCCGGCTTCTGAACGGGCATGGTCATCATGCCCATCATTCCGGGGCTGCCGCCGGGCCGACGACCGCCGGGACCGAAGCCGCCGGGCGGTGGACCGCCCGCGCCGGGTCGGAGGCCCGCGCTGGATTGCGGACCCGGGCCGGATGGCGGACGAGGGACGTTGCCGCCGGGCTCCCGGCCGTTGCCGCCGCCAGGTCGGAAGCTCATGCCACGGCCTCCGCCTCGGACAGCTGCGAGTAGACGATCTCGCGGTAGGTCTCGTTCGACGCGAGCAGCTCCGTGTGCGTCCCGCTGCCGACGATGCGGCCTGCGTCCATGACCAGGATCCGATCGGCCTTCATGATCGTGCCGACCCGCTGGGCCACGATGAGCCGGGTCGCCCAGCCCATCTCGCGATCGAGCGCCGCTCGGAGGCGAGCGTCCGTTCCGAAGTCCAGCGCCGAGAAGCTGTCGTCGAAGATGAGGATCCCGGCCCGCTTCACGAGCGCCCGGGCAATTGCGAGCCGCTGCCGCTGACCGCCGGAGACGTTCGTGCCGCCCTGCGTGATGGGCGCCTCGAGCCTGCCCTCCATCTCCTCGACGAAGTCGCGCCCCTGCGCGATCGAGAGCGCGGCCCACAGCTGCTCGTCGGTGGCCGCCTCGTCGCCGAAGCGGAGATTGCTCGCGACCGTGCCGCTGAACAGGAACGCCTTCTGGGGGACGACGCCGAGCCGGCGCCAGACGTCCGCACGGTCCATCTCACGGACGTCGACGCCATCGAGCAGGACGGCGCCGGCGGTCACGTCGTAGAAGCGCGGGATGAGATTCACGAGCGTGGTCTTGCCGCTGCCCGTCGAGCCGACGATCGCGACCGTCTCGCCCGGCTCGGCCGCGAACGACACGTCGCGGAGGACCGGGTCCTGGGCGCCCGGATAGCGGAACTCGACGGCCTGGAATTCGATGCGGCCGCCCGTCCCGGCATTCCCGTCGCGCCCGTCGCCATCAGATCCCGCACCGACCGCGGCGAGCTTGACCGGCCGCTCCGGGTCGTGGACCGAGGGCTCGGTCTCGAGGACCTCCTGGATCCGGGTCGCGGACACCGCGGCACGCGGGACGAAGATGAACATGAACACGGCCATGAGGACCGCGAACAGGATCTGGAGCAGGTACTGCAGGAACGCGGTCAGGTTGCCGATCGGCATCTCGCCGCTCTCCACCCGCAGCGCGCCGAACCACATGACCCCGACCGTGGACAGGTTGAGGATCAGGGTCATGACCGGGATCGTGATCGCGAACAGGCGATTGACCCGCAGCGCGGTGTTGAAAAGGTCGACGTTCGCGTCGTCGAAGCGCTTCTCCTCGTGATCGGTCCGGACGAAGGCGCGGATGACCCGCACGCCGGCGAGCGTCTCGCGCATGACCTGGTTGATCCGGTCGAGCTTGACCTGCATTGCCCGAAACAGCGGGACCGCTCGGCTGAGGACGATGCCGATGAACCCCGCCATGAGCGGCAGCACGACGACGAGGAGGCCCGAGAGCGGCACGTCCTGGCGGACCGCGAGGATGATCCCGCCGATGATCAGGATCGGGGCCGAGATCATCAGGGTGAGGGCAAGGAAGACGAGCGTCTGGACCTGCTGCACATCGTTCGTGTTGCGCGTGATGAGCGATGGGGTCCCGAACTTGTTGATCTCGACCTGACTGAAGGCCTCGACCTGCCGAAAGATCGCGCTCCGGACGTCGCGGCCGAAGCCCATCGCGACCCGGGCGCCGAGGTAGACGCCGACGATCGAGGCGGCGCCGACGACGAAGGTCACCAGCAGCATGAAGCCGCCGATCGAGCCGATGTAGTTGGTGTCGCCCTTCGAGACGCCGTTGTTGATGATGTCGCCCTGGAGCGTTGGCAGGTAAAGGTTGCCGATCGCCTGGACGAGCAGCAGCAATAGCACGCCCACGATCGGCGTCGCGTAGGGGCGCAGGTACCGGCGCAGGAGGCGCGTCATCGGCCACGACCTCGCCCGGTGGCGCCGTCGGGCAGCTTTGTCGTCGCTGCGCCCCGCGCGAACGCCAGACGAGCCGCCCGAAGGGCTCGGTGCCCGACCAGCAGGCCTTCCAGCTCCGGATCCGTGAGCTTCGTGAGCAATGCGGCGAGGCCCTTCCGGCGGCGCTTGCCGATGTCCTCGAACAATCGCCGGCCGCCCTTGCCGGGATGCACCAGGATCACGCGCCGGTCACCCGAGTCGCGGCGTCGCTCGACGAGCCCGCGCGCCTCCATCCGGTCGACCACGCCGGTGATGCTCGCGACGGAAATGTCGAGCGCCTCGGCGAGACGGCCCATCGACATCGGACCTGTCGCTTCGAGGAGGGCCAGGACGTTCAGGTGGACGAGGCTGACCGAGCCCTGGTGCCAGCGCTGGAAGGCGGCGATGAACTCGCGCGGGCTCCAGGCGGTCAGCTCATCGACGACCTGCTCGACGAGCGGCCTCGGCGCCACGGCGCGACCTTTCGCGCGGGCCGGCTTCGATGCGGGATCAGTCTGCCTGGTGCTGATATTCAATGTCACGCTGACAATCTACATGAGGCGTGACATCATCGCAAGCGCGAGCGAGCCGACTGCCGCGGCGGCCGTGTTCGATCGCCGCGGCCGCACGGCGGCCGATACGATCTGGTCGTGGCTCGCCGGACCGATCCCGAGACCGTCATCCGCTCGCAGGTCGTGCTCGAGGAGCACGACGTCTCGCCCGACGGACGGTTTGCCGTCGTCGTTCGCCGGTTCGTCGCCGGCAACCGGTACCGATCGCACCTGTGGCGGATCCCGCTCGACGGGACCGGCAAGCCGGTGCAGCTCACCTCCGGCGGCGTGCGCGATTCGTGGCCGCGGATCGCCCCGGACGGCTCGGCGGTCGCCTTCCGACGGACCCTCGCGCCGGCGCGGCTGCGCGACGTCAGCGAGCGGTCCAGCGGGGCGGACGCGGACACGGGGCGGCTGCGGATCGTCCAGCTGCGCAGCGGCGACAAGGCCGGAAAGCCATGGGCGATCCGGACACCGCGGGAGCGATCGGTGGGCGAGGTCGCGTGGGCGCCCGACGCGAAACGCCTCGCATTCACCCTGGACGTCGACCCGCCTCGGTTCATCGAAGGCCCACAGCCGCGCGCCGGGGAGTCCGTCCTCGCGCGCCGGATGCGCCGGATCGACTGGCGCCTGGACGAGGTCGGCTATGTCGATCGGTGGGCGCACCTCCACGTCGTCGACGCGCGCCCGGGAGCCACGCCGCGCCAGCTGACCGCCGGCGACTGGGGCGTGTCGGGCATCGCCTGGGCTCCCAACGGCCGGTCGATCGCCTACGTCGCGGACCCGCGGGCCGACGCCGACCTCCGGCCGCGGACGTCGATCTGGTCGATCGAGGCGGACGACGAGGAGCATCCGCCTCCGACCGCGGCGCCGCGCGAGGTCCTGGCCCTTGGCGGGAACGTCACCGCGCCGGCCTGGTCGCCGGACGGGCGGTGGCTCGCGGCGATCGGCGTCGTCGAATCCGACCCGACCGACGAGATCAGCCCGACCCTCGTCATCGGGCCCGCGGATGGTCGGTCGCCTGGCGTCGCGGTCGCGCCCGAGCTGGACCGCCCGATCGGATCCTGGATCGACACCGACCTGTTCGGCTGGACGGCGTTCTCGCGGGTCACGCCGACGTGGCTCGATCCCGAGACGGTCGTCGCGGTCGTCTCGGACAGGGGGCGTGCCGCGCCGTGGCGGTTCACGATCGACCCCGCGACGGGTCGCACCGCGGCGCCTCCCGAGCGGCTGCTGCCCGGCGACGTTGCGACGCACAGCATCGCCGTCGCCGCGGACCCTGAGGCGCCTGCCGACCGTCGCGTCACGCTGCTGGCCTGCCTCGGCAGCCGGCCGGTCGAGCTGCTCACCGTGCCGCTGGCTGAGAAGAGGCCGCGCCCGGTCGTCCGCTCGCGCATCGGTGGCGGCTGGGCGGCGGGGATGCGCTGGCCCGAGATGCGCAGCCACGAAGCGCCCGGACCGGCCGGCCCGATCGAGACGTGGGTCGCCTCGCCACACGGCGCCGGGGACGCGCCGCTGCCGTCGATCGTGGACGTCCACGGCGGTCCGCTCGGCGCATGGGCACCGGCGCCGCACCTCGAGGTCGTGCTCCTCTGCGCGGCGGGCTATCGCGTGATCCTGCCGAACATCCGCGGCTCGCAGACGTACGGTCGCGACTGGATCCGCCCGCAGCTGGGCGACTGGGGCGGCGTCGACGCGGCCGACGTCCATGCCGCGATCGACCATGTCGTCGGGCTCGGCCTCGCGGACCCGGACCGCCTCGGCGCGTTCGGCCTGTCGTACGGCGGGTTCATGGTCAACTGGCTGGTCGCCACCTCGACCCGGTTCAAGGCGGCGGTGAGCGAGAACGGCGTGTCGAACCAGGTCTCGAGCTGGGCGGCCAGCGACACCGGCGTCGAGTACAACCGCACGGCGCTGCTGGGTTCGCCCGTCGATCGGGCCGGGGTCGATCGACTGTGGCGCCAGAGCCCCCTCGGCCACGTGGCGGATGTCCGGACGCCGCTGCTGCTCCTGCAGGGCGGCGCCGACCTGCGCTGCCCGCCGAGCGATAGCGAGCAGCTGTTCATCGCGCTCCGTGTGCTCGAGCGCGAGGTCGAGTACATCGTCTACCCAGACGAGTCCCACGTGTACATGGCCTCGGGCCGCCCGGACCGACGGATCGACCGGATGACCCGCGTCATCGACTGGTTCGATCGGTACCTGCGCGTGTAGCCGGTCAATTGAGGTCGCGCGGGATCTCCTCGGACCACTCGCGCTCGAAGAACGGCGCCCCGTCCAGCTCGACACGGAGGCCCACCCGCATGTCGTAGCTCGAGGCGCTCGCCAGCGTCACCCCGTCGGCAACGACGACGATGCGCCGGCCGTCGCGCTCCAGGCGGTACTCGCACGCGTTCTCGAAGCGGCCCGAACCGGGCTCGCGCTCCGAGGCGGTCATGGCCAGGGTCTCGCCGACGTAGAGGGTCGACGCGCCGTCCGGGAGCACGCTGCTTTCGCCCTCGTGCGTGCGAATCGTGAACGTCCCGGCCTCGGGGTCGTCATCGGTTTCCCAGACGGACTCTCGCTGCCCACCGTGCGCAGGGCTGGCGGCTCCCCTCGGAAGCCCGGCGGCGCCACGAGCTCCCGGGCGGCGGGGACGAGCGGCAGCTCGAGGCGCGAGGGAGCCCTTGGGCCGTGGTGGATCGCGAGCTGGCCCGCGCCGGGCGACGGCCAGATGACCGGCCAGTGGGCGCCGGCGACGCTCAGCTGGACCCGATGGCCGGCGGGGAACCGGTAGCCGGCTGCTCGCAGCGGCACGCGAACCTCGTACTGCCTGCCTGGCTCCAGCGGCGTCGGGTGCTCGTGGGACTCGCGGTGGGTCAGGTTGAGGATGCCCTCGCTGACCTGCTCGACCGGCCCGTCGGGCGCGACGTCACCGAGCCGGACCACGAGATGCGCGACTGGCTGGCCGGCACGCACGTGGAGGATTGCGACGGGAACGCCGAGGACGTCGAGCGGCGCCTCGAGCGGAGCGCTCGTGTACGTCGGGCCGTTGTCGTTCTCGAGCCGAAGATCGGCCGCGAGGCCGTTCGGCGGGTGCCCGGCGCCCCAGCACAGCGAGCCGCCACGTGAGCCGGCCGTCGGCTGGTGCTCGAATCGGTCGATGCGATCCGGGCCCGTGGCGGCGGGCTCGAGGCTGCCGGCGCCGAGCCACAGGGTGCGCTGCTGCTGCCCGGCGGGCGGCCACACTGCGAGTGCCTGCCAGCGGCCGTTGAGCCGCGCCGGGAAGCGCTCGGGCGGTGTCGGGTCGCGCTGGAACCAGGTCAGGGCCGGCTCCCGGTCGGCGCCGGTGTCGGCACCCTTGAGCCAACGATCGAACCAGCGCACCGTCTCGTGCAGCCAGTCGATGTTCGGCGCGGGAGACGCACTGTGGGGCAGGCCGTGGACCCACGGCCCGACGATCGTCCGCCGCCCCGCCGAATTCGTGCAACGAGCCTGCATCCGGAAGGCGGCATCGACGTACTCGTCCATCCAGCCGGCGAGCTGGAGCACTGCCGCTTCGATGCGGCCGTGGTCCGGCGCGAGGGAGCCGCGGCGCCAGTACGGGCCGTCGCGCTGCTCGCGCGCCCACCGGAACAGCCACACGGGGGTCGCCTCGAGGCGCTCCCGCCACCGATCGAGCCAGTCGGCGCCCCAGCTCGACGGCAGGGCCGGCAGCGCGTTCATCGCCACCTGGCTGACGGCGTACTGCGCGAGCTCGCTCACCGTCATCGCGCCGCCGACGTAGTGGACGTCGTCGGTGTATCGGTCGTCCGTCGCCTGGACGGCGACGATCGCGCGGAGGTGCGGCGGCCGCGTTGCCGCGACCTGGATCGAGGTGAAGCCCCCATACGACAGTCCCCACATCCCGACGGCGCCGGTGCACCAGGGCTGCGCCGCCAGCCACTCGACCGTGTCGTGGCCGTCGAGCGTCTCGGCCTCCGTGTACTCGTCGACCGCCACGCCGTCCGAGCTGCCGGTCCCGCGGACGTCGAGCCGGCAGTAGGCATACCCGCGCTCGGCGAGATACGCGGCGAGTGACAGGTCCCAGCCGGCCGACCAGTCGTCCTTCCGGTACGGGTCCATGTTCAGGATCGCCGGGAGGCGGGCGGCCGGGCCATCGTTCGTCCCCGCGGCGCGCGGCAGGAAGAGATTGGCGGACAGCTCGAGGCCGTCGCGGGCTGGGATCCGGACATCCCGCCGCACGTCGAGCCCGAGCGCTTCGTCCAGGTCGGAGGTGGGCGTGGACGCAGCGGTTCCGATCGGCACAGCCGGTCGAGCATACGGACGGCTCCCGACGGCTGTCGGCTATCGTCGCCGGGTGACCGGCACGCAGGACGGCGGGACGTACGACGCGATCGTCGTCGGGCTCGGCGGGATCGGGAGCGCGGCGGCGTACCGCCTGGCCGCTGCTGGCGGGGGCCGGCGGATCCTCGGGCTGGAGCAGTTCGAGCTCGGCCACGATCGCGGCGCGTCGAGCGACGTCTCGAGGATCACGCGCCTCTCGTACCACCGGCGCGAGTACGTCGAGCTCGCGATCGAGGCGCAGGCGTCCTGGCGGGAGATCGAGCGGGCATGCGGGGAGACGATCCTCACGATCACGGGCGGCCTCGACCTCGCGCCGCCAAACCCAGCGGAGTCGATCGACGACTACGCCGCCGCGATGACCGCCGCCGGCGTGGGCTTCGAGTGGCTCGATGCCGTCGAGGTGGCGCGGCGCTGGCCGACATGGCGGCTCGACCCCGACACGCGCGCGATCTTCCAGGAGGCTGGCGGGATCGCCGATCCCGAGCGCGGCAACGGCGCCCACCAGCATCTCGCGAGGGCCGCCGGCGCGAGCCTGCTGGAGCGAACGCGCGTCAGCGCCATCGACGACCGCGGCGGCGAGCTCTCGGTGCGCACCGACGATGGCCGGCGGTTCTCGACCGGATCGGTCGTGGTCGCGGCCGACGCCTGGACGAACGAGCTGCTCGAGCCGCTCGGCCACGCCCTGCCGTTGACCGTCACGCGGGAGCAGGTCACCTGGTTCGAGGCGCCCAACCCGGCCGCCTTCGATCCGGGACGGTTTCCGATCTGGATCTGGCTCGGCCGGCCGTCGTTCTACGGCCTCCCGACCTATCGCGGGCCGGGTCCCAAGGTCGCCGAGGACGTCGGCGGCCGCGTCACGAGCGCCGGCGGGCGCACGTTCCTGACCGACCCGGACTGCCTGGCCCGCGTCGAAACATTCCTCGCTGCGCGCATGCCCGGTTCGATCGGGCCGGCCGTCCGCACCAAGACCTGCCTGTACACCCTCACGCCCGATCGTGACTTCGTCATCGATCGCCTGCCCGAGCATTCCGGCGTGATCGTTGCGCTCGGCTCAGCCCACGCGTACAAGTTCGCCGCGCTGCTCGGCACGCTGCTCGCCGAGCTCGCGCTGGATCCGACGCGGCCCGCGCCCGGGCCCGAGCTTGAGCCGTTCGCCATCGACCGCCCTGCGCTGGCAACTTCGACGACGAATCTCGCGACCACTGCCTGAGAAGTCCACGAATCGCGTTGCGCAACCTGCCGTGAGCGTGCGAACCTAGCCGACGCACGGGCCACAGCGCACATCTGGCGACGGCGACACCCAGACTCGCCGCCGAAGGAGGAGCAGATGCGATCGTCCCAACGCCGCCGCGGAGCGGGCCTGCTGGCCATGCTCGGCTTGCTCGGGGGCCTGGTCCTCGTCGGGGTGGCGCCCGTCTCGGCGGCAGACCCGGTCGTCCTGCGCGCCGGGACGACCCAGGACCTCGACTCGACGAACCCGTTCAACACCATCCTCGTCGTCGGCTACGAGGCGTTCCAGCTCACCTACAACCTGCTCGTCGAGTTCGACAAGGACGCGCATCCGGCTGCGGGCTATGCCGACAGCTGGGAGCGCGCCCCCGACAAGGTGACCTTCCACATCCGGACCGGCATGAAGTGGTCCGATGGCACGGCGGCGACGTCCCAGGACGTCTGCTACTCGTGGGGCCTCGCGATGGCCGCGATCAAGGACGACACCAACGTCGGGGCGGGCTACCTGGACCCGAACGTCAAGGACGCGGGCGTCACCAAGATCGAGTGCCCCGACGACTCGACGTTCGTTGCCTCCACCACCGACCAGTCCGACCGCATCTTCCAGGTCTACATCCCGATCCTGCCCAAGCACATCTACGGCAAGGATGACTACAAGAAGATCGCGGACGAGAAGTTCGACGCGCCCCTCGTCGGCACCGGCCCGTACACGCTCGCGGAGTGGAAGACCGGCCAGTTCGCCCGGTTCGTCCGCAACCCGAACTATTGGGGCAAGCAGGGTTTCGAGGACGAGGTCGTGCTCCAGATCTACAAGAACTCGGACACGATGGTCCAGGCCCTCAAGTCCGGTGAGCTGGACTACGCGCACGGCGTCAACTCGGACCAGTTCAAGCAGCTCCAGGTCGATCCGACGTTCACGACCGTCGCCGGCAAGCTGAACGGCTGGTCGCAGCTCGCGTTCAATGAGTACACCAAGCCCATCAAGGACGGCGGCGCGTCGACGAAAGCGCTCCAGGACCCGGCGTTCCGCGACGCGCTCGGCTACGCCACCGACAAGCAAGCGCTGGTGGACCGCGTCCTGGGTGGGTTCGGCGACCCAGGTGACACGGCCATCCCGCCGGTCCTGGCTGACTGGCACGTGGCGCCGGACAACCCCCGCCATTTCAACATCGATCTCGCCAAGCAGAAGCTCGACGCCGCCGGCTACACCCTCGACTCGAACGGCAAACGCCTGGACAAGGAAGGCAAGCCGATCAACCTGCGGCTGGACTACCCCAACACCGACGACAACTATCCCAAGGTCGCCCAGTTCGTGACGTCGTGGTACGCCCAGCTCGGGATCGGCGTCACGTCCCAGGGCTTCGACAGCGCGACGCTCGGCGAGATCATCCTGCCGCCGGAGGGTGACGGGAAAGCGAAGTACGACATCGAGCTCTGGGGATGGGTCGGCAATCCCGACCCGAACGCCTTGCTCCAGATCTTCCGCTGTGACGCCATCGGGTCGTCATCGGACAGCCAGTACTGCAACCCGGCGTTCGACAACCTATATGACCAGCAGCTGAAGGAAGCCGGCACGGCTCGCCACGACACGCTGGCCAAGATGCAGAACCTGATCTACAACGACGCCCCATACGACATCCTGTACTACGAGGCTTCACTGGACGTGTGGCGGAACGACCGTTTCGCCAGCTGGCAGAGCATGCCGTCGGACGGCACCCCGCTCTTCACCTACGGCATCCTCGACTACACGCTGCTGACGGACGCGACGGCGGTGCCCACCCCGGGCGCGACTGTGCTGGCCACCGGCGGCGCCTCGGGCGCGCCGACATCGGCGCCGTCGACAGGCGGCACCTCGGGCAGCAGTGGCAGCACCGGGCTGCTCATCGTGCTCGTCATCGTCGTGATCGTCGCGATCGCGGGCTGGTTGTACTGGCGCCGGCGGAATGCGCCCAAGGTCGAGTTGGAGTAGGCCTCAGGTCTTCTCGCGAGACGTTCGAGGCCAACGAGCGCGTATGAGGGCCGCCCACGGCGGCCCCCATACGTCTACTGAGGCGATGCGAAACCGGTGAACGGCCGCTACCTCCTCCGGAAGGTGACGCAGGCAATCGTCACGATCGTGGCGATCGTCCTCCTGATGTTCCTGCTGTTCCGGATCATGCCCGGGTCTCCGGACCGCGCGGTCAAGCGACCGAACATCACGATCGAGCAGGTCCAGGCGCTCAAGGCGCAGCTCGGCCTGGACAAGCCGCTCGTGCCGGACCAGCTCGTGACCTACGTCCGCTCGACCCTGTCGGGCGACCTCGGCTACTCGTTCAAGTTCAGGGGCCAGCCCGTCACGGAGGTCGTCGCCGACGCCATCGGGCCGACCGTGCTCCTGATCGGGCTGGGGGAACTCATCGCGATCGTGGTCGGGCTGGCGCTCGGTTCGCTGTCCGGCTGGCGTCGAGGCGGGCTCGTCGACCGCGTCGGCAACGGGGTGAGCCTCATCTTGTACTCGATGCCGTACTTCGTGATCGGGATGCCGATGATCATCATCTTCGCGGCGGGCCTCCACTGGTTCCCGACCTCCGGGATGACGACATCCGGCGGGAGCAGCGACGCGGTGTCCCAGCTGGTCGACCTCGGCTCCCACCTGGTCCTGCCGCTGGTCGCGGTGTCGCTCGGCTTGATCGGGGGCTACTCGATCCTGATGCGCTCCTCGATCCTCGAGACCCGCGCCGAGGACTACATCACGACCGCCCGCGCGAAGGGGCTCCCCGACCGGCGGGTCCTGTGGACCCATGCGTTCCCCAACGCGCTGCTCCCGATGGTCACCTGGATCGCGATCAGCCTCGGGTATGTCATCGCGGGCGCGATCACGCTCGAGGTCGTGTTCAACTGGCCCGGCATCGGCACGCTGACCGTCGAGGCGCTCGATTCCCGCGACTACCCGCTGCTGCAGGGGATCTTCTTGCTCATCGCCGTCTCGGTCGTGGTGGCGAACCTGATCGCCGACCTCGTCTACGGACTCCTCGACCCCCGGGTCCACGCGTGACCGGACCCGCGGCCGCACAACCGACAACAGCCGCCGTTCGCCGTCTCGCCGCTGTCCGGCGATCCGCGGGCTTCGCGACTCGGTTCCTCGGGCGGACCGACGGCCTCGTCGGCGTGATCATCCTCGGGTTCTTCGCGTTCATTGCCGCATTTCCCGGCATCTTCGTGGGACCCCTCGAGGACGTCACCACGGCGACCGGCCTCCCGCTCCACGCGCCCTACGCCGCGCACGTGTTCGGGACCGACGAGCTCGGCCGTGACATCCTCAACCTGACCGTCCACGCGGCCAGGATCTCGATGACGATCGGGCTCATGGCCACGATCATCACCATCGTCGTCGGGGCGGTCGTCGGGATCGTCAGCGGCTACGTGGGCGGCGTCCTCGACACCATCCTGATGCGCATCGCCGACTTCTTCCTCGTCCTGCCGACGGTCGTGCTCGCGCTCATCCTCGCGCCCGTGATCCTCGACGTCATCGGCGCCGGCGCCGAGTTCGGCGGGATCCGGGCGACGCTGCTCGTCATCGTCGTCGTGATCGGCCTGACCAGCTGGGCGACGACCGCCCGGATCATCCGGTCCCAAGTGCTCTCGCTGAAGGAGCGGATGTTCGTCGACCGGGCGCGCGTCATCGGTTCGGGTCCGGGGCGGATCATGCGCCGGCACATCCTGCCCAACGTCGTGAACCTGATCGTGGCCCAGGCGGTTCTGACCTTCGCGGGCGCGGTGTTCACCGAGACGACGCTGTCGTTCATTGGTCTCGGCGACCCGGTCGCGCCGTCGTGGGGCCAGGTCCTGAACACGGCCCAGGCCGCAGGGGCGCCCGGCCTCGGCGCCTGGTGGTATATCGCCCCGCCGGCGGTCTGCGTCGTCCTCGTCGTCCTGTCGTTCACGCTCGTGGGCAACGCGCTCGACGACATTCTCAATCCGAAGTCGGCGAGCCGCCTCAGAGTGGTCGACGAGCCGTGACCGAGCAGCCCATACCCGCGATGCTGCCCCTTTCTCCAGCTGACATCCGGGGCCGCCGCCAGTGGCCGCTGCCCAAGCTGGCCGACCCGAATGCGCCGCTCCTCGAAGTCCGTGACCTCAAGACGCACTTCCGCCTCGGGCGGGCGTGGGTCCGCGCTGTCGACGGCGTTTCCTTCGGGCTGGCCGATGGCGAGGCGCTCGGCATCGCCGGTGAGTCCGCGTGTGGCAAGACCACGACAGCGCTGTCAATGGTCCAGCTCCTGCCCGGCAACGGCAAGATCCGCGGCGGGAGCGTAGAGCTCTTTGGGATCGACCTCGTGCAGAAGTCCGAGCGGGCGATGCAGCGCTACCGTTGGCGCGAGATCAGCATGGTCTTCCAGGGCGCGATGAACGCCCTCAACCCGGTGATCCGGGTCCGCGATCAGATCGCCGAGCCGATCCAGTACCGGCTGGACCAGCCGGAGGGGGCCGCGAGGCAGCGGGCCATCGACCTGCTCGACATGGTCGGCATCCCCCGCAAGCGCGCCGATGCGTATCCCCACGAGCTCTCGGGCGGGATGCGCCAGCGGGCGATGATCGCGATGGCCCTCGCCTGCGATCCGGCCATCGTGATCGGCGACGAACCCACCACTGCCCTCGATGTCATGGTCCAGGCCCAGATCCTCGACCTCCTGGAGCGCCTGCGCCGCGATCTCGGGCTGTCACTGATCCTGATCACGCACGACCTGTCGGTCCTCGCCGAGACGTGCGACCGGGTGCTGGTGATGTATGCGGGGCGCGTCGCGGAAGAAGGTCCCGTGCGCCGCATCTTCACGGCGCCGCGCCACCCGTACACCCGCAAGCTCGTCGGCTCATTCCCGAACCTCCATACGGATCGGCGGTCGCTCGCGGTGATCCAGGGCCAGCCGCCGGACCTGCTCACACCCCCGCCCGGCTGCCGGTTCGCGCCGCGCTGCGACTTCGCGATGCCCGTGTGCACAGAGGTCGTCCCGCCCGAGGTCCGCTTCTCCGACGGCGTCCGCGTCGCCTGCCACCTGTTTCCCACGTCGGACATCGCGACGGTCGGGGGCTCAACTCTCGAGGGCTCAACTCTCGGGGATATGACCCAGAGATGAGCGAGCTGCTTCGGGTGAGCGGCCTCCAGGTCCACTTCCCGATTCGTCGCGCGCTCGGCGACGTGGTCCGGGGCCGGGCCGCGTCGGCCGTTCGCGCCGTTGACGGGATCGACCTGTCCATCCAGGAGGGCGAGGTCCTGGCCCTCGTCGGCGAATCAGGCTCTGGCAAGACGACGACCGGGCGGGTGATCGTCAAGCTGACGCGCCAGACCGCGGGCCGGGTCACGTTCGATGGGCAGGACGTCACCGACCTGTGGGGCACGCGCCGACTGCGGGCCTACCGGCGTCGCGTCCAGCTGATCTTCCAGGATCCCTACGAGACCCTCGACCCGAAGCAGACCATCCACGACTTTGTGGCCGAGCCACTCGAGGTCAACCACATCGGCCGGAGCGCGGCGGAGCGTGAGGTCATGATCGCCTCAGCGCTCGAGGCGGCCGGTCTTCGGCCTGCCGCGAGCTACGCCTCCCGACACCCGCACGAGCTGTCCGGCGGCCAGCGCCAGCGCGTGGTAATCGCCGGCGCGCTCGCAGTGGGGCCGGAGCTCGTCGTCGCCGACGAGCCGGTGAGCATGCTCGACGTCTCGATCCGGACCGAGCTGCTCCGGCTGATGCTCGACCTCCGCAAGGAGCGGCACCTGACCTACCTCTTCATCACCCATGACCTGTCGATCGCGTGGGTCATCGCCGACCGGATCGCCGTCATGTACCTCGGCAAGATCATGGAGATCGGGCCGGCGAACCGAGTGATCTCAGTGCCTCGCCACCCGTATACCGCAGCGCTGGTCTCGGTCGCGCCATCGCCCGAGCCGCCGGCGCCGGGCGAGCGAGCGAAGCGCACGATCCTCGTCGGCGAGACGCCGGACGCATCGGCGATTCCGGCTGGCTGCCGGTTCAACACCCGGTGTCCGCTGGTCTTCGACAGGTGCCGCGTCGAGGAGCCGCCGCTCATCGACCTCGGCGACGGGCAATCCGCGGCGTGCTGGCTCGCGGAGCAGGCGACGTCGACCGGCGGCATCGCGGACATGCTGCCGAACGCGAGGCGACCGCTGGGGCTCGCGAGTCCCGCCGCGCAGCGGCTCGCGAGCCAGGCCGCTCTGTAGATCGGGGAGGAAGCGCGGGGGAGTCGCGCCGGGTCAGCCGGCGAGGATCGGTCTTCCGCCTCGATCGTGGGCCGCGTCGAGACAAAGGGGCCTGTCGCCGCGCGCGTCGCGCCCGCCAAGGCGCCCGAAGTGGAACCAGGGTGCGTCGTCGGCGGTACCACTCGCTTCGAGGCGGCACCCACACGCGGCGCAGGTCACGGGCGCGATCTGGCCGTCGCGGACGGCGCGCTCCAGCCGAGCCAGCGAGTTCATCTCGAGCGACATGGCATTTCCTCCGACCTGATCCGGGTCGTCATCTGAAGTGTCCGGTCGGAAGCGCGCGGCGTCGACGGTCGTTCGGTTCCCGTTCGGTTGCGATCCGGTTAAACCGAGAAGTCGTACTCGTCGATGTCGATGACCGGCTCGTAGCCGATGTCCTGGTAGATCTTGTTCGACGTCGGATTGGCAAGATCCGTGAACAGGAACACGAACTCGCGCCCCGAATCGAGCTGGAGCTGCGACGCCTCGGCGACCAGATTGCTGGCATAGCCGCGGCGACGGTCGGGCGGCGGCGTGTACACCGGCCCGACCCGGATGCCGTGCGGCGTGAGCCCGCCGACGCCGGTCAGGGATACGACGCGGTCGTTGTCGACCCAGAGGTACGGGGTGCGCCCAAGGCCTCGCAGCCAGCGCTCGGCCACGCGGTCCCAGTCCTGCGGCGGGCCGCCGGTGAGCGCCTCCTCGTGGAAGGCCTCGACCCACGCGGCGAGCAGGCCATGATGCGACTGGTCGGCGAGGATCATGTGGCCGGACGTCGGGCGCGGCGAGATGACCTGCCGCAGCCGAAAGGCGCGTTCGTGGCGGACGATCGTCGCCGGGACGCGGGTCGCCCGGGTCCAGCCCTCGGCGAAATGCTCGGCGGCCATCGATGGCCCGACGACGCCGGGCAGCGTCTCGTCCATGAGGTCGTCGACGAGCCGATGCGCCGCGCCTGGATGGTCCATGACAGACAGGACCAGGCGCCACGGCGGCGTTCGAATCGCCGCGCCGACAACACGATCGCCGTGCAGGACGGTGGCGAGATACGGCGCGGCGTCGTACGAGCTCGGATCTTGTTCGATCTGCGAGCAGATCCCGAAGATCAGGTTGTGCTCGGCCTCGCGCGCCTCGAGGAACTCCCCGGCGAGGTCCATGAACCCGCGAACCGAGCTCGCCCGAAGCACGTCCACAGGCTGAGACTAGCGGCCGATCGACCCCGCGTTTCCGTGCCCGAGCGATACGCTCAACGCGTGATGCGAGCCGTCGTGCAGGATCGATACGGGCCTCCCGAGGTCCTGCACATCGAGGAGGTCGAGCGGCCGGTGCCGGGTGATGGCGAGGTGCTCATTCGGGTGCGGGCATCCACGGTCAGCCAGACCGACACGCACATCAGGGGCGCGCACCCGTTCTTCTGGCGGCTCATCGGTGGATGGCGCCGCCCGAGGTGGCGAACTCGGGGTGTCGACCTCGCCGGCATCATCGAGCACGTCGGGCCCGGTGTCACCGAGTTCAAGGTCGGCGACGAGGTTTTCGGGATGGTTGGCTGGCTCGAGGGCGCGCATGCCGAATACGTCTGCCTCAGGGAGAGCGGATCGATCGCGCACAAGCCCACGAACCTGAGCTTCGAGGAGGCGGCCTCGATCTGCGACGGCGCGATGCAGGCGCTCGCGACCCTCCGCGTCGGGGAGGTTCGCGAAGGGAGCCGAATCGCCATCTACGGCGCGTCGGGCTCGCTCGGGACAGCCGCGGTCCAACTTGGAAAGCATTTCCGCGCCCATGTCACCGGGGTCACGAGCACGCGGAACGTCGAGCTGGTCAGATCGCTCGGCGCCGACGACGTGATCGACTACACCCGCGAGGATCTGGCGAAGCGAGGCCCGGTCTTCGATGTCGTGATCGATGCCGTCGGCAAGTACGCGTTCCACTGGGGGCGGCGAGCGCTGAAGCCGGGCGGGATCTACGTCGAGACGGATTTCGGCCCGCGCAAGCTCGAGACGTTCGTCATGTGGATCGCGAGCCGCTGGGTCGGCAGCCGCAAGCTGCGCTTCGCGAGCGGCCGGCGATCAAAGGCGGACGTGCAGTTCATGAAGGAGCTCATCGAGGCCGGCGCCTACCGCCCGGTGATCGATCGGACCTACCCACTCGAGCAGGTCGTCGAGGCGCACCGTCGCGTCGAGACCTGGCACAAGACGGGCAACGTCGTCGTGACGTTCTGAGGGCCCGCTGGGATTCGAACCCAGGACACGAGGATTAAAAGTCCCCTGCTCTGCCACTGAGCTACGGGCCCGGGCGAAAGCCTAGCCGACGGCGCACGTCGATAGCCCGCCCGTACACTCGCCGCGATGGCTGAGACGGGCTGGCGGATCGTGCTCATCACGACCGTGCAGCCGATCGCCGAGAACCTCCTGCCCGTGCTCCTGCAGCTGGGCCACGAACCGGTGGCGATCCTCAGCGCAAGGCGACCCGCCGGGCAACCGGTGCCGCGCCTCGACTTCCCCGAGCTGAGCGACTCGTCCGCGCCACAGGGCGTCGACGTCGTCCTCGCCCGTGACAAGGCGTCGATCGCGCCGCTGCTCAGGACGTATCGGCCGGACCTCGCGATCTGCTGGGGCTTCCCCTGGCGGATCCCGCTCGCCGCCCTCGAGGTGCCGCGGCTGGGCTCGATCAACCAGCATCCGGCGCTGTTGCCGCGCCATCGCGGACCGATCCCGATCTCGTGGGCCATCCGCGACGGCGACGCCGACTACGGCGTGACCTGGCACCGCATGGATGCGGATCTCGATACCGGCGGGATCCTCGCCCAGACCACCGTGCCGATGGAGGACGACGACTTCGACTACCTCGCCATCGGCCCTCGGTTGCTCAGTGCCGCGTTCGACCTGCTGCCACGGGTCTTCGAGCGGCTTGCCGCCGGCGACCCGGGCGATCCCCAGCCCGCCGACGGAGGCGCCTGGGCCGGCCACTTCGGCGAGGACTACGCCGCGATCGACTGGCACCAGCCAGCCAGGGCCATCCACAACCAGGTTCGCGCCTGGGCGTTCGTCACGCCAACGAATCCCGTTCGCGGCCCGATCGCCGAGCTCAACGGCGAGCGCGTCCGCGTCACTCGCACGAGCCTCGTCGAGCCTGGAGCGAACGGCAACGGGCCCGGTGCGATCCGCCTGGAAACAGGCGACGGCCCGATCTGGGTCGTCGCCTGGGAGCCTGCCGAGGCCTGATCAGGCCGCGTCGAAGACCCACTTGCGCGGGTCGCCATTCCCGAGATCCGGAACGCCCGCGGTCTCGAGCGCGCCGAGGACCAGCAGTCTGCGGAACGCTGCGAACGTCAGCACGTGGGCGATCAGGCCGCCGTAGGTGTACGTCTCGATCGGCTTGTGCTGCGCGTCGATGAACGTCTCGTCGAGCCGGCCGCCCTCGACGACGCGGCGCACCTCGGCGAGGAATGCCGGGCCCACGACCCCAAGGCGGTCGCGCATGGCATCAAGCGATTCGTGGCGCTCGACGTCGAAGCTGTACGGCCGGCCGCCGATGACGTTGACCCACATGTTCATCTGCCCGACGAGGCGTGACAGCAGCTTGCGGATGGTGGGCTCGTTGTCGATGCCCTCGACGCTCAGCTCGATCGGTCGATCGAGCACGGTGTCGTCGACCTTCGCCGCCCGCTCGATCATCTCGCCGACCAGCCAGAGGTGGTGCTCCACCATGCGTACGACCAGGTTCATCGTCTTCTCCTCGCTATCGCCCGGCAGGCGGAGTCCGCCCGGCGGGTGGAAATGCACGTCGTTGGGTGATGCGAGCTGGATCTGGCCGGGTCGATCGCGCCATGCCGACGGCGTGACGCCGTAGGCGCGCGTGAAGGCTCGGGTGAACGCCTCGTTGGAGGAGTAGCCGGCCTCGACGGCGAGATGCAGCACGCCGTCCCTGCCCGTGACCAACCGGTAGGCGGCCCGCTCGAGCAGGATCCGCCGCCGGAACGCGGCCGGCGGCTCGCCCGCCGTCGCGCTGATCAGCCGGTCGAAATGCGACCGGCTGAGGAACAAACGAGCAGCACGCTCGGTGGCACTCGACTCGTGGTCGTCGAGGTCGGCGGCCAGGTCGTCGATGAAGCCTAGGAACGTGTCTCGCTCGATGCCCATGTGCCCATCCTGCCGTCCCGCTGCGGCGAGCGCTTGATCGCATTCGCCGAAACGGACTAGGTGGCTCGGTCGTAGACCTCCGGGTTGACGGGCGTGGGCAGGTGCTCGCCGCGAACCCCCGCGAGGAGGTTCGCAGCGGCCATCGAGGCCATCTTGCCGCGCGTCGCACGCGAGGCCGAGGCGATGTGCGGCACCACGAGGCAGTTGTCGAGGGTGAGCAGCGGATGGTCCGCGGGCAGCGGCTCGGGATCGGTGACGTCCAATCCGGCTCCGGCGATCACGCCGCCGCGGAGCGCGTCGACGAGGGCCATCGAGTCGACGACCGGGCCGCGCGACGTGTTCACGAGGATCGCGCTCGGGCGCATCCAGCGCAGGCGCTCGGCGTTGAGCAGGCCCTGGGTCTGTGGGCTGAGGTTCACGTGGAGTGACACGAAGTCGCAGCGCGGCAGGAGCTCCTCGAGGGGCAGGTACGTCGCGCCGAGCTCCTGTTCGATTGCGGGGTCCGCCCTCGACAGGTCGTGGTAGAGGACCCGCATGCCGAAGCCCTGCGCACGCTTGGCCATCGCCTGCCCGATGCGCCCGAACCCGACGATCCCCAGCGTCGAGCCATGGACGTCGGGACCCATGAGCAACATCGGTCCCCAGGTCTTCCAGCGCCCGGCCCGGACATACCGGTCGCCCTCCGCGACGCGGCGGGCGACGGCCATGAGCAGCGTCCAGGCAAGATCCGCGGTGGTCTCGGTGAGGACGCCCGGCGTATTGCCGACGGGGATGCCCCGGGTCGTGCAGGCGGGCACATCGACGTTGTCGAAGCCGACCGCGAAGTTGCTCACGACCTTGAGCTGTGACCCGGCGCGCTCCAGAAATTCGTCGTCGACTCGATCCGTGAGGAGGGTCAGGATACCGTCGCAGCCCTCGATCGAACGGAGCAGCGCGTCGCGGGGCGGTGGCAGCTCGTCCTCCCACACGGTGGCGCGGCAGGCTTCACGGATCGGATTCAGGCCCTCGTCGGGGATGACCCGCGAGACGAAGACCTTGGGGAGGGTCACGCGCCGGTCAGCGTCGAGCGCCGGCCGGCGTCACGCGCCCGCGGCGACGAGCGGCGCGACGTTGGCGCGGATGCGTTCGAGCGCTTCGGTGAGATTCTCGCGGGAGTTGGCGTACGAGATCCGGATGTGGCTCCGCCCCACGCCACCGAAGGCTGTCCCGGCGAGCACGCACACACCCGCCTCCTGGAGCAGCCGATCCGCGAGCTCGGCCCCGGTGAGCCCGGTGCCCGAGATCTCGGGGAACACGTAGAACGCGCCCTGTGGCCGGTGGCAGCGGAAACCCGGGATCGCGTTCAGCCCGTCGACGATGAGGTCTCGCCGGGCGCGGAACTCCGCGACCATCGCCTCGACGTCGGCCTGCGGGCCGCGCAGCGCCTCGATCGCACCGGCCTGCGCGAACGCCGTCGCGCCGCTGATGGTGTTGATGATCAGCTGGCTATACGCCTTGACCAGCCAGTCGGGCACGATCGCGTAGCCGAGGCGCCAGCCGGTCATCGCATAGGTCTTCGAAAAGCCATCGAGCAGGATCGTCCGCTCGGCCATGCCGTCGAGCGACGCGATCGAGACGTGCTCCGCGCCGTCGTACAGGATCCGCGAGTAGATCTCGTCGCTGAGCACGACGAGGTCGTGGCGCAGCGCGAGCTCGGCAATACGCTCGATGTCGCCGCGGGTCAGGACGCCGCCGGTGGGATTCGCGGGCGAGTTGAGCACGAGGAGCTTCGTCCGGGGCGTGATGAGCGAGGCCAGCTCGTCGACGTCGAGCCGGAAGTCCTTCTCCATCCGGATCGGGATGGGGACCGAGGTGCCGCCGACGAAGCGGGTGATCGAGTCGTAGATCGGGTAGCCCGGGTCGGGCACGATGACCTCGTCGCCCGGGTCGACGAGGGCCATGATCGCGTAGACCATCACGCCCTTCCCGCCGACCGTCACGAACACGTTCGACGGCTCGACCGCGAACCCGCGCCGAGCCGTGGTGTC
This sequence comes from Chloroflexota bacterium, assembly GCA_005889475.1. Lineage (GTDB taxonomy): Bacteria > Chloroflexota > Limnocylindria > Limnocylindrales > CSP1-4 > UBA5189. The sequence goes on along the minus strand of VBGT01000046.1, from coordinate 1,951 downwards.
CTCGGCGATCGCTCGGCGCAGTTCGGGCAGGCCCGGGTACGGCGGGTAGTGGGTCATGCCGGAATCGAGGGCCGCCTTCGCCGCCTCGCGGACGTTCTCAGGCGTGTCGAAGTCGGGCTCGCCGATCTGCAGGTAGACGATCGACCGACCGGTCGCCTCGAGCGCGCGAGCCCGCGCGGAGACCTCGAATGCCGTCTCGGTCCCGATCGAATCCATCCGAGCGGCCGTTTTCATGGCCCGCATCATAGGCTGGCCTAGAATCGGAACGTGAGCCGGTTCTATGCCATCGACGAGGCCAACGCCGCCCTCCCCGAGGTCGAGCGCATCTTGGCCGCGCTGCGCGACCAGCGCGAGGAGCTGATCGGGTTGCGCGATCGGGTCGTCGCCGCGTCGCCGCCCGACGACGAGACGCCGACACCGGGCATCGCCGAGAAGATCCGGCTCCTGCGCCTGGGCATGCAGGGCCTCATCGACCAGATGCAGGCCGGCGTCGCACGCCTGGTCGAGCTGGACATCACCCTGCGCGACATCTCGACGGGCCTCATCGACTTCCCGGCGCTGGTCAGCGGTCGTCCGATCTGGCTGTGCTGGCGCCTCGGCGAGACCGACGTGGCCCACTGGCACTCGCACGACGAGGGCTACGACTCGCGGCGCCCGCTCAGCGAGCTGCCGATGGGTCGCGGCTCCGGCACGCCGGCCGCCTGACTACGGTCCTGCACTCGCTCTCCGCGCCAATGGGCGAGGCCCAGCGGCGTTTTCTGTCATCTGCCCACTCGGCGAGCGCTCGTCACGGGTGCGGCGAGTCGTCGTCGCGCGTTTCCGATCGGACGTGTCGCACGGCCTCGAAGAGCTTCGCCATTTGCTCACGAATCGACCGGGTTGACAGGAACTGCCGGACGAGTGCTCGTGACATGAGCATTTGACAAATAGCCAGGGGCGGCACGGCTTCCGGCAGGTCAGCATGACGCTGCAGCGAACGCCGTGACACGTGGCACCCGGGCGACGATCATCCAGGGCGGCCGCGCCAAGGCCTACCGCCCGATGGCCGCCGCCGACCGGCGAGCGGCGTTTGATGCGGGCCTCGAGGCATACGAGCGCGGCGACGTCTTCCTCGCCCACGAGCTGCTCGAGCCGGCCTGGATGGGCACGCCCGACCTCGCCGAGCGAGAGCTCATCCAGGGGCTGATCAAGCTCGCCGCCGCGTTTGTGCACGCGGCGCGAGGCAACCCCGCCGGCGTGGCCAAGAACCTCCGCGGCGCCCGGGATCGGCTCGAGAACGCGGGCGATGCTGGCGAGCCCACGGGTGTCGACGTCCCGACGCTGCTTGCAGCGATCGAGGACCGGCTCGCCGCGCCGATCGATGTTGGTGCTCCGCCGATCCCGGTCCGAGGCCGCGCGAGGGGCTAGGCGGTCTCCGGGGCCTTTGCCTCGCGGGCGACGCGGCGCCGCTCCAGCCAGGCGCGGATCTGGGGGCGATGGTTGAACGCCCAGCCGATGATTGCCGGTGCCCACGCCGGCCGCCGCGAGATAGCCGAGCTGCTGCCCGATCTCGCCGCCGATCTGGAGTGCCGGCACGGTCACCCCGACGAGTCCGAGCCGGAAGAACGGTGCCTGCGGCGCGAGGCTCGCCCGGTACGCGCTGGTGAGCGGCGTATCGTCGGACCTGCCGCCAATGATCTCGACCGTCGATCCCGTGACGACGGGCGCTGCGTCGACGACGCCGGTCGTCAGGTCAGTCGGGCCGAGATGGAACCAGCCGCCGGGCAGGTTGCCACTGGCGTCCGGTAGCGCCCAGTACAGCTCCTTCTTCGCCGACGACCCGTCCGAGCCGCCAACAAGGTAGAGGGCGCCATTCGCCGAGAAACCGGCAGCGCCGGTCCGGGCGCCGGGCAGCGCGGTCGAGTCGGCCCACTGGACGATACCCTGCGGGGCACCGCTCGCCGAGGGGCTC
>VBGT01000045.1 GCA_005889475.1 Chloroflexota bacterium | reverse complement strand
CGACTCGAAGGCGCGGTACTCGGCCTCGCCCTTCAGGCTCAGGTACTTGGTGATCGCCGCGGTCAGGCTCGTCTTGCCATGGTCGATGTGGCCGATCGTGCCGATGTTCACGTGCGGCTTGGTGCGCTCGAACTTCTTCTTGGCCATCTCGGCTCGCTCTCCCTGTACTCCGACCGTGCTTCTAGCTGACCCTGGACTTGGCGACGAGCTCCTGGGCGAGATTGCCCGGGACCTCTGCGTAGTGCGACAGCTCCATCGAGTAGCTCGCCCGGCCCTGGGTCATCGACCGCAGCTCCGTGGCATAGCCGAACATCTCGGCGAGCGGGACGAACGCGCGCACGACCTGCGTCGAGCCGCGGGAGTCCATCCCCTCGACCTGGCCGCGGCGGCTGTTCAGGTCGCCGATGACGTCGCCCATGAACTGCTCCGGCATCGTGACCTCGACCTGCATCATCGGCTCGAGCACGACCGGATCCGCCTTCTCGACGGCGTCCTTGACGGCCATCGACGACGCGATCTTGAACGCCATCTCCGAGGAGTCGACCTCGTGGTACGAGCCGTCGTAGACGGTGGCCTTGACGTCGACCATCGGGTAGCCGGCGTAGATGCCCGTCTCGAGCGTCTCGCGGATGCCGTGCTCGACCGCGCGCATGTACTCGCGCGGGATGGTCCCGCCCACGATCTTGTCGACGAACTCGAAGCCGGCGCCCTTCTCGTTCGGCTCCAGCTTCAGGATCACGTGGCCGTACTGGCCCTTGCCGCCGGTCTGGCGCACGAAGCGGCCGTTGCCCTCGGCGGCCCGGCGGACCGTCTCGCGGTAGCTGACCTGCGGTCGCCCGACGTTGGCGGCGACCTTGAACTCGCGGACCATCCGGTCGACGATCACGTCGAGGTGCAGCTCGCCCATGCCGGCGATGAGCGTCTCGCCGCTCTCCGCATCGGTGTGGACCCGGAACGTGGGGTCCTCCTCGGCGAGGCGCTGGAGGGCGATGCCCATCTTGTCCTGGTCGGCCTTCGTCCGGGGCTCGATCTTGACCTCGATCACGGGCTCCGGGAACGTGATCGTCTCGAGCAGGATCGGGTGCTCGGGGTCGCACAGGGTGTCACCGGTGAAGCTGTCCTTGAGGCCGACGAGGGCGCCGATGTCGCCCGCGTAGACCTCCTCCATCTCCTCGCGGTGGTTCGCGTGCATCTCGAGGATGCGCCCGACGCGCTCCTTGCGGCCCTTCGCGCTGTTGAGCACGTACGAGCCGGCCTTGAGCGTGCCCGCGTAGACGCGGAAGAACGCCAGCTTGCCGACGAACGGGTCGGCGGCGATCTTGAACACGAGGGCCGTGAACGGCTCCTTGTCGTCGGCCGTGCGCACGACCTCCTGATCGGTGCCCGGGCGGACGCCGATGATCGGCGGCACGTCGAGCGGCGACGGGAGGTACAGGGTCACCGCGTCGAGCATCGGCTGGACGCCCTTGTTCTTGAGCGCCGAGCCGGCGAGGACAGGCACGAAGCGGGACTGGAGCGTGCCCAGGCGCAGGCCGTGGCGGAGCTCCTCGGGGGTGAGCGCCTCGCCCTCGAGGTACTTGTGGGTGAGCGTGTCGTCGACCTCGGCGACCACCTCGACCATCTTCTCGCGGTGCTGCTCGGCCTCGGCGCGAAGCGCCTCGGGGATCTCGACAACGTCGATCTTGGAGCCGAGGTCGTCGCGGTACAGGATCGCCTTCATCTCGACCAGGTCGACCACGCCCTCGAAGCGATCCTCGTTGCCGATCGGGATCCCGAGGCGGTCGACGATCATGTCGACGCAGCGCCAGAAGTCGGCGCCGGTCCGATCGAGCTTGTTGATGAAGCAGATCCGGGGCACGGAGTAGCGGTCGGCCTGGCGCCAGACCGTCTCCGACTGGGGCTCGACGCCGGCCACGCCGTCGAAGACGACGACGGCGCCGTCGAGCACCCGGAGGCTCCGCTCCACCTCAACGGTGAAATCCACGTGCCCGGGCGTATCGATGATGTTGATGCGATGGTCATTCCAGAAGCAGGTCGTGGCCGCGGCGGTGATGGTGATGCCGCGCTCCTGCTCCTGCGGCATCCAGTCCATCGTGGCCGCGCCCTCATGGACCTCGCCGAGCTTGTAGATCTTCTTGGTGTAGAAGAGGATCCGCTCGGTCACGGTCGTCTTGCCCGCGTCGATGTGGGCGATGATCCCGATGTTCCGCGTCTTCGCGAGTGGGACCTGGCGTGTCATGCGCTCGACCTGTCCCGGGCTACCACTTGAAATGGCTGAAGGCCTTGTTGGCCTCGGCCATCTTGTGGGTGTCCTCGCGCCGCTTGACGGCCGCGCCGAGGCCGTTCATGGCATCGACGAACTCGGCCGCGAGCTTCTCGGACATGCTCTTGCCACTGCGCTTGCGGGCGGCCTGGACGAGCCAGCGCACGCCGAGCGACAGCCGGCGGTCGCCGCGGATCTCGACCGGCACCTGGTAGGTCGCGCCACCGACGCGGCGTGGCTTGACCTCGATGATCGGGGTCGCGTTGCGCAGCGCCGACTCCATGACCTCGAGGCCGGGCCGGCGCGCGGACGCCTCGGCGCGGGCGAGCGCCTGGCGCAGGATGCGCTCCGCCAGCCGGCGCTTCCCGTTGGTCATGAGCTTGGCGTGGAACCGCATGTTGGTGCGGTTGACGGGCACCTGCTCGTACTTGGTCTTCCGGGCGACCCCGGCGCGGCGCGGCATGTCAGCGCGCCCCGCCGACGGACGGGGCGGCCTTTGCGCCGTACTTGCTGCGACCCTGCTTGCGGTCGCGCACGCCGGCGGCGTCGAGGGTGCCGCGGATGATGTGGTACTTGACCGAGGGCAGGTCCTTGACCCGGCCGCCGCGGACGAGCACGACCGAGTGCTCCTGCAGGTTGTGGCCGATGCCCGGGATGTAGGCCGTGACCTCCATCTGGTTGGTCAGGCGCACGCGCGCGATCTTGCGCAGCGCGGAGTTCGGCTTCTTGGGCGTCATCGTCCGCACCTGGAGGCACACGCCGCGCTTCTGCGGGGCGCCCGGAATCGGCACCTGGCGCTGGCGCAGGCTGTTCCAGTTCTTGCGCATCGCCGGCGCCTTGATCTTGCCGATCTTGGCGCGCCGGCCGTGGCGCACGAGCTGGTTGATCGTCGGCACGAAAACGCTACCTCTGCTGTCGGACTGGTCGGATCACGGCGACGGCGTTCGTCGCGGGACCCGTGATGGGAGGGCTCGGAGGGCCGCTCGGCTAGTCGCCGAAGGGCTTCCCTCCCGAAGCCACGAAGGCGGAGTTTATCAATCGGCGGATCGGGGTGTCAAACGTGGATCGACCCCCGCCGGGTGGATCGGCGAGGGTCGAAATCCTGCGTCGCTGGAGTCGTGTCGGAGGCCGCGAGCGCGGCGACGACGTCAGCCCTCGTCAGCGTCCTCGTCGCGCCCCGCGACCGCCTTCTCGGCGTCGACGAGGAACGGGTTGAACTCCTCCTCCTCGGCGGCCGGCTCGGGCGCCGGCTGCGCGATCGGCGTTGCGTCGTCGTCGGGCGCGGGCCGGCCATCGCCCCCCTCGAGGAAGGGGTTGTAGGCCGCCCCACCCGCCTCGAGCGCCTCGCCGGCAAGGGCCTCGAGGGCCGCCCGGCGCTCGCGCTCCTTGCGCGCGGCGAGATTCGCCGGGGCGCCGGAGCCGGCCGGGATGAGCTTGCCGATGATGACGTTCTCCTTGAGCCCGATCAGGTGATCCTTGGCGCCGTTGATGGCGGCCTCCGTGAGCACCCGGGTCGTCTCCTGGAATGACGCCGCCGCGAGGAAGCTGGAGGTGTTGAGCGAGGCCTTGGTGACCCCGAGCAGAACCGTCTGGGCCGTCGCGGGCTCGCCGCCCTCGGCCAGCACCCGGTTGTTGACCTCCTCGAAGTCGAGCCGGTCGATCAGCTCGGTCGGCAGCAGCTCGCTGTCGCCCGGCTGGTCGATGCGCACCTTGCGCAGCATCTGGCGAACGATGATCTCGATGTGCTTGTCGTTGATGGTCACGCCCTGGCTGCGGTAGACCTTCTGGACTTCCTTGACCAGGTAGCGCTGGACCGCGTCGCGACCGCGGGTGTCGAGGAACTCCTGCGGGTTGATCGGCCCGTCGGTGATCGCGTCGCCCGCGCGGACCTCCTGGCTCTCGGTGACGAGCAGCCGGGCGTTGTGGGGGATGGCGTACTCGCGCTCGACGACGTCCTCGGCCCGCACGACGAGCCCGTCGCTGGTCTTGACCAGGAAGCCCGCGACGGGTGCGACCACGTCCGCGCCACCATCGACGCGGGCGACGACCTGGCCGAGGGCGACCGCGTCGCCGGCGGCCGCCAGCAGCTCGGCCTTCTTGGGCAGGTTCAGGGTCGAGTCGTAGGCCTCGCGGCTGGTGACCTTGACCTTCGTGCCCGTGTCGGCGCGAATGATCGAGACGCCGCCGTCGATGTGGCTGATCTCGGCCTTGCCCTTGGGCACGCGGGCCTCGAACAGCTCCTCCACCCGGGGCAGGCCGGCGGTGATGTCCAGGCCGGCGACGCCGCCGGTGTGGAACGTCCGCATCGTCAGCTGCGTGCCCGGCTCGCCGATGGACTGGGCGGCGATGATGCCCACCGCCTCGCCCACGCCGACCGGCTCGCCGCTGGCGAGGTTCCGGCCGTAGCACCGACGACACACGCCGTAGCGCGCCTCACAGGTGAGCGGTGAGCGGACGAGGACCTCCTCGATCCCGGCGTCCTCCAGCTGCTGTGCCACCTCCTCGGTGATCATCTCGTTGCGCTCGACGAGGAGCGGCGTCGTCTTGTTCTTTGAGCTGGCCTTGGAGCCCGGGTCGCGCATCGGCGCGGCGGAGAGCCGGCCGACGAGACGACGACGGAACTCGTCGAGGACGTTGCGACGCGTGGTGTCGTCGGTGGCCGGCCAGGTGGCGCCGGTCATGTCGGCGGTATCGACCGCCGTGATCCAGCTCCCCTCCTCCGTGCCGCAGTCCTCTTCCTTGGTGATGACGTCCTGGGCGACGTCGACGAGCCGACGCGTCAGGTAGCCCGAGTCCGCGGTGCGGAGGGCCGTGTCGGCGAGGCCCTTGCGGGCGCCGTGGGTCGAGATGAAGTACTCGAGGACGGACATGCCCTCGCGGAAGTTGCTGCGCACGGGCACGTCGATGATCCGGCCCGAGGGGTCGGCCATCAGGCCGCGCATCGCGCCGAGCTGGCCGATGTTGCCCTTGTTCCCGCGGGCACCGGAGTCGGTCATCATGCGCAGCGCGTTGTCCTCGGGCAGCTGGGCCATCATCGCGGCCGAGATGCTGTCGGTCGTGCGCTTCCACAGCTCGACGACCTGCTCGTAGCGCTCCTCCTCGGTGATCAGGCCGCGCTGGAACTGCTTGTCGATATCGCCGACCTGGTCATCTGCGGCCTTGAGCGACTTCGCCTTCTGGGGCGGTGTGACGATGTCCCACAGGCCGATCGTCATGCCGCCGCGAGTCGCGAACTTGAAGCCGACATCTTTGATGCCGTCGACGAGGTGCGCCGTGTCGGCCGGCCCGAGGAGGCGGTAGCACTCGTCGACCAGGCGCTTGAGGTCCGTCCGGCGCATCTCGCGATTGGTCAGCTCGGTGAACCGGAGCCGATCGGGCACGATCTGGTTGAAGATGATCCGGCCGACGGTCGTCCGAACGCGCATCGGGCGCAGCTCGCCCGACGCCTCGTCCCAGCCGGACACGACGACCTCGATGGGCTCGTGCAGCTCGAGCTTGCCCTGGCCGTGCGACTGCACGGGCTTGCCGGCACGGCTGTCGAGGTTGCCATCGCCATCGGTGACGCGGCCGCTCGCGGTGCTAAGGCCGCGCGCCGACAGCTCGTGGGCGTACAGCGCCTCGTCCTCGTCGGCGAAGATGCGCGTCGGGGCCTTGTTCTCGGTCGTCTCCTTCTCCATCGTCAGGTAGTAGCAGCCGAGGACCATGTCCTGGGTTGGCGCCACCACCGGCGTGCCGTCGGCGGGCGAGAGCAGGTTCGCGGTCGACAGCATCATCGTCCGCGCCTCCTCCTGGGCGGCGGAGGACAGCGGCACGTGGACCGCCATCTGGTCGCCGTCGAAGTCGGCGTTGAACGCGGTGCAGACCAGCGGGTGGATCTGGATGGCCGAGCCCTCGACGAGCACCGGCATGAACGCCTGGATGCCGAGGCGGTGCAGCGTCGGGGCGCGGTTCAGCAAGACCGGGTGGTCCTTGATGACCTCCTCGAGGACGTCCCAGACCTCCGGTCGGACGCGCTCGACGATGCGCTTGGCGCTCTTGATGTTGTGGGCGAAGCCCTTCTCGACGAGCTGGCGCATGACGAACGGCTTGAACAGCTCGAGGGCCATCTTCTTGGGCAGCCCGCACTGGTGCAGCTTGAGCTCCGGGCCGACGACGATGACCGAGCGGCCCGAGTAGTCGACACGCTTGCCGAGCAGGTTCTGGCGGAACCGGCCCTGCTTGCCCTTGAGCATGTCGGACAGGCTCTTGAGCCGGTGGTTGCCGGTGCCCGCGATCGCCCGACCGCGGCGGCCGTTATCGATCAGGGCGTCGCACGCCTCCTGGAGCATCCGCTTCTCGTTGCGGATGATGATCTCGGGTGCACCGAGCTCGAGGAGCCGCTTGAGCCGGTTGTTCCGGTTGATGACGCGGCGGTACAGGTCGTTCAGGTCGGAGGTCGCGAAGCGGCCGCCGTCGAGCTGGACCATCGGCCGCAGGTCCGGCGGGATGACCGGCAGCACCGACAGGATCATCCACTCCGGCCGGGTGCCGGAGCGGCGGAACGCCTCGATCAGGCGGAGCCGCTTGATCGCCTTCTTGCGGCGCTGGCCGGAGCTGGTCCGGACCTCGACGTGGAGGGCTCGCGCGAGCGTCTCCAGGTCCATCCGCGTGATGATCTCGCGCACGGCCTCGGCGCCCATGCCGGCGCTGAACAGGCGGCCCTTGCCGGCCTGGTTGAACTTCTCGTCGAGCGTGCGCAGGTCCGTCTCGCCGATGGTCAGCATCGACTTGATCGAGTCGAGCTCGTCGCGCAGCTTGCGCAACTCGTCCTTCAGGCCCTGGGCGTGCTCCTTGAGCTGGCCCTTCTCCGCGGCGAGGGCCTCGTCCATCGCGGCGCGCAGATCGGCGACCTTCTGCTCGACGGCCGTCTCCTCGTCGCGCTCGCGCTGCTGGATCTCCTCGTTGACGCGCTCGGTCTCGGCGCTGACGACGGAGCGCAGCTTGGCCGTGGCCGTCTTGCCGCCCTTGTCGCCCGCGGCGACGATGACCTCGCCGGTCGGCTCGAAGACGATCGACTCCTCGGCAGCGCCGGTTTTGAGCTCGGCCAGCCGAGCCTCGAGCTGCTGGGCCGCGGCGACGATCTCCTCGGTGCGGTTGGCGCGCTGCGTCTCGAGCTCGGCCCTGGTGTCCTTGAGCGCGGCCGTCAGCTCGTCGCGGTTCTTGTCGATGTTGGCCTTGAGCTCGGTCTCGAGGTCGCCCAGGCGCTTGCCGGACTCACCGCCACGACCGGCGGCCTCCTCCTCGATCGTCGCGGCGAAGCGCTTGCGCGTCTCCTCGTCGACACCGGTGACGATGTACAGGGCGAAGTACAGGATCCGCTCGAGGTTGCGCGGGCTGATGTCCAGCAGGATGCCCAGGCGCGAGGGCGTGCCCTTGAAGTACCAGATGTGGCTGACCGGGCTGGCCAGCTGGATGTGGCCCATGCGCTCGCGGCGGACCTTCGAGCGAGTGACCTCGACGCCGCACTTGTCGCAGATGATGCCCTTGTACCGGATCCGCTTGTACTTGCCGCAGTAGCACTCCCAGTCCTTGGTGGGACCGAAGATGCGCTCGTCGAAGAGGCCGTCCTTCTCCGGCTTGAGCGTGCGGTAGTTGATGGTCTCGGGCTTGGTGACCTCACCCTTCGACCATTCGCGGATCTGATCCGGGCTCGCAAGCGAGATCCGGATGGCGTTGAAGTTATTGACTTCGAGCATCGTTCTCCTCCGCGCCGCCGTCTGGCTCGGTGGCGCGATTCGGACCGTGGGCGGGCGACGTCGCGCCGGCCGGGACGCGGCGTCGCGGTGTGGTGCGGGACAGCTGGGACGTGACGGTCAGTCCTCGAACCCGGCGAGGTTGATCCCCCCGAGGTCGGGCAGCAGGTAGCCCGCTGCGTCGTCCTCGGCGAGGGGAATCTCCTCGTCGTTCTGGTCGAGGATCTCGGCGTTGAGGCCGAGGCTCCGGAGCTCCTTGATGAGGACCTTGAAGGACTCGGGGACCCGCGGTGGCTGGATCTCCTCGCCCTTGACGATGGCCTCGTACGTCTGCACGCGGCCGAGCACGTCGTCGGACTTCACGGTCAGCAGCTCCTGCAGGATGTTGGCGGCGCCGTAGGCCTCGAGCGCCCACACCTCCATCTCGCCGAAGCGCTGGCCGCCGAACTGGGCCTTGCCGCCCAGCGGCTGCTGGGTGATCAGGCTGTACGGGCCGGTCGAGCGGGCATGGATCTTGTCCTCCACCAGGTGGTGGAGCTTGAGCATGTAGATGTAGCCGACGGTGATGTCGCGATCGAACTTCTCGCCCGTGCGGCCGTCGCGCAGCTCGACCTTGCCGTCCTGGGGCAGGGCCTGCTCGACGCCGTAGACCATGTGCCGGGCGCCCTTGAGCTCGTCGCGGATCTGCTCCTCGGTCGCGCCGTCGAAGACGGCGGTCGCGGCGGTCTCGCCCTTGGCGTGGAGCGCCCAGCCGAGGTGGGTCTCGAGGATCTGGCCGATGTTCATCCGGCTCGGCACGCCGAGCGGGTTGAGGATGATGTCGACGGCGGTGCCGTCGGGCAGGAACGGCATGTCCTCGGCGGGCAGGATCTTGGCGATCACGCCCTTGTTGCCGTGGCGGCCGGCCATCTTGTCGCCGACCGAGATCTTGCGCTTCTGGGCGACCGAGACCCGGACCAGTCGGTTCACGCCCGGCTGCAGGTCGTCGTTCAGCTCGCGTCGGAACTCGCGGACCTCGACCACCTTGCCGCGCTCGCCGTGGGGCAGGCGCAGCGAGCTGTCCTTCACCTCGCGCGCCTTCTCACCGAAGATCGCGCGGAGCAGGCGCTCCTCCGCGGTCAGCTCGGTCTCGCCCTTCGGCGTGATCTTGCCGACCAGGATGTCGCCGGGACGGACCTCGGCGCCGATGTAGACGATGCCCTCCTCGTCGAGGTCCTTGAGGGACTCCTCGCCGACGTTGGGGATGTCGCGGGTGATCTCCTCGGGCCCGAGCTTGGTGTCCCGCGACTCGATCTCGTGCTTCTCGATGTGGATGCTGGTGAACAGGTCGTCACGGACGAGGCGATCGCTGATGACGATCGCGTCCTCGTAGTTGCCGCCCTCCCAGCTCATGAACGCGACCAGGACGTTGCGGCCCAGCGCGAGCTCGCCGTGGCTCGTGGACGAGCTGTCGGCGATGGCCTCGCTGGCCCGGACCCGCTGGCCCAGGTCGACGATCGGGCGTTGGTTGATGCACGTGCCCTGGTTGCTCCGCACGAACTTCTGGAGGCGGTACTCGTCGAGCTCGCCCGAGTCGGCCTCGACCTTGATCCGCTCGGCGGTGACGCTGATCACGACACCGTCGCGGCGCGCGACCACGACCTGCCCGGAGTCGCGGGCGGCCCGCTCCTCCATGCCCGTGCCGACGATCGGCGCCTCGGGCTCGAGCAGGGGCACGGCCTGGCGCTGCATGTTCGAGCCCATCAGGGCCCGGTTCGCGTCGTCGTGCTCGAGGAACGGGATGAGCGCGGTCGCCACGGAGACGACCTGTTTGGGGCTCACGTCCATGTACTCGATCTGGTCCGGGCGGGCCTCCGGGAACTGGTCACGGAAGCGCGACGGGACGCGCTCGTCGACGAAGTGGCCGGTGGCGTCGAGGCGGGCGTTGGCCTGCGCCACGACGTGCTCCTCCTCCTCGTCCGCCGGGAGGTACTCGATCTGGTCGGTGACGACCGGCTTGATCGGGAAGGCGTTGAGCTTCTGCTTCTTGAGCTCGGAGGCGGCGCCGTCAGCGAGCGACGTGCCCTTCTTGGCCACGACTCCGCCGCCCTTGGCGATGAGGTCGGTGCCGGCCTCGTACTCGGCCAGGTTCGGGTCGTCCCAGGCGACGGTGCGCTTGACCTTGCGGTACGGCGTCTCGATGAAGCCGTAGCTGTTGATCCGGCCGTACGTCGCGAGCGAGCCGATCAGGCCGATGTTCGGGCCCTCGGGGGTCTCGATCGGGCAGATCCGGCCGTAGTGGCTGTGGTGCACGTCGCGGACGTCGAACCCGGCGCGCTCGCGCGACAGGCCGCCCGGCCCGAGGGCCGACAGGCGGCGCTTCGAGGTCAGCTCGGCGAGCGGGTTGGTCTGGTCCATGAACTGGCTGAGCTGGCTGCCGCCGAAGAACTCCTTCATCGCGGCCACGACCGGCCGGATGTTGATCAGCGCGTTCGGCGTGGCCTTGTCGATCTCCTGGATCGTCATGCGCTCGCGGACGACGCGCTCCATGCGCAGCAGTCCGATCCGGAACGCGTTCTGGATCAGCTCGCCGTTGGCCCGGATGCGGCGGTTGCCGAGATGGTCGATGTCATCCTTGGGGTGCAGCCCGCGGTTGCACTCGATGAGGTGGCCGACGATGGCCGCGATGTCCTCGCGGGTGATCGTCCGGCTCTCGCGGTCGAGCTCGATGCCCATCCGCGCGGCGGCGCCGTCGAGCTTCTTGTTGAACTTGTAGCGACCGACGCGGCCGAGCTCGTAGCGCCGCAAGTTGAAGAACAGGCCCACGACCAGCGCGCGCGCGTTGTCGCCGGTTGGCGGATCGCCCGGGCGCAGCTTCTTGTAGACCTCGATCAGCGCCTCGGCGGGCGTGCGGGTGACGTCCTTCTCGAGCGTGTTCGCGGTGAACGGGTGCTCGGGGTCGACGTCGACCGGCCCGAACAGCGCGGCGATCTCGTCGTTGGTCTCGTAGCCGACGGCGCGGAGCAGGGTCGTCGCCGCGATCTTGCGCTTGCGGTCGACCTTGACCCAGAGCTGGTCCTTGTTGTTGGTCTCGAACTCGAGCCAGGCGCCGCGGTTCGGGATGACCTTGGCGCTGAAGAGCATCCGGCCCGACCCGGGATCCTCGAGCTCGCTGTAGTACACGCCCGGCGAGCGCACGAGCTGGGACACGACCACGCGCTCGGCACCGTTCACGACGAACGTCCCCAGGTCGGTCATCCACGGGTAGTCGCCCATGTACACCCGCTGGCGCTGGATCTCGCCGGTTTCCTTGATCAGCAGCTCGACGTTGACGTACAGCGGCCGGCTGAAGGTCAGGTCCTTGGTCCGGCACTCCTCCTCCGAGTACTTGGGCTCCCCGAACTCGTAGTCGAGGAACTGGAGCTCCATGACCTTGCCGGTGAAGTCCTTGATCGGGCTGATCTCGTCGAAGAGCTCGCGCAGCCCCTTGTCGATGAACCAGCGGAATGACTCCAGCTGGAGCTCGATCAGGTTGGGGACGGGGAGGACCTCGGGGATCCGGGCATAGCGCTTTCGCGCCGCCGACGGCTGGCCGACGGCCGGCGATTCAGCGGAAGACAGCATGAACGACCGCTCCTTGACGGAGGACAGGAGGATGGAAGGGGCCCGCGCTCACAGAACTGCAAAGTGTATCGCGGGAGCGAAGTTTGTCAAACGGCCCCGGGCCGGTGCCGGCAGGCTGATTGAACCCCGGGCGGCTGCCTACGGCACGGGATACGCCGTGGCGCACAAGCCGGCCGCCGGGACGTCGACATCCGCCTCGACGCATCGCCCGGGAACATAGGGGTCGAACACGTCCGACTTGCTCGTCACCGGCGGGACGAGCGAGATTCGAGCTGACGGGAGATACCGTCGGATTGCGATGGCTTGCTCGGTGACCACGGTTCCCTCGGTGTGGATCACGATCGGCAGATCCAGCGCACCGAGCATCGCCACGAATGACGCGAAGCTCCGCGTCGCCGCCAGTCGATTGTTCGTCGCCAGCGCCTGGCGACCGACGCTTGCGACGAGGATCGCCGCAACCAGGACGTAGGCGATTCGGGACCGAGCGGCAGCCGCCGCGGCGCACAGAATCCCTGCGAAGACCGCCGGGTAGAGGTACCGCTGCGCGACGTTGAGGTCGGCGAGGATGAACACCTGCGGCAGCACGATCGCTGCCGCGATGAGCGCAAGCCAGCGGCGGTTGTCCGCGATGATCGCGAGTGGCCAGCCCGTCGCGACCGCCATCACCGCCGCGAGCTCGAGCGCCGTCCAGGCGATTGTCGACGGGTTTCGGACCTGGCCGGCGAGGTGGCCGCCGGCCAGCACCTGAGCGAGGGCGCCAGCGAGGGCGATCCCGAGGACCAGGCCAGCAAGGACGGCAGCGCCCCTGCGGTCGCGCGCCCAGGCCCACGCGACGCCCAGAAAGGCCAGGGGAATGAACGGCTCCTTGATGAACGCCGAGAGGACGAGGAGCAGCAGCCCCGGCGCCTCGCGCCTCCGGCCGATCAGGGCGAACCCGGCGAGCGACAAGGGGACGGCATACGCCTCCTGCGGACCGAGACGTCCAAAGCTCTCCGCCTGCGGTCCAGCGACCAGCAGGGCGGCGGCAAGAAGCGAGACGGCGGGGGCGAACCGAAGGCGGGCCAGGAGATAGCCGGCCCACAGCGAGGCAAGGAGGAGCGCTGCCCTGTCGAGGTACCAGCCGCGGGTGTCGAGGCCCCAGATCGCCGTCTCGCTGACCCGCAGCACCCAGTAGCCGGGCCGGAAGCGCCCGCGGCCCTCGTCGAGCCACGAAGCCAGCGTCGGCAGGAATCCCTCCGTCCGGAGCTGGCCCGCGATCACCGGCAGCTCGTGATCATCATGCGCACCGAGCGGCGCGCCCACCATCGGCCCGACGATCAGGAATGCGAGCACGAGAAAGACCGTGCCTACCAGCGCAGGCCAAAGGAAGCCCGGGCTTGAGGTGGACAACCACCGAGTGGCCGCCGTCAGCTGAACGCCAGCCGCCTCCGGGGCCGCCCGGGCCTCATCGCCTGGAGCATCGTCCCTGCCTCGGGCGTCAGCCATGCGGGGCAATCATCTCGCGTGGGGATGTCGGCCGCCGGCTCCGACAGGCTGGCTCTGGAGTTGCGCGACCCCCCACAGGACGGGCGTCGCCGGATCCGGTCCGACGGCGACGACGGTGCCGCGGATCAGGTCCTGGCCGAGCATCCCCGGCGGGTCATCCATCCCGGTCCGAAGCTTGAGCGAGGGCACGGCGACGCGCGCGCCTCCGAGGGCCAGCACCTGGCTCCCGGCCTCGGCGCCGAGCACGTCCGCGCCGGAGACGGCCACGCCGATCCGCTCGGGCGAACCGCCCGCGAGGCCCGGGACCGTGGCGGGCTCGAACTCGGTGTGGCGGCCTCCGCTGTTGACGAGGACCGGGACCGGCGCGTGCGGCTCGATTGCGGCATCGACGATCGGGCGGGCATCGCCCGGCGCCCGCTCCAGCACCAGGACGGCGAGGCCCGGATGGCGATCGAGCACCCAGCGTCGGACGCCCTCTGCCCCCGCGTCGAGCAGGACCAGCTCGTCGTCGACCTCGTCGATGATCGCGAACGCGGAGCGATGGAGGCGCTGCGGACTGAGGATGCCGCCGATCCCCCGCTCGATGAACGCGGCCGGAGCCGGGATCGCCACGACGTCGTGGAGGTCGATCTCGGCAGCCGAGGGTGTCGACTCGTCGAGCGTCAGCGGCACGTCGCCGACCAGCCAGCTGTCGAGCTCCGTGCCGGCGTGGTCCGTCCCGACGTCGCCGTCGGTCAGGGCGAGACCGGCGGCCTCGGCGAGCTCGCGGGTCACGAGGTGGACGTCCGAGCCGGTGTCCAGGACGAGCCGGGTATGGATCGCCCCGATGGTCGCGAGGACCACCGGGGCGTGGACCGGCTCGCCGCTCCTCGCGACGAAGCGGATCGGCGCGCGGAGAACCGGGTGCACGGCCAGGCGCGAGGCCTGGCTACGTGATCTCGACCTTGGCCCCCTGCTCTTCGAGAGCCGCCTTGATCTTGTCGGCCTCCTCGCGGTTGACGCCTTCCTTGACCGCCTTGGGCGACGCGTCGACGAGGTCCTTGGCCTCCTTGAGGCCGAGGCCGGTCAGCTCGCGGACGACCTTGATCACCGGGATCTTGTTCGGGCCGATCTCGGTCAGGGTCGCGGTGAACTCGGTCTGCTCCTCGGCGGCGGGGGCGGCCTCGGCGGTTGCGGCGCCGCCACCGCCGGCCGGCGCGGCAGCCATGGCCACCGGCGCGGCCGCGGTCACGCCGAAGCGGTCTTCGAACTTCTTCTTGAAATCGGACAGCTCGAGGACGGTCATCTTCTCGAACGCCTCGAGCAGCTGGTCGGCGGTCATCGTTGCCATCGGTGATTGCTCTCCTTCGTCAGTGGGAACGGGTCAGGCTGGGAGTCGGTCGCGGGGTTTCGGGGTTGTCGGGTCTGGCCCTCAGGCGGCGGCCGCCTGCTTGTCGGCGAGGGCCGCGACGAGCCCGGCGACGTCGCGCAGCGGCGCGTCGAACAGGCCGGCGGTCGTTGCCAGCGGCGCGCTGAACGCGCCCGCCACCTGGGACAGCAGGACCTCGCGCGAGGGCAGCGTGGCGAGCCGCATCACGCCGTCGGCGTCGATCGCCCGGGTGCCCAGGAGGGCGCCGGTGATCTTCACCTGCCGGAACGGCCGCATCGTGTCGATGACCGCCTTCGCGGTCGCCCCCTCGTCGTCGCCGAAGGCGATCGCCGTCGGCCCGATGAGGAGCGGGTCGAGCGCCGGCCCCACGGTGTCCGCGGCGGCGATCTTCATCAGCCGGTTCTTGATCACCCGATACGTCACGTTCTGCTTGCGCAGGCTGCGGCGGATCTCGGCGATCTCGCGGACGGTCAGACCCCGGTACTCCGAGACGATGAGCGTGTGGCTGCCCACGAGGTGCTCGCGCAGCGCGGCGACGGCCAGGCGCTTGGCCTCGGTCGGCATGGTGCCCTCCATCAGGTTCGGCGCGCAGCCGGCGCGCGGCGGTGGGCGCCGGAGCCCCTCGGCTCCAGGCTCCCCTGCGACGGGCGCCCGAAGGCGCTGACCTCGACTGCAGGGGGCGCGCCCACCCCGGGAGGGCAGACGATCCGTTCCTGCCTCGGCGTGCTCGCCGGCGTCCCCGGGGCGATGCCCCGATCCGGTCCGGCGGATCAAGCCCCGACCGTCACATGCGTGCGGTCCGCGGGCGCAGGCTGTCTTCGGCTGGTTCCGTCTCATCCTCCGACCGATGGCTGGCGGAACGCCGCCTCCGTGTCGGAGGCCCGCGATTATGCCACGCGCTTCGAAATTGCCTACTCGCGGGCGATCGGTCTCAGGCGGCCGTGGCGGCCGCGAGGATCCCGGGGATATCGACCCGGATCCCCGGGCCCATCGTGCTGGCGATCGTCAACGTGCGCAGGTACGTGCCTTTCGCGCCCGCAGGCTTGGCGCGGTTCACGGCATCGACCAGCGCCGCGAGGTTGGCGACGAGTGCCTCTGCCTCGAAGCTGGCCTTGCCGACCGCGACGTGGATGATCGCGGCCTTGTCGACCTTGAACTCGACGCGGCCACCTTTGACCTCGCGGATCGCGCGATCGAGGTCGAAGGTGATCGTGCCCGCCTTTGGGTTCGGCATGAGGCCGCGCCGGCCGAGGATCTTGCCCAGGCGACCGACCTGGCCCATGAGGTCCGGCGTCGCGAGGGCGACGTCGAACTCCAGCCAGCCGGCCTCGACCTTCTTCACCAGGTCCTCCGCACCGACCTCGTCGGCGCCGGCGCGCAGCGCTTCCTGGGCCTTCTCGCCCTGGGCGAACACGACCGTCCGCACCACCTTGCCGGTGCCGTTCGGGAGCACAACCGTGCCCCGGACCATCTGGTCGGCGTGGCGAGGGTCGACGCCGAGACGGATGTGCGCCTCGACCGTCGCGTCGAACTTGACGGTCGTCGTCTCCTTGGCCAGCCGGGCCGCTTCGTCGGGCGGGTAGGCGCGGGCGTGGTCGACGAGCTTCGCCGCCTCGAGGTACTTCCTGCCGTGTGCCACCTGATCTCCTTTCGACCGGGTTTCGCCGGTCTCCCCCACTCCGATCTCGCCGCGCCCCGGGGTGGCAGGCGTGGCCGGGTCGCCTCCTAGCCGAGGACCTCGATGCCCATCGATCGGGCCGTCCCCTCGATCATCCGGGCCGCGGCGTCGACGTCGTTGGCCGACAGGTCGGCCATCTTGATCGCCGCGATGTCGCGGACCTGGTCCCGGGTCACGCGACCGACCGACTCCCGCTTCGGCGTGCCGGAGCCCTTGTCGATCCCCGCCGCCTTACGCAGCAGGTCCGCGGCGGGCGGGGTCTTGAGGATGAACGTGAACGAGCGGTCCTCGTAGACCGTGATCTGCGCCGGGATCACCTGCCCGACCTTGTCGGCAGTCTTCTCGTTGTAGGTCTTGGTGAACTCGATGATGTTGATGCCGTGGGGGCCGAGTGCCGTGCCGACGGGCGGCGCGGGCGTCGCCTTGCCTGCCGGCAGCTGCAGCGTGAGCACGATGCGGATCTTCTTGGCCACGGCTCAGGAATTCCTTTCAGGCGGGGATTCGCCGCGGTGATCGCCGGAGCTGCCCTGCTCAGACCAAGGCGGCGCCGAGCACGCTCGCGAGCGCACTCCAGGGTGCGTGAGCGAGCGCGCACAGGTGACAACGCTGGGATGAGTCGGCCGAACGGCGATCACAGCTTCTCGACCTGGAGGAAGTCCAGCTCGACCGGGGTCTCGCGGCCGAAGATGCTGACGAGGACCTTGACCTTGTTGCGCTCGGGGTTGACCTCGTCGACCGTGCCGATGAACTCGGAGAACGGCCCGTCGGTCACCCGAACGCTCTGGCCCTTGGTGAAGGCGACGCGGTACTTCGGCGTCTCGACGCCCATGTGCCGCAGGATCTGCTTGACCTCGGTCTCGTCGAGCGGCACCGGCTCGCTGCGGACGCCCGGGATGTTCGAGCCGCCGACGAAGCTGGTGACGCCGGGCGTGTTGCGCACGACGAACCAGCTGTCCGGGTCGAGGATCATCTCGACGAGCACATAGCCCGGGTAGACCTTCTTCTGGACGGTATGCCGCTGGCCCTGGCGGATCTCGATCTCGTCCTCCATCGGCACGAGGACCTGGAAGATCTTGTCCTCCATGCCCATCGACTCGATGCGGTGTTCGAGGTTGGCCTTGACCTTGTTCTCGTAGCCCGAGTACGTGTGGATCACGTACCAGCGCTTGTCGGGGCGCTTGGCTTCGATGTCGGGGGTGGCGGTGGTGCTCATGACAGGGCGTTCCCGATGATGCCGATCACGCCCTGGAACACCTGGTCCCAGAACGCCACAAACACCCCGACCGCGATGCTCACCGCGAAGACGAGCACGGTCAGGTTGCGGGTCTGCACGAACGTCGGCCACGAGACCTTGCGGAGCTCGGAGACCGCCTCGGCAAGGAAGCGGCGTATTCGCTTCACGTGATCGCTCTCTCAACCTTTCCAAATGTGGCAGGGGCGATAGGACTCGAACCTACAACCGCCGGTTTTGGAGACCGGTGCTCTGCCAATTGAGCTACACCCCTGCGTTCACCGATCGTCACTTGGCCTCCCGATGGAGGGTGTGGCGTCGGTCACGGGGACAGTATTTCATGAGCTCGATCCGGTTCGGATCATTCTTCTTGTTCT
>VBGT01000044.1:33007-33375 GCA_005889475.1 Chloroflexota bacterium | reverse complement strand
CGAGCCGGCGCTCACCGGGCGGTCGACGCAGTGAGCCGCCCAGGACTGTTCCGACGGCTGTGCCGTCGTAGGCGGCCCAGGCATCGTAGATGCACGTGTGGGCGATGGCGAGAGCGCGGGCGACCATCGGTGGGCCGAGCTTCGACGTGCGTACGCCCTGGAGGAACGCCTCGTTCCAGAGGAGGACGAGACTGTCGCCCGGCCGCGCCACCCAGGCAGGCTGCGCTGCCGCCACCACCTGAGGCAATCGTGACAACAACAGGAGCAGGCCACCCGCGCCGGTCGCTTTGAGGAAGCGCCGACGTGAAATTCTTGCGATCACGGGCGACACCTTCGAGCCTGTCTCTTGGATGTTGTCCAGGTGCAGG
>VBGT01000044.1:15960-32963 GCA_005889475.1 Chloroflexota bacterium | reverse complement strand
GACGCCGATGGCGTCCCCCCTTGTGCCAGTCGTGCGCTTCTAGTGAACGTGGAAGAGCGTGCGGCCGGCGTCAACGTCTCCAACCGGGGTCGGGGTGTTGTAGTACGTCTTGTAACCCTTCGTCGTCGCGATGCCCTCGAAGATCCCGGCGGGTGCTCCCGGTCCGTGACAACCAACGGTCAGGACACCCGATTGCCCGTTCGAGAACTCGATCCTCAGAACTGCAACTCCGTTGGCTCGTTCTGTGTTATTGCCAGTGTTATCGGTGACCGGAAAGCCCCCGATGAGGAGTGGCTGGGCCGAGGCGAACACCCAGGCCACCAGTTCCTTGACCTTGTAGGTGCCGCTTCCCCCGGTCGAGGTCGTCCACGTGCCTCCTCCGGTCACGGCGCCGGAGCCCCCGTTGCTGCCCGCGGGCGCAACAAAGGTGCCGGACCCTGTGAGCGTGATCGTTTCGCCGTCAGGCGTCTGCGCAGACGCCACACCGCCCGGGTCGAAGGTGACCCCGGGGGCTGACCCCGGGGGGAGGGGCGACACGTGGACGATGCCCCAACCGACGTGCTGGGCCCCGCCGGCTGCGGCTGAGATCTTGATCTTCATCTCTGCTCCTCTCGCAGGATTTGTCCGAGGCACCACAAATTGCTCCCGGACCTGATCAGGGCCAGATCGTGATGTGGCCCGTCTTCATTGGCCCCGGGCCGAAAGCCCCGACGCCCGAGACCTCGAGCAGGTGCCAGGCAACGCCGGCACCCCCCGCTGCCTGCGTCGACACGAACGGAACATTCTTCATGGTCACCGCCAGGCGTCCCGTGGAAGTTGTCCCGATCACGTGAATCGTCGCGGTGCCACTGAACGTCGCGACACCACCCGTGATGCTGAGCGACCCGGGCGTCACCCGACCTTGAACGAGCATCTGCTGGATATTCGACCACGGGAAGAACGGGAACCCCCCGGAGCGTCCAGCCATGACGCACAGGAATGAGCCACCCGAAGTCGTCGCGGTGAAGGCGAGCTGGGATGTCGTCCCAAGCGGGCCGTCGACGACGCCTCCGCCACGGACCGCTGGCCCGGCCGTAGCCGAGGCCGATGGCGCCAACGCAAGAAGAGCGGTGGCGACGACGAACGGCGCAAGCCGACGAAGGATGGGTTCAGCTGCCATGCAGGCCTCCGTTTTGGTAGGAGGCGCGGCGTACGGGCCTTAACGCAGTGGTGGCCTGCCAGATCCCCCGAAGCAGGTGCCGAAGACTCGGTCCTCCAGGCCCACGTCACGTCTCGATGCTCTGACGCACCAATGTTCCGCTTGGTGGTGCATACGGTCAACCAACGGTTCGACGCCCTGGTGTCTCCGCGCACCACGATTTGAGCTACGCCGGTCACGCGCGGGTCGCGCCTTCGCATCGGCACACCGGTCGGCGGCCGCCTACTGATCGGCGTACGAAGGCTTCCGAAGTATGCCGACTGAGTCGATCGGCCAATAGCGCAGCCACGCTCGCCCGATCACATGGCCAAGGGCGATCGGGCCGAAGCTCCGGGAATCGGCCGAATCCCGGCGGTGGTCACCCATGACGAACAGGTCGCCGTCAGGGACTTGCCACTCCGATGGATTGCCTGGCGAGGGCTCAGTCGGATGCGGGACACCGTCGTCGTCGAAGACATAGGGCTCTTCGAGCTTGACGTCGTTGACGAAGACGTCGCCGTCCCGGAGCTCGATTCGATCGCCGGGCACGCCGATGACCCGTTTGATGAACGGCACGTGACTCTCCGAAGACCAGGTCTCGGGCGGGTCGAAGACCACGATGTCGCCGCGCTCGTACGGCGTCCACCGCGGTGTCAGCTTGTCGACGAGCACGTACTGCTGGGGCAGCAGGGTGTTCTCCATCGACACCTGCTCGACCTTGTACGGCTGGGCGACGAAGACCTGGATCCCGATGAAGATGACGACGGTCAGGACGAGCGTCTCGACGACCTCGAACAGGCAGCCGAGTGCTCGGCGTCGACCCTCCGGATGTCCGTCATGCATTGGGGGCGGCAGTCTACGCGCGACGGGTGGGCGCCAAATTCCCTCTATCGTCCGCGCCGAAAGTCACGCGATCTGAGGACCATTCGTGGCCTATTGCGGTGCGTCCAAACACAGGACTCTTCACGTGGCCCCTTGCAACCGCACGACGAGAGAGCCTCTTGCAGGATGCATTCCGCGTTTCGATCGGGAAGAGACTGACCGTTCCCGGATGGCTGAAGTCGCCATTCGGGGCTCGGTCGTCGCTGGTCATCTCGCTCGTCGCCGTGCTGGCGCTGATCGCCGGCAGCCTCGTCGTCCTCCAGATCACCGACCAGATGCGCCGCGAGGACGATGGCCGGCTCGCGTCGGAGGCGGGCTTGGTGGCCGACGCGATCCACGAGACCATGACAGCCGCGTCGAGCGACATCCGGCTTGCCCGCCAGAACGTCGTCTTCGAGGAAGCCCTCGCGAACTCGACCGGCCAGCTGCTGCCGGAGGACCGGGCGGCGGTCGAGTCGGCGATCACCTACCTCGGCGACCGCTACGACGTGGACGAGATCTGCGTGATCCGCACGTCGGGCCTCGAGACGGCCCGGTGGGTCGGCGGCTCCGGTGTCGCGGCCGTCGCGAACCTCTCGCCGGACGAGCGCCCGAATAACCCGGCAGTCCTGCCGACGCTCGAGCTGCCGGATGACTCGTTCTTCCAGACCGACCCATATGTGTCGCCCGACTCGACTCGATGGGTCATCGGCGTCGCCACCCCGATCGTGCTCTCGACCGGCGTGACCGCCGGCATCCTCCATTTCGAGATCCCGATCGCCCGGTTCGCCGCCCAACTGCAGGACATCTCGTTCGGCGGCACGAGCTACAACATGCTGCTCGATCGCGAGGGCCACCTCCTGGCCCACCCGCAACTCGAGGCGTTTCGTGCCGCGGCGAACACGCCGATCGACGTGAACACGGCGCCGTTCCCCCTTGCCACCTCGACGGGATCCGCGTCGTGGCGCGACGCGGTCGGACAGATGCTGTCCGGTTCGTCGGGTACGGCCTCGTTCGAGGATGGTGGCCGCACCTATCGTGTCAGCTACGAGCCCGTCCCCGACGCCAACCGCATCATCGCGGTCGTGACCCCGACGTCGGAGCTGTACGCCGACGTCGATCGCGCGCTGCTCAACCTCGGCGTCACGGCCGGTCCGCTCCTCCTGCTGATGGTCGTGGTCATCGTCTGGTTCGCGCGCCGCATGGCGTCCGCGAACAGCGGCCTGACCGGCCTGAACCAGCGGCTGTCCTACACCAACATCCAGCTCGAGGAGACGAGCAAGGCCAGCGCGGAGCTCGCCCACGAGTCCGCGATCGTCAACCAGTTCACCGAGCTCACCGCGTTGACCGAGGACGACGTCTCGCTGTCGGCCGCGACGCTCGCCACGCTCGACGAGCTGGTCCGCGTGAACGACGCCTGCCTGCACGTGTCGAACCAGTCGCAGGACCGAGCGGTGCCGCAGGCGACGCTCGGCGACCGCAAGGGCCACGTGCTGTCGCTCCACGAGCTGGGGCGCTGCCCGGCCGTGCGCCGAAGCAGCCTGTACGTGACCGACGACGTCTCGTCGCGCCTCGCCTACCGCTGCCCGGTCTACCCGGTGGAGACGGGGACGCTCGCCTGCGTTCCGCTCGTCGCGTTGGGTGAGACCGTTGGCGCCGCACACCTCCACTGGTCAAAGACGCGGGAGCTGCCGCTCCCCATCCGCCTCGCGATCACTCGCATCGGCGAGCACTCGGCGCTGTCGATCGCAAACCGACGCCTGTTGCTCGCCCTCCGTGGCCAGGCCAACACCGACGCCCGAACGGGCCTCACCAACAATCGCGCCTTCGACGAGAGCGTCCAGCGCCGGATGAATGCTCGCGGTGGGAGCGATCGAGCCGCGATCCTCATGCTCGATCTCGATCGGTTCAAGGAGTTCAACGACCGATTCGGCCACCCGGCAGGCGACGAGGCGCTGCGCGTCTTCGCCCACGTGCTCGCATCGAGCATCCGGGAACCCGACCTCGCGGCGCGCTACGGCGGCGAGGAGTTCGCGGTCTATCTCGCCGGCGCGGGAGCCCCCGAGGCGGCGGAGGTCGCCGAGCGCATCCGCGAGCGCACCGAGTCGACGATCATCCCGATCGGTCCCGGCCAGACAGGCCGGCTCACGGTCTCGATCGGCTTCGCCGTGACGCCCGATGACGGCACGGAGCGCGTGCTGCTCATGAAGGCCGCCGACGACGCCCTGTATCGGGCCAAGCTGGCCGGCCGGAACCAGGTCGTCGGGCGCCTGCCACTCGCGGCGATGTCGACCAATGGGGCGAAGGCCTCCAGTCGCCGGAAGGCCCCCGCGGCTTGATCTGGCTGACCTCGGTCAGCCCATCACCTCTGGTGCGGCGAAGCACCGCACCTCGCGGGCGAATTCTCCGACCAGCGTCCAGTGGTTCGCCGGGCTCAGCGCCGCAGCGCATGTAGGATTCGCGTGTGACCTCGCCGGCCGTGACCCTGCCCTGTCCCCACTTCGCCAGCGCCATGGCGGACCTCCCGGACCCGGAGACGGTCTGTCCGACCTGTGTCGAGATGGGCAGCTCGTGGGTGCACCTGCGCCAGTGCCTCGTCTGCGGCCGCACCGGCTGCTGCGACAACAGCCCGAACCGTCACGCGACCGCCCACGCCCGCGAGACGGGGCACGCCCTGATCCGATCGGCACAGCCGGGCGAGCTGTGGGCTTGGTGCTACCCGGACGAGGCATTTTTCGTGCCCGGCGACGACGGCGGCTGGGCGGTGTTCGAGGAGTAGCTCGCCGCCAGGAGCGGGTTTCTCCCGGATTCTATCCCTGCGGGTCCAGGACGACACCGGCCGGTCGACCCGGCAGAACGTATTCCTTCGACATGCCTCCGAGCGACAGTTACCGCCACGGGGTCGCTGGCTGGGTTACGTTGCTTCCGCGGGCCGGGTCGGGCGAAACAGCCCTTGGGATGAACGTCTGGTGACCGCCCGGTGATCATGCGGGAACTGCGGGCTGGCTAGCCCCCCAACCGGAGCCCCTCGAACAGCGCCGATCCGGCCTCCCGCGATGGGAATGAGCTCTGCGTTCCCGTCCGCGTCACGCTGTCGGAGGCGCACGCGATCCCGAGCCTGACGGCGGCCAGCTCATGAAGCCCGGCTGCCAGCCCGACCGCAAACGCGCCGACGAACGCATCGCCGGCCCCGGTGGTGTCGACGGGCGCGACCGGGGTGGCCGCGACGCGCTCGACCATCGCTGACTCGGTCACGAGCGCCGCGCCGCGTGAGCCGAGCGTGACCAGCAGCCGCGGGGTGATCCGGCTGGCGTAGTCGAGGATCGCCCGCTCGTCATCGGGGTCCAGTCGGTCGACGCCGGCGAGGATCGCGAACTCGGTCTCGTTGGGGATGAGCCATCCCGCACTCGCGACGAGCTCGGGATCGAGCGGTGCCGCCGGAGCGGGATTCAGGATCGTCACCGCCCCGCGTTCGCGGGCGGCTCGGAAGGCGGCGGCGGTCACGCGTTGCGGGATCTCGAGCTGGCCGATGACGACGTCGACCCCGGCGATCGAGCGGATGGCGGCCGAAGCGGTCTCCGAATCGACCGCACCGTTCGCGCCGGGCACCACGATGATCCGGTTCGACCCATCGGGCTCGACCCAGATCGGCGCGACGCCGCTGGACCCGGCGACTCGCGCGACGTGCGTCGCATCGACCCCCTGGTCCTGGAGGTTCTCGACCGTCATCCCGGCGTACACGTCATCGCCCAGCGCCCCGACCATCGCGACGCGGGCGCCGAGGCGTGCCGCCATGACGGCCTGGTTCGCGCCCTTGCCGCCGAAGCCCATCTGGAACCGGTCGCCGATGACCGTCTCGCCCGGGCTCGGCACACGCGCGGTGTAGGCGATGAGATCAATGTTCAGGCTGCCGACGACGGCGATGACCGGCTGGGCTCGATCGTCTGGCATCGGCGCGATTGTCACACCCGGGTACGCTTGCCCGCGCATGGACCTCACATCGCCAGATCCGGCCGCGACGGACAACCCGCACCGCGCCTGTGCTCACGCTCCCGACGTCATCGCGACACCGAGCGGCAACCGCTGCGAAGAATGCGGTTCGGACAATCGGCTGCGGCTCTGCGCCACTTGCGGTCACGTCGGCTGCTGCGAGTCGCAGGCAGGTCACGGACGCGCCCACGCGCTCGGCGAGAACCACCCGGTGATCCTCGAGATGCCCACGGGCCAGGGCTTCACGTGGTGTTACGCCGAGAACCGGTACGTTTGAGGTCGCGCGACGGTGCCTTGACGCTGCGCGGGGGCGTGCCTAGACTCCCGGCCTACATCGCGAATATCGGCTGCGAACGGGACGAGTACCCGTCGAGCGTCGGCAGAGAGACCCGGTGGCTGGTGGAAACCGGGACGACGGCGGCGGTGAATGGACCCGGGAGCCTCCGGACCGAACGGCAACTCGCTCAGTAGGCTCCGGCGCAGAGCGCCAGCGTTAGCGGGCAGCGCCGATCGGCGGTCGACAGACCACCCGTCGGTCAGGAAAGTGCGGCATCGCCGAATGAGGGTGGCACCGCGGAAGGCTCGACCTTTCGTCCCGGGACGAGAGGTCGTTTCGATTCGCAGGACTACATCGACCGAGCAGTACCGGAGGCGCCGCACGTGACAAGCACCGATCCGCTCAGCCTGACCCAGGCGAAGCGGCTCGCCTCGAACGCGGACACGTTGCTCCTGCGCGCGACCCGCGCGGCCGACCTCGAGACGCCGATCGGCGCCTTCCTCCGGCTCGACGACGGCACGACGCCGGCGTACCTCCTCGAATCCGTGGAGGGCGGCGAGCGACTCGGGCGGTACTCGTTCCTCGGCGTGGGTCCGCGCCGGCTGCTCGAGGTCCGCGCCGGGCGGGCGAGCGTCCAGGAACGGCCGGTGACGGTTGATCGATACGACCCGGAGCTGCCGGTCAAGACCGGCGACGGGCCCGACCCGCTCGCGACGCTCCGCTCCTTCGTCGGTCGACGGCGGGTCCAGCCGACCGAGGGCATGCCCCGCTTCACCGGCGGCGCCGTGGGTGCGCTCGCCTACGACGCAGTGTCGATCTTCGAGCCGACGGTGCCCATGCCGGACGCCGATCCCGTCGGCACGCCTACCGCCGCGTTCATCGAAACCGACCTCGTCCTCGTCTTCGATCACCTGACCCACACCCTGTCGGCGATCGCCTCGCTGCACACCGATGCGCCGGATCTCGAGGGCCGCTACCGGATCGCCGAGGAGGCGGTGTTCGAGGCGCTCGATCGGACGTCGCGACCGTCGGCGGCGGAGCTGAACGGCCACGCCGCCGGGCGCTCGAACGGCACCTCCGAGGGGGCGAGCGGGGGGACGGCTGCCGTCGCCGATGCCAGCCTGGGGCGAGAGGAGTACGTCCACGCGGTCGAGGTCGCCAAGGACGCGATCGCCGCCGGCGAGGCGATCCAGGTCGTGCTGGCCCGGCGGCAATCGTTCGACCTGCCGCTCGACCCGTCGACGGGGAAGGCGCTCGATGGGATCGGCCTGTACCGGAGCCTGCGCCGCGTCAACCCCAGCCCGTACCTGTTCTTCGTTCGCGTGCCCGCGTTCGAGGTGGTTGGCGCGAGCCCGGAGCTCCTCGTCCAGGTCGATGGCGACAAGCTCACGACCCACCCGATTGCCGGCACTCGCCCCCGCGGCGCCACCCCGGCCGAGGACCAGCTCCTCACCGAGCAGCTGCAGCGCGATCCGAAGGAGCGCGCCGAGCACGTGATGCTCGTCGACCTCGGGCGGAACGACCTCGGGCGCGTTGCGCGGCCGGGCTCGGTCACCGTGAGCAAGTACATGGACGTCGAGCGCTACTCCCACGTCCTGCACCTCGTCTCGCACGTCGAGGGCAAGCTCCGGCCCGACCTCGACGCCCTCGACGCGTTGCGTGCCGTCTTCCCGGCCGGCACGCTGAGTGGCGCCCCGAAGGTCCGGGCGATGCAGCTGATCGCCGCCGCGGAAGGGGAGCGCCGCGGGCTCTACGGCGGCGCTGTCGGCTACCTCGGCTACGACGGCAACATGGACACCGCGATCACGATCCGCAGCGCGGTCCTTCGCGAGGGCCGGGCGCACGTGCACACGGGAGCGGGAATCGTCGCGGGCTCCGTGCCCGAGAAGGAGTTCGAGGAGACCGAGCACAAGGCCGCCGCGCTCCGGCGCGCCATCGAGGAAGCCGTGGCGCCGGCATCGGCCCGTGGTGGCAAAAGGCCCGCCGAACCATCGATCGAAGCGCCGGCGAGGGCGCGGGCATGATCCTCGTGATCGACAACTACGACAGCTTCACGTTCAACCTCGTGCAGGCGCTGCAGGCGGCGGGTGCGACCGTGCGGGTCGTGCGCAACGACGCGATCGACCGATCGGGCATCGAGGCGCTCGCGTCGGATGAGGTCACCGACCTGAACGGCATCGTGATCTCGCCCGGCCCGGGCGACCCCGACGACGCGGGCGTGTCGATGGACGCCGTTCGCGTCGCCCGCGACCGCTCGATCCCGCTGCTCGGCGTGTGCCTCGGGATGCAGTCGATGGCCCAGGTCTACGGCGCCTCGATCGTGCGTGCCCCGACGCTCGTCCACGGCGAGGCCGCGGCGGTGACCCACGACGGCGCGGGCCTGCTCGAGGGCATGCCGCCCGAGTTCATGGCCGCTCGCTACCACTCGCTCTGCGTCGATGCGACGACGCTCCCGCCGGAGCTCCGAGTGACCGCGATGAGCGAGGAGGACCAGGTCGTCATGGGCCTCCGCCACGTCTCGCTCCCGCTCGAGGGCGTCCAGTTCCATCCCGAGAGCGTGCTCACGCCGCAGGGCCCGCACCTGCTCGCGAACTTCCTGCGCCAGGCGGGCGAGGGCGACTCGGCAAGGCTCGACGCGGTGAGCGGCTCGTTCGCCACCTCCGGGATGGCCGACTCATGAGCGAGCACGTGCGCGCCGCGCTGGCCTCGATCGTCGAGGGCCGAAGCCTGACGATCGACGAAGCCCGACTCGCGATGGGCTCGGTGATGGACGGCGAGGCGACGCCCGCGCAACTGGCGGCGCTGCTCGTGGCACTACGGATGCGCGGCGAGACGGTCGAGGAGCTGGCGGGCTTCGCCTCGGCCATGCGCGAGCGGGTGCTGCGGGTCCAGGCGCCCGAGGGAACGATCGATGTCGTCGGCACGGGCGGCGACGGCTCGGGCACGTTCAACATCTCGACCGCCGCTGCGTTCGTCGTCGCCTCGGTGGGCGTGCCGGTGGCGAAGCACGGCAATCGAGCGATCACCTCGCGCAGCGGATCCGCGGACGTGCTCGAGGCGCTCGGCGTGCGAATCGATCACTCGGCTGAATCGGCCGCGGCGAGCCTGCGCGAGCACGGGTTCGCGTTTCTGTTCGCACCGAACTTCCACCCGGCGATGCGCCATGCCGGGCCGACCCGGCGTGAGATCGGGATCCGGACGTCGTTCAACCTCATCGGGCCGCTCACGAACCCCGCGGGTGCCCGCCGCGCCCTGATCGGCGTCGGCGACCCGAAGGTCGCGGCGCGGATCGCCGAGGTCGCCGCCGTGCTGGGCACGGACCGGACGCTGGTCGTCCACGGCGCCGGCGTGGACGAGCTGCCGCTCGACGGGACGGGGGTCATCTACGACGTAGAGAACGGCACCGTCGACTCTCGGGAGATCGATGCCTCGCGCCTCGGGCTCGAGGGCGCGTCAACGAGCGCGCTCGCGGGCGGCACGGCCGCCGAGAACGCCGCGATCGTCGAGTCGATCTTCGCGGGGCATGCCGGTCCACGGCGCGACGTCGTCCTGCTCAACGCCGGCGCGGCGCTCGTGGCGGCCGGCACGGCCGATGACATCGCGGCCGGGATCGAGGCGGCGCGCGCGACCCTGGATGCCGGGAAACCAGCGGAGCTGCTGGCCCAGCTCCGAGCCGAGAAGTTGGCGGCTGACGCGAACGCGGCGGGAGCGGCCACCGCGGCATTGCCGGCATGAGCATCGCGACCCGACCCGCGCGCACCCCGAAGGCGGGCCTGGACGGCCACGGCGGAGGCAATGGTGCGCGACGGCAATCCACCCGCGCGGACCGCCGCGGCGTGGTCGGGGAGATCGCGGACCGTCGGCTCGCCGACCTCCGCCCGGTCCTCGAGGCGCTCGGCGCAGCGTCGCTCCGGCGCAAGCTGGCCGACGCGCCTCCTGTGCGGCCGTTCGCGGAGCGACTGGCGGCGCCCGGCCTGCACCTGGTAGCCGAGATCAAGCGCGGCTCGCCATCGGCCGGCCGGATCGCAGCCGAGGGTCGGGACATTGTGGCCCTCGCCCGTGCCTACCAGGCCGGTGGCGCGGCGGCCATCTCGGTCCTGTGCGAGCCGCGTTGGTTCGGCGGGTCCGTCGAGGACCTCGCGCTCGTCCGGTCGAACGTCAGCGTCCCGGTCCTGGCCAAGGAGTTCGTGGTCGACCCCCGCCAGCTCGAGCTCCTGCGCGCCGTCGGCGCGGACGCCGTGCTCCTGCTCGCCGTCCTCCAACCGCGGCGGTCGCTCGGTCGGCTGGTCGACCGGTCGCTCGAGCTCGGCCTCGAGCCCCTGGTCGAGGCGCACGACGAGCGGGAGCTCGAGTCGGCGCTTGCCACCGTCGCGCGCGTGATCGGTATCAACAACCGAGACCTGCGCACACTCGAGGTCGACCCGGAGCGGGCTGCCCGACTGCGTGAGCTCGTGCCCGAGGACCGCATCGTGATCGCCGAGTCGGGCGTTCGCGACGTGAGCACGGTCCGGACCTGGCGGGCGCTCGGCGTCGACGCCGCGCTCGTCGGCGAGACCCTGGTTCGGTCGACCGATCCAGAGGCGACCGCTCGAGCGTTCGTCTCCGCCGGAGCTCATCCCGACGATCCGGTCGAGGCGGCACGAGCGCCGTTCGTGAAGATCTGCGGGATCACCGACGCGGCCGGTGTCGAGGCGGCGGTCCGCGCCGGCGCGGACGCGATCGGGCTGAACCTCGTCCCGGGCACGCCGCGGGCGCTGGCGCTCGACGAAGCCGTCGAGCTGGCGAGGCTGGCGCGGTGGATCGCGCCCTCCGGGTCGGTGCCCAAGGTCATCGCGATCACCGTCGATCGAACGGTCGACGAGCTGCGCGAGATCGGCGCCGCGCTCAATGCCGACGCGATCCAGCTCAACGGCGACGAGCCGGTTTCGCTCATCGGGCAGCTCGACCGACCGGCCTGGAAGGTCCTCCACCTGCCGCCCGCCGCCGATGCCGCCGACACCGACGATGCCCGCGAGGCGACCGGCACACGGATCGCTGCCAACGCATCGGCGTTCCTCACGGCCGGCGCCGAGCGCATCCTGCTCGACACGTCGGGCGGGCCACATCCGGGCGGCACCGGTCGTCGAGCCGATCCAGACCTCGTTGCGGCCATCGCCCGGGAGGTCCCCGTCGTGCACGCGGGGGGCCTCGGCCCTGCGAGCGTTGGCGAGGCACTTCGAAGCGCCGCGGCGGTCGGCGTCGACGTCGCATCCGGTGTCGAGCACCCTCGAGTGAACGACGAGCGGCGGCGCAAGGACCCGCTGAAGGTCGCCCTGTTCGTCAAGCGTGCCAGGGCGGCGCGCATCGATCGGCCCAACCTGCCCGCTCGGCCGACCCCTGTGGCGCCGTCGCTGCTCGAGGCAGATTCGGGTGGCCGGTGGGGGATCGAGCGCTCATTCGGCGGGCGGTATGTGCCCGAGACCCTGATGGCGGCCCTCCAGCAGCTGGAGCTGGCATACGCCGCGCTTCGTCACGACCCGCGTTTCTGGTCCGAGCTGCGCGAGCTGCTTGGTAGCTTCGCAGGCCGGCCCACCCCGCTCTATCGCGCCGATCGGCTCGCCGAGCGGATCCTGGATCTCGCCTCCGCAGCGTCCACCGGCGGCTCCGTCCCGTCGCGCCTCCGCCTCTACCTCAAGCGTGAGGACCTCGCCCACACCGGCGCCCACAAGATCAATAACGCGCTCGGCCAGGCGCTGCTCACGCGCCGCCTCGGCAAGACCAGAGTGATCGCCGAGACCGGCGCCGGCCAGCACGGCGTCGCGACGGCCACCGCCTGCGCCCTGCTCGGCCTGCCCTGCGTCGTGTACATGGGCGCCGAGGACATCGAGCGCCAGCAACCGAACGTGCTGCGCATGCATGCGCTCGGCGCGGAGGTGCGCTCCGTCACGTCCGGCTCGGCGACGCTCAAGGACGCGATCAACGAGGCGATGCGCGACTGGGTGACGAATGTCGAAACGACGCACTACGTGCTCGGCTCGGCGATGGGCCCGCACCCGTACCCGACGATCGTCCGCGACCTGCAACGGCGCATCGGCGACGAGGCGGCGATCCAGCTCGGGGCTGCCCAGGGTCGATTGCCCGATCTCGCCCTGGCGTGCGTCGGCGGTGGCTCGAACGCGATCGGGCTGCTGTCGCGTTTCATCGGCGAGCCGGGCGTCCGGCTCGCGGTCGCCGAGGCGGCGGGCGACGGCATCGCGACTGGGCGGCACGCGGCGGCGATCGCCGGCGGCTCGCCGGGCATCCTGCACGGGGCGCGCTCGATGATGCTCCAGGACCGCGACGGCCAGGTCGTCGAGGCGCACTCGGCATCGGCCGGGCTCGACTATCCCGGCGTCGGCCCGCAGCTCTCGGCGCTCGCGGAAGCGGGCCGGCTCGAGATCTCGGCCGCGACCGACGACGACGCCTACGCGGCGATGGCCTTCACCGCCGAGGCGGAGGGCATCCTGCCCGCCCTCGAGACGGCCCACGCGATCGCGACCCTGCCCCGCCTGCTCGCCGGCACGGAAGGTAGCGGCGCGCCATACCCGGACGACGTCCTCGTGCTGCTCGGGTTCTCCGGCCGAGGCGACAAGGACCTCGCCTCGTTCGGGCGGTGGCGGGAGCGGCACGCGTGATCGGTTCGATCGCCCTCCCCGCCATGCCTTTGCCCAGGGACGGCACACGCGAAACGGGCGGCGCCAAGGCCATCGGCAGGGCCTTCGCCCGAGCGGCCTCGGAACGCCGAGCCGCGCTCATTCCGTACGTCGTCGCGGGTTACCCGGACGCCGAGACGTCGTTCGAGATCGCCCTCGCCGCGATCGACAGCGGCGCTGACCTGCTCGAGATCGGCCTGCCGTACTCCGACCCGCTCGCCGACGGCGCGACCCTCCAGCGCGCCTCGTCGGCGGCGCTCAAGGCCGGTGCGACCCTCGATCGCTCGATCAAGCTCCTTCGCGGCGTCGCGAAGGCGCGACCCGGCGTCCCCCTCGTGCCCATGTGCTACGCGAACCAGGTCATCGGCGGTGGTGACGGGACGGACGCCGCGAACCGACTGGCGGATGCCGGCGCCTCGGGGATCATCGTCGCGGACCTCACACCCGATGAGGGCGGCCCCTTCGAGGCAGCGGCGGGCGCGGCCGGCCTCGCGGTCGTCTATCTCGTCGCCCCGACCACGCCGGTCGCCCGCCGCGAACGCATCGCCGTCCGGACTGCCGGCTTCCTGTACTGCGTCTCGCTGGTCGGCGTCACCGGGGCCCGGAGTAGCCTGCCACCGCAGGTCGCGCGCCTCGTGCGCGACGTGAAGCGCAGCTCCGCCGTGCCGGTCGCGGTCGGCTTCGGGGTCAGTCGGCCCGCGCACGTTCGAGCGCTTGCCAAAGCGGGAGCAGATGGCGTGATCGTCGCCTCCGCACTCGTCGATGCGCTTGGTCCCGACGGCCGAGACGTCAACGCGCTCATCAGGCTCGTGCGCTCGCTGCGGGAGGCCGGCGCTACCCTCGCCGCGTGAGCCCGGCCAGATCGGATCGCCTCGCGGTCGCCCTCGAAGGCACGGCCAGGAAGGTGTTCGCCTCAGCCCTCGACTGGCCGGGCTGGTCGCGCTCCGCGAAGACCGATGAGCTGGCGATCGAGGCGCTCCTGGCCTATGCGCCGCGGTACGCGCCCGTCGCGGAGGCGGCCGGGCTCGACTTCCCGACCAGCTTCGACGCCGAGGTCGTCGAGCGCCAGGAAGGCGGCTCAGGCACCGAGTTCGGCGTCCCGATCCGGATCCACGACGCCGATCGCCGAGCGGTCGACGCCGCCGAAGCCGACCGATTGGCCCGAATCGTCGCGGCCGCGTGGACGACCTTCGACCGTGTCGCCGCCGGCGCGCCCGCCGAGCTGCGGAAGGGCCCGCGTGGTGGCGGCCGCGACCGCGACAAGATGGTCGGCCACGTCATCGAGTCCGACTGGTATTACGCTCGCGAGCTGGGAATCAAGGCTCGGCAGCCTACGCCGGATGACCGAGCCGCCATCGAGGCGAGCCGCGTTGCTGTCCTCGATGTCCTGCGTCAACCATCCGACGGCGCACCGCTCGCCGACCGCAAGTGGACCGCGCGGTACGCCGCGCGGCGCATCGCCTGGCACGCGCTCGACCACGCGTGGGAGATGCAGGACCGCTCCGGCTGATATCACTGCAAGCGAGGATGGACGGAAGCGCGGGCGGCGCGCTCGCCAAGCTCATGATCGGAGGGCCGATAGGTGGGAGAGGCGGAGAACAAGGCGCTGATTCAACGCTTCTACGACGAGGTGTGGGATCGCGGCAACGTTGCGTTTGCCCACGAGGTCTTCCACGACGACTACGTTCGGCACGACCTGCGATCAACCCAGGCGGCACCAGGCGCGGCCGGCATGGCGGCAATTGCCGCCGGTTTTCGCAGCGCCTTTCCGGACGTCCGCTGGCGGGTGGATCTCCTGCTCGCCGAAGGCGACCTCGTGGCCGCCCGCTGGACCGCTACGGGCACCTTCACCGGACGCTGGGGCACCCTCGAACCGCCCGGCAGACAGGCCGAGTTCTCGGGCGTCAACCTGTACCGGTTCCGAGAGGGCAAGGTCGCCGAGATCTGGAACCATCGCGACGACCTTGGCTTGATGCAACAGGTGGGAGCACGTGTCTTCGCGGGAGCGACCGCTGACGAATGAGCCGGTGCACCGCCGGCCACGCGCTTCGCTCCAGTGAGATCTCCCAACGCTGAGCGACAGGAGCGGAGGTCACACGACGAGTCGGAGCGCGTCCTCGAACGAGGCAGGCCGCAACTTGTCGATCAGCCCGATCCTGAGCGCGGCCTCGCCGAAGAGTTCCTCAGGTGAATGATCGGCATTCAGAAGCTCGCCGATCGCGGTGGCGCCGTCAGCCTTGCTGAGCTTCGAGCCGTCGGGCCGGCGGACGAGCGGGTGGTGGGCGAAGGAGGGCGGCGTTTCTCGGCCGAGGAGTCGCCCGAGGCGGATCTGGTCGGACGTCGCGTCGATGAGGTCCTCGCCGCGGGCGACCAGGTCAACATCGTGGCGCAGGTCGTCGACGACCACGCACAGCGCGTAGGTCCAGTTGCCGTTGCGGTCGCGGACCGGCAGGTCACCGGCGGCCGCAACGGGCGCGAACGACGGGCCGCGAAGCATGTCGTCCCAGGTCTCCTCGCCATCGCCGAGCGCTACGCGGAGCGACAGCCCGCTCGCCACCGACGCCATCAGCGCGCGATCGATCGACAGCCTCCGCTCGCGGCAGGCTCCCGGGCAGCCCGGGCCTGACCACGCGCGCCCATCGGCGGCACGCCAGTTGTCGAACGTCGTCCGACTGCAGTCGCAGGCGTAGACGAGGCCGTGCCCCCGAAGCGCGGAGAGCGCACTCGCATAGATCGCGTCGTTGTCGCTCTGCCGGTAGCTCGATGTACCGGCTCGCAGCTCGTCGGTCGACGGCTCGTCGGCGGCGATGCCGAGGCGGTCGAGGTCGTCAAGGAGCGCCGTCTCGTACTCCGGGCGACACCGCTGGCGGTCGTGGTCCTCGATGCGCAGCAGCACCCGACCGCCGAGGCGGCGGGCGAGGCCCCAGACGTAGATCGCGTTGGCGAGATGGCCGAGGTGCAGGCGCCCGGTCGGGGCCGGTGCGAAGCGGGAGGTCGGCGGGAGGCCCGCGGGCGGCGTCACGCGCCGGGCGGCTCCGGTGGCTCATCGTCGTCGCGCGCGAGTCGAACTCGCTCGGCCGCCTCGAGCGCCCGGGCCGAGGCGATGAGACGGCGATAGACCCCGAGGAGGTCGGCCTGGGGCATCGGACCTTCATTCGCGATCGACACGCGCAGCAGCACCTCGCGCTCGCGGTCGCGGTCGCGCACCGGCCGCCGCCCGAGAGCGAGCTTCTCGTGCCCGACGGCGAGCGCCAGCTCGCCGCGCTCGTTCAGCAGCTCGACGATCCGGCGATCGAGCGCGTCGATCCGCTCGCGCAGCTGGCGCAGCTCGGCATTCTCGGAAGGCTTGCCACGCCGGCTCGTCACCGTTCCGGCTTCCTCGTCGCGCGGTCGCCCTCGCCCAGGAGCTCGGCGATCCGTTCGAGGGCCACGAGGTAGCCCTTTGCGCCCTGGCCGACGATCGTCTCCACGGCCAGATCCGCGAGGAAGTTCACCTGTCGGAATGGCTCGCGAGTCGACGGGTCGGAGAGGTGGACCTCGACGAATGGCCGCCCGATGGCGAGCACGGCATCCCGGAGCGAGATGGAGGTGTGCGTGAGGCCGCCCGCGTTGATGATCACGGCGTCGAAGTCGCGCTCGTGCAGCCGGTCGATCAATGCTCCCTCGTGATTTGACTGGAAGAACACGACCTCGAGGTGGAGGTCGAGTGCATGCCGTCCGATCTTGGTGTGGATCTGATCGAGCGTGTCCGTGCCGTAGATCTCCGGCTCGCGCGTGCCCAGCAGGTTCAGGTTGGGTCCCTGGAGCACCAGGATTCGGGTCATGCTCGGCCTCCGGCTGCCGCGATTGGCGCCGCTGCCGCGCGGCCTGCGAGCACCCCTGCCGCGACCTCTCGCACGAGGTCGTCGGGAACAGCGGCGTCGATGGCACAGCCGTCCGCCGTCGGCAGGACCCAGCGCAGGGATCCGTCGGCGTGCTTCTTGTCGAGCTCGAGTGCGTCGAGCACGGGTCCGATGTCGAGCGCGAG
>VBGT01000044.1:0-15953 GCA_005889475.1 Chloroflexota bacterium | reverse complement strand
CGGTCGAGGAGGCGCTCGATGCGATCTGCCCGCTCAGGCGGCGTTACGCCCCGCGCCACGCCGATCCGCGCTGCCGCACGGAGGCCGTAGCCGACCGCCTCGCCGTGGAGCAGCCCGGAGAAGCCGGCTGCTGCCTCGATGGCATGCCCGAGCGAATGGCCGAGGTTGAGCGCGATGCGGCCGCTGCCTTCGCGCTCGTCGGCGAGGACGACCTCGACCTTTGCCCAGGCCGCGCGCTCGACGACCTCGGCCAGCGCGCCCGACTCGACCGCTGCGGCTTCAGCCGCGGCGATGGCCGGCCCGTCCGACTCCAGCACGGTGACGAGGTGCTCGTCGCCGAGCGCGGCCATCTTGATCGCCTCGGCCAGGGCGGCACGGCGCTGTCGCAGGTCGAGCGGCCCGAGGGCGGCGATGTCCACCACGATCGACGCCGGCTGATGGAACGCACCGACGAGGTTCTTGGCCTCGGGCAGGTCGACGCCGGTCTTGCCGCCGATCGACGAATCGATCTGGGCGACGAGGGTCGTCGGCACCTGGATGAAGGGCACGCCGCGGAGGTACGTCGCGGCGAGGAAGCCGGCTGCGTCCCCGAGCGCGCCGCCGCCAATGACCACGAGGGGCTCGCGGCGCTCCACGTGCAGGCGCGCCAGCTGTCGCGCGGCGTCCTCGATCACCGACAGGCGTTTCGCGGCCTCGCCCTGGGGTAGGAAGACGCGCTCGACGGGCAGACCGGCGCGCGCCAGATCGTCGGCGAGGCCGGCGCCGACGGCGTTCCACGCCCCCGGCTCGGAGATGAGAATCGCGCGCCGTGCCTCGAGGTCCCGCAGCGCCGCCGCGACCTCGGCGCCGAGGATGCCCTCGCCGATGACGAGCCGGCCGATGCGGGTGTCGGCCCGGAGGAGCACCGTTCCGGTTCCCGCGGGCGTGCCCAGCAGCTCGTCCACCGCGCTCACCACCGTCGCCATCTCTGCCACGCCCGGGACGCGCGCGGCCGCGGCATAGAACCGGGCGCGATTGGCGCCCAGCTCGCGGATAGTTCCGAGGGGGTCGCGGCCCGCGACGAGGGGGCGCACGTTCGGGCTGCGACGCAGGCGCTGCGCGACCACCTCCGCTCGGACGTCGAGCCAGACCGCGCGGCGTCCACGGAAGAGGTGCCAGCGGTTGCGGGGGTCGACGATCGCGCCGCCCCCGGGCGCGATCACGCGGGTCAGCTTCGGTCCGGCGTCGGCGGGCCCGAGCCCCTCGATCGCGACGCGCTCGCGGCGCCGGAACCCGGCCTCGCCCTCGCTTGCGAATACGTCCGGGATTCGTGCGCCCGCCTCTTTCTCGATCTGCCCATCGAGGTCGACGAACGTCGCGCCGTGACGCGCCGCAACTCGCTTCCCGACGGCCGTTTTGCCGCTTCCGGGTAGCCCGACGACGACCAGCTCCACGTCAGTCGTCCCCACCGGAGCCGGCAGTGCCGCCGTCCGCGGCGGCCGCCGTCGGTTCCGCTGGGCGGAGCGGGGTCGCCAACCGCTCCCGCCAGCGCTCCATCGAGTCGCGGACCTCGGCCATCGAGTCGCCGCCGGTCTTCTCGAGCAGGAACCGGGCGAGCGTGAGCATGACCATCGCCTCGCCGACGATCCCGGCCGCGGGCACGACGCTGATATCGCTGCGTTCGTAGTGCGCCTTCTCGACCGGCTGGCCGGTGAGCAGGTCGGCCGAGGGCAGGGGACGAGCGAGCGTCGAGATCGGCTTGACGGCGCCGCGCACCACAATCGGCTCGCCGTTCGAAACCCCCGCGGTCAACCCGCCGGCGTTGTTCGACCGATGGATCCAGCGGCCCGCCTCGCCGCGGCCCTCGATCACGTCGTGGACCTGCGACCCGAACATGCGCGTCTGCTCGAAGCCGAGCCCGAGCTCGACGCCCTTGACGATGTTGATGCTCATGACGGCCGCCGCGAGCGCTGCGTCGAGGCGGCGGTCCCACTGGACGTACGAGCCAAGGCCGATCGGCACGAACTCGGCGATGACCTCGAAGACGCCACCGACGGTATCGCCCTTCTCCCTCGCCGCGTCGATCCTGGCGATCATCTCGGCTTCCGCGTCCGGGTCGGGACAGCGCAGCGGCGACGCGTCCGCCTCCTCGCGGGAGCGGCTCGCCTTCGCCGGATCCACCGCCACGCCACCGACCTCGGCGGTGAACGACCAGACGTCGATGCCGAACTCCTTGAGGAACGCCCGCGCCACTCCACCGGCCGCGACCCGCGCCGCGGTCTCCCGCGCCGACGCTCGCTCAAGAACATTGCGCACGTCGTCGTGGCCATACTTGAGCGCGCCCGCGAGGTCGCCGTGGCCGGGCCGGACGCGGGTGACCGGCGTGGAGCGCTTGTCGCCCGCTGCTGCCGCGGAAACGAGGGCCGCCGCTTCCTCATCGGTGAGCGGCTCGACTTGCATCACCTTCGTCCAGTTCTCCCAGTCGCGATTGGCGACGAGGAGCAGGATCGGCGAGCCGAGCGTGTAGCCGTGACGGACGCCGGCCACGATCTCGGCGCGGTCGTGCTCGATCTGCTGGCGCGCGCCGCGGCCGTAGCCGCGCTGCCGCCGCGCGAGATCGACCGCGAGGTCGTCCTCGGTCAGCGCGAGGCCCGCGGGCACGCCCTCGATCGTCACGCCGAGCGTGCGACCGTGCGATTCGCCGGCCGTGAGGAACCGGAACGGCTCGGTCATCGGCTGGAAGCAGGGGAGACCGTCGCGCGTCCGGCCGTCAGCCGGCCGGCGTCGCGGTCTCGGGCACGGCGTCCGCGCGCTCGCCGGCGGGCTCGCCCTCCGCGGAGCGGACGCCCTCGGCGCGGGCCTCCGACAGCGCCTGGCTCATGACCTCCAGCGGCGCCGGCTGGCCGGTCCACAGCGCGAACGCCGCGGCGCCCTGGTGCAGCAACATGATCTCGCCATCCAAGGCGTTCGCGCCCGCGGCCTCGGCATCGCGCAGCAGCCGCGTCCGGTTGTAGATCAGGTCGAGCACGAGCAGGTCGCCGCTGAGCACCTCGGCCGGGACGGGGGACACGTCGGAGTTGAGCCCGATCGATGTCGCATTGATGAGCACCTTGGTCTTCGCCAGCTCCGACTCGATGATCGACTCGTGCCAGGGCATGGCCTTGAGGTCCATGTGCGCGGCGCTTCGCGCGAAGTAGCGCACCAGCCCCTCGGCGCGATGCAGGTGCCGGTTGAACACGATGACCCGCTGGAACGAGGCGCGAATCAGTCCATGGACGACCGCGCGCGCCCCACCACCGGCGCCGAGCACGACCGCCTGGCGCGGCATCTTCTGGCGGCCCACGAGCTTGTCCAACGCCGCCACGAACCCGGGCACGTCCGTGTTGTGGCCGACCAGCCGCCGCCCCTCGCGCGTCAGCGTGTTGACCGCGCCGGTCGCCTGCGCCTCCTCGGTGAGCTTGTCGATCATCGGCACGACCCGCTCCTTGTGCGGGATCGTGACGTTGGCGCCGAGGAACTCGTCGCCGCGCACCTCGGCGATCGCATCGGCGAGCGCGATCGGGGCGCGGTCCCACAGCTCGTAGCGGGCGTCGATGCCGGCGGAGTCGAAGGCAGCCTGCTGCATCGCCCCCGACAACGAGTGGGCGACCGGGTGGCCGATGAGGACGACCCGCTTGGTCATGATCGGATCCTTTCGAGGTCGGCAAAGAACGTTGGGTACGAGATGGCGACGCTATCGGCGCCGAGGATGGTCGTTCGACCATCCGCGACGAGACCTGCGATGGCGAACATCAGTGCAAGTCGATGGTCCCCGAGGCTGTCGACCGTCGCCCCTCGAAGGTCGCCCGGGCCGTCGATCAGGACGTCGTCGCCCTCGACGCTGATTCTCGCACCCAGCTCGCGCAGCCCACCGACGATTCCGGCGATGCGGTCGGATTCCTTGTGGCGCAGCTCACCCGCGCCGCGGATCACGCTGCGGCCGCGCGCCTGCGTGGCCGCGAGGCACAGGATCGGGATCTCGTCGATCGCCCTGGCGGTCTCGGATGGCTCGAGCTCGACCGCCCGCAGCTCGCCGGTTCGCACCGCGAGGTCCGCGATCGGCTCACCGCTGGCCGGCGTCTCGATTGGCGTCTCGTCGATCGCGGCGCCCATGCGCCGCAGGACGTCGAGGATCGCGCCCCGCGTCGGATTCACACTCACGCGCCGGAGTCGCAGCGCGGCCGCCCGGTGGATCGCCCCGGCCACGAGCCAGAACGCGGCCGCCGAAGGGTCGCCCGGAACCTCCTCGTCGAACGCCCGCACCATCGCGCCACCGTCGATCTCGACCACCGCCCCGCCCCCACCGTCGGCTCGCGACCGCACCGCGACGCCGCGCGCCCGAAGCATGCGCTCCGTGTGGTCGCGCGTCGCGACCGACTCGTGGACGACGGTCGTGCCCCCGGCCCCAAGCCCCGCCAGGAGGACCGCCGACTTGACCTGTGCCGACGGCACGGGCGTCGTCCATTCGATCGGGTCGAGCGGGGCCCGGCCGATCACGCGAAGCGGCGGCCGCCCGGCGTCGCCGTCGACCGATGCACCCATCGCCCGCAGCGGCTCGATGATCCGGGCCATCGGCCGGCTCCGGAGCGACGCGTCGCCGTCCAGCGTGGCCTCGACCGGCTGGCCGGCGAGGATCCCGGCGAAGAGCCGCAGGCTCGTCCCGGAATTGCCGCATTCGAGCGGGCCGTCGGGCTGCCGGATCCCAGCGACCCCCGCGGATCCGACGATGTAGTCGACATTCCCGGCGTCACCGGCGCTCGGCGCCCGCTCGACCGACGCGCCCAGTGCCCGGACAATGCCAGCCGTCGAGCGCACGTCTGCCCCATCGCCGGCTCCGCGGATGCGCGATTCGCCGTCGGCCAGCAGGGCCAGCATGAGCGCGCGATGGCTGATCGACTTGTCGCCGGGCAGGCGGAGCTCGCCCTCGAGCCTGGCGGCAGGCTGGACGCCGACCGTCCGTCGCGCGGCGGATGTTGCGGACGCGGCCATGGCGCTCAATGCCGTGACAGCTCGCCGGCCGCGGTGCCGACGTCGGCAACGAACGGGGCCGCGCCATCGTGAAGCCCGCGGACGTGTTCGTGGACCGGTAGCAGGTCGCGCATGAGCGCAGCGAACTCGGCGATGTCGAGCTGCTGCTCCGGGTCGGACAGGGCCGAGTCGGGGTCGGGGTGGACCTCGACCATGATCCCGTCGGCGCCGACCGCCACCCCGCCGAGGGCCAGCGGCCGGACCAGCCAGCGCTTGCCAGTGGCGTGGCTCGGGTCGACGATCACCGGCAGGTGCGTGAGCTGGTGGAGGACCGGCACCGCGGCCAGGTCCATCGTGTTCCGGGTAGACGTCTCGAACGTCCGGATGCCCCGCTCGCACAGGATCACGTTCGGGTTGCCCGCGGCGACGACGTACTCGGCGGCCATGAGCAGCTCCTCGACGGTCGCGCCGAAGCCGCGCTTGAGCAGGATCGGCCGCGCGACGCGGCCCGCCGCGTTCAGCAGCGAGTAGTTCTGCATGTTCCTGGCGCCGATCTGGAGGATGTCGGCGTACTCCGCGACGATGTCGACCTGGTTTGGTTCCATGACCTCGGTCACGACCGGCAGGCCGGTCTCGTCGCGCGCCTCGGCGAGGTGGCGAAGCGCCTCGACCCCGAGTCCCTGGAAGCTGTAGGGCGAGGTGCGCGGCTTGAACGCACCGCCGCGGAGGACCGTGGCGCCGGCAGCCTTGACGCCCCGCGCCGTCTCAAGCAGCTGCTCCCGGCTCTCGACCGAGCACGGCCCGGCCATCACCGTCAGCGAGCTATCGCCGATCGCCGCATCGAGGACCCGGATGACCGTGTCCTCGGGATGGAACTCGCGCGACGTCAGCTTGAACGGCCGGGAGATCGGGGTCACCGTCTCGACGCCGGGCAGGGCGCCGAGCTGGCCCATCAGCGTCTCGCGCCGCCCGGCGAGCTCGCCGACGACCGCCAGGACCATCCCGTTCGAGCCCGCGTGCTCGTACGGCGTGAGGCCCTCCGCGAGGATGCGGCTCTTCACGCCGAGGATCTCGGCCTCGCTCGCGCCCTGGCTCATGACGACGAACATGCGCTGGATCTACCTGCCTGGCGGGTGGCCTCAACGGAAACAAAAAAGCAGAGGTCTCGCCTCTGCCATCGCCCGACACGTCCTGGGCCCGGTCATACCGGGATCAAGTCATGCCGGGCTGCGGTACCAGAATGAGGTGGCCATGTGCGTGGCCGGACGGTAGTGCACGCCCGATCGAGTGTCAATCGGCGGGCCGGTTCGGCGGGGACCCTGTGATAGCCTTCGACGGCTCGGTCGGAGAGGTCGCATAGAGGCCTAGTGCGGCGGTTTGCTAAACCGTTAAGTGGGGTAACCTGCTTCGAGGGTTCGAATCCCTCCCTCTCCGCCAGATTGCGCCCGTAGCTCAGCGGATAGAGCGTCAGGTTGCGGACCTGAAGGTCGTGGGTTCGAGTCCCGCCGGGCGCGCCAAGTCCGCCACCACCCAGGCCGTCAGCCCGACGACGAGGACGTTCCGCACGACCAGCACGAGGATCGGCAGCGCCTCCTGCCGGACCAGGGCGGCGAACAGGACGGGGTGGATCGGCATCGTCAGCGCCACGGCAACGGCGGCCAGCCAGAACTGCGGGCGCGGTAGGAGCGCGACGAGGGGCACGAGCCAGACCACGTACTGGATCGAGTAGACCTTGCTCGTCACCAGCAGCACGAGGACGGATGCTGCCGTCAGCGTTGAAACCGTTACCGGACGGACCCGACCCACTGCGGCGACCTCGGCCCGGATCCGGCGCCACCCGACCAGCGCCAGCAGCCCGAATGCCGCGGCGGTCGCGATGGGCAGCACGCGCAGGATCGCCGGAGCCAGCGAACCCTCGACGTTGACCGCGCTGAATCCGAACGACAGCTCCGGGGGCCGGCCGGTGATGAGCCCGGCAAGCACGGCAAGTCCACCACCGACGGACTCGATCTCGAGCCCCCGTTGCGTTTGGTACCGAACGAAGGCGAGCGCGTCGTCTCCCGCGGACAGCAGGAACGGCCCCAGCACGAGCGCGATCACGAGCGCGA
Organism: Chloroflexota bacterium; assembly: GCA_005889475.1. GTDB lineage: Bacteria > Chloroflexota > Limnocylindria > Limnocylindrales > CSP1-4 > UBA5189. Next base: position 8,859 of record VBGT01000044.1, on the reverse strand, counting down.
AGGTCGCAGCCAACCGTGCGACCGGCCGCGGATCGATCGGGGCGAGCCAGCGCGAGGCGAGCGCCGGCAGCGCGGCGACGGGGAACAGCTTCGCCAGCGTCCCGACTGCAACTGCCACTCCAGTGGCGGCGGGCCGACCGTCGAGCGCGGCGGCGATCCCGGCCATGAGCAAGAGGGCGGGGAACAGGTCGTAGCGCCACGTGAGCGCGAGGGCCGCTCCCATCGTCAAGAGCACCAGGCGGCCCGCAAGCTCGCGCTCGCTCGAGCCCGGGATGGCGCTGCCTCCGCCGCGGACGATCCGGCCCAAGACGAGCCCGAGGAGGCCGAGCAGGATCGCCTCCCCGCCGGCGAACAGCACCTTGTACACGTCGAGCGTGACCTGGCCGAACGGTGAGGCGAGCAGGTACGGCACCACCATCGGCAGGATCGCGAGCGGCGGGTACTCAAACGCGAAGTCCCGATACGGCACGCCGCCGGACGCGATCGCCCGTGCCTTCTCGAGGTAGAGGTTGACGTCACCCTGGTCCGGGAAGAGGGATCTCGTCGGCGTCAGCACGCCGACAGCGAGCAAGATGAGGGCCGGCGCGATGAGCCACATCGGCGAGACGCCACGCCCCCGCCCTTCACTCACCAGGCCCGGCGACGTCACGCCGGAGAGCCTAGCAATGGGCGCTTCGCGGACGATGTGAGAACGGCCCCGCGGCGTGGCCGCGGGGCCGTCGATCGGGTAGGGAAGCGAGCGCCGTCAGCGGGCGGCGACCGCCACACGCACGCCCTCGACGTGGCTCTTGAGCCCCGAGACGATGAACACCATCCCGTTGCTGAACTCATTGGCCATACGCGAGCCGGCCTTCAGCCCGACCGTGCTCACCGTGAGCTTCGTGGCGTTCTCGGCCCGCTCGAGCTCCCATACCTGGCGGACCGGGCCCTCGGCCTCGAGCTCAGGGTCCCAGCGCGCCAGGAAGGTCATCTCGAGACGCTTCGGCGGATCGATCGCGAGGACCTCGCCGTCGGCCGCCACGGTCCCGTCGGGATAGTCGTAGCTGATGTGCGAGCCGCGTTGCCAGTCGGAAAGGACGCGCGTGCCGTAGTAGTACTGGACGGTCTCGTCGCCGTCCGTGATCGCCTGCCAGACGCGCTCCGGCGCGGCGTTGATGTAGATGCTGTAGACGTGGTCGAAGTCGTCGAGCGAAGCGGCCATCGGTGGAGCCTCCAGGTGCCCTTTGAGGGCGGTCATCGCGCCCAGCACGGGCACCGCGTACTTGCTGATCCATCGGTCGTGGATGAGCCGGATCGGGACCGGGTTGAGGAAGTGGCGTTTCGCGCGCCCTTCCCTCCTGGTCGTGATCAGCCCGGCTGTCTCGAGGACGTCCAGGTGCCGCATGACCCCGAAACGGGTCATGTCCGGCAGGTGGCCGGTCAGCTCGCCGAGCGTTTGGCCGTCACGCTCGAAGAGCCGATCCAGGAGCAGCCGTCGACTCGGGTCGGCCAGCGCCCGGAACGCCGGAGCCGTCGAGTCATCCATGTCTCGACATTATGTGACTGAATAGTCACATGTCAAGCCCATGGACGGCGGCGCTGCACGACCACGAGCGCCAACCCGATCCCGATCGCGCCAACGAGAAGCTGGATCGCGGTCAGTCGGGCGACCGCCGTTGGGTAGCGCTCGCCGGGCACGTACCTGAAGACCTGGGTCAAGCCGAGCTGCTGTGTGTCGACCTCATATATCGCCGTCCCGTATCGGCGCTCCGCCTCCTCCCACCCGATCGCCTCGCCCTCCGGCGTGAGGAAGAGCATGGCCACGAAGCGATCCCCCTCCGAGAGCTGATCGGACGGAGCGATCAGGGACTCCTGGTCAAGCCATCGGTCGGTGACGCCCGATGCGAGCGCGCTCGCCGAAGCCGTGAGTGCCACTGCCGCCAGGAGCGCGGGGAGCTGCCGGCCGAGGAGCGACCCGACGAAAAGGGTCACGCCCATCGCGAGCGCCCCCATTCCGGCGACCGGGGGCCCGCGCGTGCCGAGACCATCCAGCGAGCGCCACGGATCCACCGTACTTTGAAGGCCAAAGATCGCATCGGCGAGCGCGCCTGCCACGAGGCACATGGCCGCGACGACCAGCAGCAGCGGCCCGAGTCGCGAAAGAAGCCAGCGCCGGCGAGAAGGGGCGAGGGACCACGCAAAGACAGTCGTCTGCTGCTCGAGCTCGCGTGCGGTGAGCGCGAGACCCAGGACGATGGCCGCGATGAGCGGCAGCGCGACGGTGATCGCGATCGCCGCCGGCCCGATGTTCGACAAAACGTTTTCGTAGTCGTTGATGCGGCCAACGAAATGGTCGCAGTCGGCGGGCTTCACGCTCTCGGGGCCAAGGCAATACGACGGAAACCTGCCTAGCAAGGGACCGAGGACACGACTTGCGGCCACCCCGCCGCCGATGACCCCCATCGCGATCGCGAGGAACACGCTGCCCGTGATCTCGAGCCGGTTCGGTCGAAGGATGGCGGGCAATCGCGTCATGCCGTGGCACTGGGCGAGATCATCCCCGCGGACGACGCTCGACCTCTTGCGAGGTAGCCGAGGACGACCTCCTCGAGCGTCGCCGGTCTTCCGATGTCGGCAGACGGTCGCCTGACGAGCCAGTGCACCTCCTCGCCTCGTCCCGGGAAACGGCTCACGAAGTCGGCCTCGCCAAGGTCGGCTCCGACCTCGACGACTCGATGGCTGTCGACTGAGTGCGCCACCGTGTCGTCGAACAGCACCCGTCCCTCACCCAGGACGAGCAATCGGTCGGCCGCTTCCTCGATCTCGGAGATGACGTGGGACGACAGGACGATGGTCGTGTCGCCGTCGTTCGCTGCTCGCCGGGCAACACGCAGGAAGTCGCGGCGAGCCAGCGGATCGAGGTTGGCGAGGGGCTCGTCAAGGAGCAGCAAAGGGGCGCGCGTGCCAAGCGCGATCGCGAGACAGACCTGGGACTGCTCGCCGCCCGACAGCGTGCCGACGCGCGCATCCGTGGGAAGCGCGAGGGCCTCCAGCCGGCTTCGAGCGTGCGCCACGTCGAACCCGGGACGAATGGCACCCGCGAGATCAAGGTGGTCGGTGATCGTGAGGTCCCGATAGAGCGACGGCGTCTGCGGCACGAAGCCGATGGACGCGACCGCCCTGGACCGATCCCGGACCGGATCGATGCCGTTGACCTCGAGCCGCCCGGCGGTGGGGCGTTCGAAGCCGATGCAGAGCTTGAGCAGGGTCGATTTCCCGGCGCCGTTCGGACCGACGAGCGCGGTGACACCGCCGTCGGGGATCTGGAGCGTGATGTCGCGCAGCGCATCGCGTCGGCGATAGCGCTTGGTCAGGCCCTCGGTCGTGATCATCGATGTGATCTTCGCTGGCGGGCGCAAGCGGCTCGTCGAACGTCCGCGCCACCCGGTACCGGCGCGGAGGAGCGTCGCGGACGAAAAGTGAACGAGTGGTCGGACCAGACTCCCATAGGGGCCGGACAGCGCCCCCGCTGGGCGCCACCGAGGAACGGAGCCCGTGGATCGCGATCTCGTCGAGGCGGCACGGCACGGTGACCGGGAGGCGTATGCCGACCTGATCCGGAGCCGTGGTGACCGCTTCTACGCGCTCGCGCAGCGGATCCTTCGCGACGTCGATCGGGCCGAGGATGCCCTGCAGGAAGCGCTGGTGATCGCCTGGCGTGACCTGCCCGGGCTCCGCGATCCGGACCGATTCGACGCGTGGCTCCACCGCCTCGTCGTCCGCGCCTGTCTTGCCGAAGCGGCGCGCGATCGCCGCCGGATCTCGAATCTCCGCGCCCTGCCGATCGACGTCCCGGCGACGACCGACGACTTCCTGACGGTTGCCGACCGGGATCAGCTCGAGCGGGGCCTTCGTCGACTTTCACCACAGCAGCGCGTGCTGCTGGCGCTCCGCCACTTCGAGGGCCGCGAACCGGCCGAGATCGCCGAGATCCTCGGCATCCCGGTCGGGACGGCCCGCTCTCGTCTCCACCATGCCCACCGCGCGATGCGCGCTGCGCTGGACGCAGACGCCCGTGTGACCGCCATCGGAGGACGACCGGCATGACGCGTGACCGTGACATCGAGCGCGTCCTGGATCGGTTCTACGCCGAGGGTCCGTCAGAGATGCCGGATCGGCTGTACCTCGGGGTCTTCGATCGAATCGAACACGTCCCACAGCGCCGCCTCGCCCATCTGACGAGGTTCCTGACCATGAAGAATTTCCAGTTCGCCGCTGCCGCCGCGGTCGTCGTGGCAGTTGCAGCGATCGGCGCGATTGCGCTCAACCGCCCATCACCCAACGGCGTCCTGCCGACCCCGGCGCCGACCCAGACACCGGCCCCGAGCCTCTCGACCGTGCCGGCCGCGCTGGCTGCGACCTGGGTCGGTTCGACCCGTGAGATCCCGGGACTCTCGCCCGCCGCCACGCAGTCGCGCCTGAAGGTGACGTTCAGCACGCTGTTGGTCTACGCCGGGCCCGAGCAGCCCGTGCTCAGCTCGACGGCGGCGATCGCCGCCCCCGGCACGCTCCAGCTCACACTGTCGACGGACGGCGTCAACTGCCACGCAGGCGACATCGGCACGTACCAATACTCGCTTTCGCCAAGCAGCCGGGCCCTCACCCTGACGGCGAACGCCGATGCGTGCGCCGCCCGCGCAGCCGCAATCGGGGGCGACTGGGCCAAGGCCGCGTGCCCGAACACGAACACCCTGTGCCTCGGTGACCTTGACGCAGGGACGCACGCATCGACGATCTTCAACCCGTACGTCCACGTCACGGACTGGGTGTACGCCTACGGTCGCCTGACGTACACGGTCCCGGATGGCTGGTCCAACCCGATCGACGGCCGTCACGGCTACATCCTCGTCAAGCAGGACGCGCCCAAGGACGCGGCCATCTACCTCTTCGCGACCACGATGGCGGCCTCCTCCGCCAACGGCTGTCCCACGGGCGTCGATACCACCGTCCCGCACACGGCGAGTGCACTTGCGGGCTGGGTCGCCACCCTGCCAGGCCTCGTGACCTCGTCGCCGGCGCCGGTCACGGTCGGCGGCCTGCAAGGGATGACCCTTGATGTGTCGGTGTCACCCACCTGGACGGCAACCTGTCCCGCCATCACCGACAAGCCGTACGTCCCGTTGTTCACCAATGGCGAGTCGAGCGAAGCAGACTCGTTCGACTGGGGGCTGACGGCCGGAGCGGCAATGCGCCTGTTCCTGCTCGACCTGCCCGACGGTCGGACGATGCTCATCGACATCGAGGCCCAGGACAAGGCGACCTGGGACGCGCTCGTCGCCGAGGCGACCCCGATCGTCAACACGTTCGTCTTCCACAACTGATCGGGCGGCCTCCAGCCGTCCGGTCGTGACCAATCGAGGCGGGCGCTGGCCGTCCGTCTCGATTGCATCCCGTATGCTCGGCTCGATGACCTACGAGGAGCTCCTCGCACTCGCGAGGGAGTTCGAGGGCCACACCCTTGAAACCGTCACCGGACGCAGATACCGCGTTGGGATCTACCTCGCTTGCCCGTTCTTCACGCCCGAGTCGAGCGGCTACGGCCAGAGCGACGGGCGCCGCGCCGTCGAGCGATTCGTCGAGCGCTACAACGAGACGGGCAGCCTCCGACCGGGCGACTACGCCAAGGTCTCCCGCAATGCCTCGTACCTGATCGGCCTGCTCATCGCCGCCGGCGCGAGCCAGACGAGCGCACCACGACCATGACCAGCGTTGGGTTCGTGGGCCTCGGGACGATGGGCGGCGCGATGGCTGCGAACGCGGCGCGGGCCGGGTTCGAGGTCAGTGCCTGGAACCGGACGCCCGGGCGGGCACGGGAACTCGAGGACCTCGGCGTCAAGCTCCGCGAGAGCCCCGCGGCCGTGGCGGCGGCCAGCGATGTCGTCATCACGATGGTCTCCGACACACCCGACGTCGAGGCGGTGCTGTTCGGCCCGGACGGGGTCGCCGAGGGGGCGAAGCCGGGCACTCTCGTCGTCGACATGTCGACCATCTCGCCGTCCGCCACCCGCACATTTGCCGAACGACTCGCCGCGAACGGCGTGTCGATGCTCGATGGCCCGGTCTCGGGCGGCAGCGAGGGCGCGAAGAAGGGCACGCTGTCGATCTTCATCGGCGGCGATGCCGCCGACCTCGAGCGCGCGGGCACTGTCCTCCAGAGCCTGGGCACGACCATCACCCACGTCGGCCCGATCGGCGCCGGCCAGGCGGCGAAGGCCGTGAACCAGGTGATCCTCGCCGGCACCTACCTCGGCGTGGCCGAGGGCATCGTCCTCGCGATCAAGGCCGGGCTCGATGTCGAGCAGGTGGTCCAGGCGCTGTCCGGCGGGGCGGCCCAGTCGTGGGTCCTCACGAACCGCAGCGGCCGGATGCTCGCCAACGACTACCCGCTCGGGTTCAAGGTCGCGCTCCACCGCAAGGACCTCGGGATCGCGCTCGGGCTTGCCCGGGAGAACGGCGCGTCGCTGCCGGTCAGCGCGCTGTGCGAGGCGATCGAGGCCGGGCTGATCGGCCAGGGCCACGCCGACGACGACATGTCGGCCGTCGCCCGCTCGATCCGCGCCCTCTCCGGGCTGGAGAGCTAGCTCGAGACCGGCACGCCGTTCGCCACCAGCAATGGCGGCCGCCGCATCGCACGGCGCGGTGATTACCGGGAGTAGTGACTGGCGGACATCTCGCCGCCGCCCGGCCGATTTCATCAATGGGCGCAATCATCGTGACCGTTTGATCTTCCGGACTGATCGATCCGCCTGCTGACAGGCTCTTCTTGCCGTCCCTCACTATTGGGGGCAATCGAGACCCGGCCGTGGTCGAGCCGTCACCCGGGATTTCCGGGCCGGATGCCGCCCGGGCTCGTCAGCTCGGGACCGGCACCCCGCTCGCGACGAGCAGCAGGGGCCGCCCGATGCGGCCGTCATAGCGGGGCCGGAAGCGCTCGACGTTGTACATGCCCTCGACGTCGACCCGCCGGGGTGCGCTGTCGGTCGAGGCCAGCGGCGTCTCCGCATATTTGCCGTCGCGGAGCGCGACCATCCGGCCAAACTGCCCGTCGGCCAGGAGGTCCATCGCCACGTTCGCGAACGTGGTGGCAACGATCTGGTCGAGCGCGTCGGGCTGGCCGCTGCGCAGGTCGTAGGTCAGCTCGATCGCCAGTGATGGGATGCCGGTCAGCCGGGTGAGCTCGCCGGCCAGCACCTGACCCACATCGGCCTTGCGGCGGTGGCCGAACGCGTCCGGCTCGCCGAGCTCCTCGAGGTTCAAGCCCTGCCAGGCCGCGCCCTCGGCGGTCACGACGATCGCGTAGTGGCTCGGGCTGAGCCGGTGGTCGTCGGCGAGCAGGCCGGCGAGCGCCTCCAGGTTGTATGGCGCCTCGGGGATCACGCACCGAGCCGACGTCACGTAGGCGGCGAACAGCGCCGAGAACCCGGCGTCGCGCCCGAAGATCCGGAACACGCCGATCCGCTCGTGGCTGCCGAGCGTCGTGCGCTGCCGGTCGATCAGCTCCTTGGCCCGGGTGATCGCGGATGAGAAGCCGATGCAGTACTCGGTGCCTGGGACGTCGTTGTCCATCGTCTTGGGGATGGCCACGAGCGGCACGCCGCGGTCGACGAGGATCCGGGCGAAAGAGAGCGTGTCGTCGCCGCCGATGGGCACGAGCGCATCGATGCCCAGGGCATCGAGGTGGTCGAGGACCACGGGGGTCAGGTCGTAGAGTTCCTCGCTGGTCCGGTACCGCTCGGCCTCGTCGAGCGTGAGCCACGCCGGGAGCGACGCTGCCTTCATCCGGGCCGGGTTCGTCCGGGAGGTATGGAGGACCGTCCCACCCGTTCGATCGATCGTGCGGGTCGACCGGCGGTCGAGCGGCCGGACGTAGTCGGGGTCGGGCTCGCCGCCGGGCCGGACGTGCGTGAGACCCTCCCAGCCGCGCCGGAAGCCAACGACCTCCATACCCAGGTCGGTGGCGCGGTAGGTGACGCTCTTGATGACGGAGTTCAAGCCCGGCACATCCCCGCCGCCGGTGAGCACGCCGATCCGTTTCGGTCGAGACATCCGCCTGAGATGGTACCGCCGGCAGGTATGATCCCGGCCGTGAACTACGAGCTGTACATGGGCGAGGCGCTCGCCGAGGCTCGGTCCGCGGCCGCCCGTGGCGAGCGACCGCACGGCGCGATCGCCGTCGTCGACGAGGCGATGGTCGCGCGCGGCCACGATCGAGTGCTCGAGACGGACGACCCGACGGCTCACGCCGTCGTCATGGCGCTTCGCGAGGCGGCGCGACGCGTCGGAGTCGATCGCCTGCGGGACGTGACGATGTTCTGCACGATGGAGCCGTGCCCGATGTGCGTCGGCGCGCTCCTCGCCTCGGACGTTGAGGCGCTCGTCTTCGCCGTGCCGAATCGCGCCGACGGCGCCGCCGGCACGATGCTCCAACTCGCGGAGCACCCTTCGCTCCGGCGCCGGGTCAAGGTCGTCAGCGGCATCCGCCGCGACGAGGTCGAAGAGCTCTACGCGGCGTCAGCGCGGCCCTGACGGCGGTCTCGGCCTCGCGCTTCCGGCCCTCGCGCTCGCGGCCCGCACGTCCCGGACCTTGCGCTCGCGCGGCCCTCACGCCTCCGGCCTCGCGCTCGGTCCCGGCCTCGCGCTCTCGATCTCGCACGCCCAGCAGGCTCTGTCCTGCCAGATTTGCGCGGGGTGAAACGTCGTCAGCGCGGAGGGCGCCGACGCCATCTCGCCGACGCTCGACGAGACGTGGAGCCGCTGCCATCTGCGCATCGGGCGCACGTCTGGCTGCAATTCGCTGAATAGCTTGCGTGGCTCGCAAAT
>VBGT01000097.1 GCA_005889475.1 Chloroflexota bacterium | reverse complement strand
CGGTCGGTTGCTCGAAGCCGCCGATCATGCGCAGGGTCGTCGTCTTGCCGCAGCCGCTCGGGCCGAGGAGGCTGAAGAACTCGCCGTCCCGGACCTCGAGGTCGATGTGGTCGACCGCCATGAAGCCCTGGTCGGCGATGGCGCCCTCGACGAAGCCTGCGACCCGACGCCCGGTCGCGTCGCCTCCGAAGCGCTTGGTGAGCTGAACGAGACGGACTGCGACGTCAGCCACTCGGGCGGGCATCTCCTCTGCCGGGTTCCTCCGCGGCCCCTGGCGCTGCGAGCGAGCGCCGTGGGCCAAACCCGATGGCGGAGGATAGGCATCGCCCGATCGGGGTGTCAAACCGCGGAATCACGATTCTGGGTGGGCCCCGCCCGTGCGAAATTCGTGCCATGCGTGGTCTGTAGCTACGAAATCCGTGGGTCCGGGTATCAAGCTGGCAAGCGTCGCCGCGTCGATCGACGTTCGCGCCGTCTCACTCCCGCCGCTGCCGAGTCAGTCCCCCACGCCACAAAATCTATGCCCACCAGTACATAAGGAGCGGCCCGGGTGATCCTTTGAACAAGCCGGTCTCGCAGCCGGCCATGAGATGGGGTCGCGGGCCCCACCCGGAATGGATAAGCCACAGGTGATCCGGGCGTGCTTTCCCTTGACCATCCCGCCCGGTTACTCGTCGACGATATGCAGTGGTGGGCATAGGAAACTCGTAGTGGGCGAAGAAGACTGCGCGGAGATAAGAGGGGACATCGCCATCGGCTGGCTGCCGGCAGAGCCACCCAAACGAGAACGGGCGATCATCCTCATCGCGAGGGCCGTGCTCCAGCTACGTCTGTTCCGGGGCTGGACGCAGCTTGACGTGGAACACCGTAGCGGTGTCGACCAGACGACGATCTCGCGCCTCGAGGGTGGTCTTCAGGAAGGTCTGTCAATCGTTCGCCTCGCTCGAATCCTCGACGCGCTTCTTGTTGGCGACGTTCGGTGCCCGCCGGCGAACACCGTCGCGCCCACGCCGCTGGAGCTCATGATCTTCGGGGACACATGGAAGCGGGCCGGCGACCGCGCCGCTCGACGTATCGATCGACGTCGACGTCGACACGAGGACAAACGCGCGGCCTGAGCCCGAGCAGCTTCCGCGAGCTCGGCGGCGTGCATGTCGACGCCGGTCTACGATATCGACGCGTGGGCCGTCAGAACTCGCGCTGACGCGGGCAGCGAAACGCCCGCGGCGCCAACGCCCGAGGAGCTCCAGACACTGATGCTGCAGATCACCGAGACCGCCGTCATGGATGCGCTTCGGCACGTTCAGGAGCCGGAGCTCGGTGGCGATCTCGTGACCCGGAATATGGTTCGAGACCTGCGCATCGACGGCGCGAGGGTGGCCTTCCAGATCGAGCTGACGACGCCCGCGTGCCCGCTCAAGGACGAGATAGAGACGCGCGTCCATGCGGCGCTCGACCCGATCGGGGTCGAGTCGGTCGAGCTGACCTGGGGCGCGACCGTCCGTCGCGCCGCGCCGCGTACCGCGGAGCAGCTGCTGCCCGGCGTCAAGAATGTCCTCGCGGTCGCCAGTGGCAAGGGCGGCGTGGGCAAGAGCACGGTCGCGGTGAATCTCGCCGTCGCGCTCGCTCGAGATGGCGCCGCCGTCGGCCTGCTCGATGCGGACATCACCGGGCCGAACGTGCCGATGATGCTCGGCCTCGAGGGCCAACCGGCAAAGACCGACGACAACAAGATCATGCCGCTGAGTCGGCACGGCGTGAAGGCGATCTCGATCCAGTTCTTCGTGCCCGCCGGCCAGCCGATCATCTGGCGCGGCCCGCTGGTCGGTGGCGCGATCACCCAGTTCCTGCGCGACGTCGACTGGGGCGACCTCGACTACCTCGTCATCGACCTGCCGCCCGGCACCTCGGACGCGCAGCTGACCCTCGCCCAGGCCGTGCCCGTCTCGGGCGCCGTGCTCGTCACGACGCCCCAGGAGGTGTCGCTCCTGGACGTCGAGAAGGCGCTCGCGATGTTCAAGCGCATGAGCGTGCCGGTGCTCGGGCTCGTCGAGAACATGACCGCCTTCGTCTGCCCGCATTGCGGCGAGGCAACCGAGATCTTCGGGCGCGGCGGCGGCGAGCGCTTCGCCTCGCAGAACCAGCTCGAGTACCTCGGCGGGATCCCGCTCGATATCACCGTACGTCAGGGCGGCGACGTGGGCGTGCCTGCGGTCGCACAGCGCGAGCCGGGTCCCGCCGCCCGCGCCCTCCAGGACGTCGCGCGCACGATCGCGGCGCGGATGAGCGTTCGCGCGGCAGCCGCCGCGGGCCAGCCGGTCCTGACGATCGCCTAGTCGAGGCCGTCCGTCGAGACGGCCGGCGCGAGGACGGGCGACTGCGGCGGGACCCAGGCCGGCATCGGGGGCGCGTCGACCCGCACCGCGCCTGGCTCCACCTCGAGGACCATGCCCGGGACGCCCGGCGCCACCGGCACGCCCGATGTGGCGCACAGCTCGCGGATGATGTCGCGGCGCTCGGACCAGTAGTGGACGAGGATCCCCTGGGCCACGCCTGAACGGCGGACGTGGTCGATCGCCTCGGGGGTGTCGAGATGGCCGCGCCGGGCATCGTCGGTCTTGCCCATCTCGAGCGTCGCCTCGAGGATCAGGACCTCGGCGCCCCGGGCGAGGTCGACGACCATGTCCGACGGGCCCATGTCGCCGGCGTAGACGACGCGCTCGCCTCGCGGCCCGACGATGTCCATCGAGTACGCCGGCACGTAGTGACCGACGGCGTGGGGCGTCACGGTCAGCGAGCCGACCTTGAACACCTGGTCCGATTCGTACTCGGTGATGGCGAACGCCGGCTCGAAGAAGCCGGGTCGCTCGGCGATCGCGGCGGCGAGGTGCTCGAGCTTGTCACGTCCGCCCGGCGGCAGGTACACGGGCAGCTGCTTCGGCGCGGGCTCACCCCACGGGAAGCGGTAACGGAGCGGCCCGATGTCGATCCAGTGGTCGGCGTGGAAGTGCCCAACGAACAGGGCCGAGAGCTTGACCGCGCCGAGGTGGGCCTCCACCTGCGAGGCAATGCCGCTGCCGACATCGAAGAGGACGACCGTGCCTTCGGCCTCGACCAACATCCCCGACTGTGCGCTGTCGCCGACCGGACGCGCGCTTCCGGTGCCGAGGATGGTCAGGCGCATGGCTCCTCCGGGCGGATTGCTGGCGACACGGTAGCGGGTCGGCCCGAGCGTCGTGTCATCTCGGAGGCCTGTCGCGAAGCCGCTTGAGCAGGATCGCGGCAATCGCGACGGCGGCTCTCCCGCGCCCCAGCGGACCGGCGAGGAATACGACGCGGGTCTCGCGGTGGCTTCCGTCCGGCGTCACGACGGCGACGGTCACAGCCGTGTCACCGCCGCGCTCCCGTGCCTCGGCGGCGACGCCCACCTCGCTGCCGCCAAGCTCGCGAGCGCGGCCGGCGAGGTGCTCGAGCGTCGCCCGATGGCCGTCGTGCGGCGCCGGGCGTTCCCTCAACGATTCAGCGAATGCCAGACGATCGCCGAGGCCCTCGCCGAGCAGGCCGAGCACGGCGCCGCGCGTCGCCACCTCGACCATCGAGACGCGCCAGCCTTCCGCGTCGAGTGCCTCGGCTACGGCTTCGGGCCAGGTGGTCTGGCCGCGCGCCCAGGCGTATTCGCCGACCAGCTCGAGAACGCGCGCCTCCGTGGCGGCGACGAGCGCCGCGACGTCGTCTGCGCCCGCGTGCGCCCAGATCCGGATGTCCACCGCATCCGCCCGTGCGTAGGTCGCGACCTGGGGTCTCGCTCCCGTGTCCAGCAAGGGACCGAGCCGGTCCGCGATGGCCGACTCGCCGATGCCGGTGAGCCGCAGGGTCACCGAGGCCAGCGGCCGGCCGAGCCCGTGCTCCTCGAGCCGCGGCACGACCCAGCCCGACCACATCGGGCGCATCTCGCGCGGCGGTCCCGGCAGCGCGACGATGACCCGCCCGTCGGGTCGATCGACCCACCAGCCCGGCGCCGTGCCGTTTTCGTTGGGGATCGCCTGCGCCGACGGGATCAGCCACGCCTGCTTCCGGTTCGCTTCGGGGAAGGGCAGCCCGCGGCGCTCGAAGAGCTCGCCCAGCCAGGCATCGAGGGCCGGGTCCACCGCCGGGGTCTCGCCCACGAGGCCGGCGATCGCCTCGCGGGTCAGGTCGTCCGGCGTCGGCCCGAGCCCGCCGGTCGAGACGACAAGCTCGGCGCGCCCCAGCGCTTCCCGAAATGCTTCCGTTACCGCCGGCAGGTCATCGGCAATCGCCGCCATCCTGCCCACGACCACACCATGGCTCGTCAGGTCGCGGGCGAGATCGCCGGCGTTGGTGTCGCGGGTCTCGCCGACGGTCAGCTCGGTCCCGATCGACAGCAGCTCCGCGGTTCGGACCGGTTGCATCGGCCGGAGCGTAGTGGACGAGCGGGGTCGCCGACGCCCGCTGCTACCATCGACCGCGCCCAAGACCATCCGGAGGTGCCGTGGACGACGGGTCGACGACGCGCGCAGGAGCCTCGACTCCGGCGAGCCGGCCGAACGCCGGTACCGCCTGGACTCCGAGCCCAGTTCGGCGCGACCGTTGCCGCGGGCAAGCGCCTGTTCCGCGCCCATGTCGACCTCGCCAAGGCCGAGGTTGGCGAGATCGTCGACGAGGTCAAGCGCATGGTCGCGCTCATCGGCGTGGCCATCGGCGTCGTCATCCTCGCGGCGCTGCTCTTCGCGCTGGGCCTCTTCCTGTTCCTGGGCGAGTGGCTGTTCGGCTCGATCGGCTGGGGCGTGCTCCTCGGGACGTTGCTCCTCGTCGATGTCGCCGCGGTCGCGGTCCTGCTCGCGCTGGACGTCAAGGGCGGACGGCTCGGCAGCTCGCTGCTGGTCGCGCTCGCCGTCGGGGTGGTCGTCGGCCTGGTGTTCGGCCTCGACCTGACGCACCGCGGCTGGACCGCGCTGGGTGACTACGTCGCGTCCTACTACGACCCCGCGACGCGGACCGTGCTCCTCGCGATCGGTGCCTCCGCGGGCGTCGGCGCCGTGCTCGGGCTCCTGGCCCGGATGCGGGAGGGTCTCGGCAGCGCGAGCGGCGGCGTGGTCGGCGGCGCAGTCCTGGGCCTCGTTCTCGGCCGGCTGACGGTCATCAGCATGCCGCCGACGATCGGGGCCGCGCTCGGCGTGCTGGCCGCCCTCGTCACCTGGCCGATCCTCGCCGCGCGGGACCTGATGCAGACCGGTGTCGACGGCGAGGCGATCATGAAGAAGTTCACGCCCGATGAGACCATCGAGCTCACGAAGGAGACGATCGAGTGGGTGCGCGCACGAATGCCGCTCGCGCCGAAGTCCTAGCCGCACGGGAGGGCCTCGACGAGGAGCTCGTGCGGCTGGAGGCTGCCGGGCGCGCGGCGGTCGACATTCCCGCCCGGCTCCGGCGCGAGCCTGCCAAAGTGCTCGGGACCGCCGGCGGGGCCGCCTTCCTGCTGCTCGGCGGCCCGAAGCGTGCGTTCAAGGGTGTGCGCCGGGCGATCTTCGGACCCGAGGCGGAGCTGCCCAGGTCGATGCTCCCCCCCGAGGTCCAGAAGACGCTCAAGAAGCTCGGCCCGGACGGCGAGAAGGTCCGGGGCACGCTCGAGCGTGAGTTCGCCGCGTACCTCGACGAGAAGGCGCCGCAGCGCCGCGAACGCGACCTGACGACCACCGCCGCGACGCTGCTCGGCGGCGTTCTGAAACCGGTCACCGAGCGGCTCGGCCGGCAGCTCGCCGAGCGGGCGCTCAACCCGGACGGCTTCACGTTCGCGGAGGGCATGCGCCGTGCGCGTGCCCGGCGTGACGGCACGACCTCGGACTCGAACCGGCCGAAGGGCGCGAAGGGCTCGAACGGCTCGAACGGCTCCGGCGGGGCGGCGCGCTGAACCGACTCCCGCTCACGGCGGACTCCCCCCGAGGGTTCGACGCGCTGGGCATGCTCGGTCGCCCCGGGCAGGACGCGGTGATCACGGTCGACGACGTGTTCAAGGCGTACGGCGACGTCAAGGCGGTCGATGGCGTCAGCTTCCAGGTATCGAAGGGCGAGATCTTCGGCCTGCTCGGCCCGAACGGCGCGGGCAAGACGACGACGATGGAGATGATCGAGGGGCTGCACGCGCCGGACTCCGGCGCGATCCACGTCCTCGGCATGGACGTACGCCACGCCGCGACGGCGATCAAGAACCGGGTCGGCGTGCAGCTGCAGACCGCGGCGCTCTACCCGCAGCTCACCGTGACGGAGCTGCTCTCGCTGTTCGGCACGTTCTACGCCCGCCACCAGCCCGTCGAGCGCCTGCTCGAGGACCTCGAGCTGGGCGAGAAGCGCAACGCGCAGACGAAGAACCTCTCCGGCGGCCAGCGGCAGCGCCTGTCGGTCGCGCTCGCCCTGGTGAACGATCCCGAGGTGGTGTTCCTCGACGAGCCGACGACCGGGCTCGACCCGGCGGCGCGCCATGGCCTGTGGACCGTCGTCCGGCGCTTGAAGGGCGAGGGTCGCACGATCCTGATGACGACCCACTACATGGAGGAGGCCGAGGCGCTGTGCGACCGGCTCGCGATCATGGACCACGGCCGCATCCTCGACAGCGGCACGGCCGAGGAGCTGATCGGGCGCCGGTTCCGCGAACGCGGCGTGCATTTCCGTCGCGCAGGGGCGCCGGACCAGGAGAAGCTCCAGGCGCTGCCCGCCGTTTCGCGGGTGGTGTACGAGGAGGACGAGGTCGTCCTGTTCACCAGCGACGTCCCGGCGACGATCGCCGCGCTCCTCGAACTGACGAGCCGCGCCGGCACCGAGCCCGCGGACCTCATGATCCGGCGGGCGAGCCTCGAGGACGTGTTCCTCGAGCTCACCGGCCGCGCGCTGCGCGACTAGCCGGCCAGCTCCGGAAGGACCCCGGATCATGCGCGCGCTGCGGGCGCTGAGCCTCGCCAATCTCAAGAGCTTTGTCCGCGACCGCGCGGCCCTGTTCTGGACCCTCGCCTTCCCGATCGTCTTCGTGATCCTGTTCGGCACGATCTTCGCCGGCGGTGGTGCGCAGTACCAGCTGGCATGGGTCGACCAGGACGGCTCGGCCACGGCGGCTGCGCTGCGCGCGGCGTTCGAGGCGAACGCGCCCGTGGAGCTGAAGGACGGCACGTTCGAGGAGTCGAAATCGCGGATGCTCCGCGGCGACGTCGACGGCATCCTCGTCATCCCGAAGGGCCTGTCGGCGGTGATCGACGCGGCACACGCGGGCCAGCACCCGGACCCGATCGAGGTCACGGTCGTCACCGACCCGAGCCGGTCGAACACCTCGCTCGCGATCCAGCAGATCGCGACCGGGCTCGTGATGGCCGCGAACCTGCAGCTCTCCGGCGCGTCCCCGCTGCTCACTGTCAGGCCCGACGCGCTGCAGACGCAACAGCTGAACGGCGTCTCGTTCTTCGTGCCGAGCATCCTCGCCATGGCGCTCATGCAGCTGGGCGTGTTCGCCTCGATCCCGCTCGTCCAGCAGCGCGAGAAGCTGATCCTCAAGCGGCTCAACGCGACACCCCTTCCGCGCTGGGCGCTGGTCGGGTCCAACGTCGCGGTCCGCCTGGTCATCGCCGCGGTGCAGACGGCGCTCATCCTCGGGATCGGTATCGCTCTGCTCGGGGTCAAGGTCGTCGGCGACCCGCTGCCGATCGCCGGGTTCGTCATCCTCGGCGCGCTGACCTTCACCTCGATCGGCTACGTCATCGCCTCGTTCGCCCGCACCGAGGAGGCCGCGAACGGCATCACCAGCGTCGTCCAGTTCCCGCTGATGTTCCTGTCGGGCATCTTCTTTCCGCTCGAGGTCCTGCCCGACTGGCTGCGCAGCGTGGCGACGCTCATGCCCCTGACCTACCTCGGCGATGCCCTGCGCCAGACCATGGTTGGCGGGGCGCCGTTCATGCCGCTCCCGGTCGACGCCGCGGTGCTCGGCGGCTGGCTGGTCGTGACCCTCGGGATCTCGGCGCGCTTCTTCCGTTGGCAATAGGAGAAGCGGTGCCGGCGGGCACCGGTTGCAATGGCGCCTGACCGGTTCGTGCGGTACCGTCGGGTCGGTCGCACCATCGATCGACTCGAACCTGAAAGGGAGCGAGATGGACCGCCGCTTGACGATCGTCGCGGTCGGCGTCATTGCGTTCGTGCTCGGTGCCGGGGCGACGGTCCTCGCCCTGCGACCGGACAAGTCGGCGACGCCAGGGAAGGGCAACGAGGCGGCCATCACGCTGACCGGAACCGTCCAGCTCGCTACGGACGCGAAGGGCAAGCCCGCGTACACGCTCACGTCGGGCCTGACCACCTACACGCTCAAAGCCGGGCCGCGGAAGCTCACCGGCGCCAACTCCCCGCTGAACCAGTACGTGGGCCAGTCGGTGACCATCACCGGCAAGCTCGCCGGAGGATCGAACCAGGTCAACGTGCTCACGGTCAACGGGACGGCGCTCCGGGGCCAGGGCAAGCCACCGTGGGCGAGTGGGTGGAATGCCGGTTCGGGTCATCCGGGAAGGTCGCAGGAGAAGGCGGACCGGATCGGGGCCAGGTTCGGCGATTGCTTCCCCCCGGGGCAGTGCAAGGACAAGTCGAACCGGGGCAGTGACGAGAACGGCGACGAGGCGGACG
>VBGT01000096.1 GCA_005889475.1 Chloroflexota bacterium | reverse complement strand
TCCTGTGCTTCCGCGAGCGCCGCGCCCCACTCGTGGGTGTGCGGCGCGGCGGGCTCGGTCGGGCCGGAGTACGGCGGGAGCTGGTCGCGCGGCACGGAGCCATCGTGGGTGGTGCCCGGATCGCCGAGGGCCAGGCCTCGCGCGGGCGCGCCCGCGGCGATGACGTCGGCGACGATGTCGTCCGGCATGCGGTCGACTGCGACGTCGTCAAGCTTGTCGACATGCGACGTCGGGATGAGCACCGGCCAGCCCTCCTCGTCGTCGAAGGTCGGCCGGAGCACGGTGCGCTGGTCGACCCCGTGCGCCTCGATCATCGAGGTCACCGTCTCGGGGCTGACCCAGCCCATGCGCGCCGGCCAGATCAGCGCGGCGTCGACCTCGGTCACCGTGTCTCGGGCAACCTGGATGCCGCGACGGATCTGGGCCACGGGCACGCCGTCGGGCTTCGGGACCGGCTCTGCGAGGGTCACCGCCGCTCCCGCGAGGGCCGCCGCGATCGCGCCCTCGGGATCGAATGACACGACGACGACCGGCAGCGCGCCGCCGGACCACGCCGAGTCGACGATGCGCCGCACCCGCGGCACCCCGTCGGCATCGGCCATGGCCGACTCCGGCGACGCGGCGAGGATCACGGCGGCAACGGTCACATCGTGATGCTATCCGCCACCGAGACATCTTGATGGGCGGGTCGCCAACGGATGACTCTTCAGATCAGGACGATCGCGTCGCCGCCCGGATCGCGGCCATCGGCGATTGCCTTGAGGGCGACCTTCCCGGGCATCAGGAACGTCTCGCTCAGGTCGTTGAGTCGAATGAGGCGCCGACACCACTCGGTATCCGCGAGGACCAGGATCAACCGATCGACGCGCCCGTCCCGCTTCTTGAGCAGCAGCCTCCGCTGCAGCTCTTGCATGTCGGTCGGTCTCGTCTCGCCCTCGACCCCGATCGAGAGGCCGGGCCGATTCATGGTCCGATCCCAGGCTCGCTTGTCGCCTGGGATCGGCAACGGCACTTCGCTTGCCCAGCGCCACCGCTCACCTGCAGCCTTTCGGAACCTTGCGAGCATCTCAAGGTGGGCCTTGTCCCGGATGGGTTGTCCGCTGGGATACAGCTTGATCGAGGGTTCAAGTCCGACGGCCGCGGCCATTCGCGTCAGCGTCTCAAGCCTTACCGAAGGGGAGGTGCCGCGCTCGATCATCGAGAGCGTGCCTGCGAGATCCCGGCCACCGCGGCGACGGCCCGCTGACTGAGGCCTCTCGAGACGCGCGTAGCGCGCAGCTCACGGCCGACTTCGCGGAGGAGTCGCTCGGCGCGCAGCCGAGCACCGCTCATCGTCCGCTCGATTGCCGGCATCGTGCCATCGTGGCGACGTCGGCTTCACCGCCGGTCACCTCGTGATTGCCCCCAGTGATGACCAGCCGCTATCTCGGCCGGTCCAACCCAATCCGATCACCAGCCCTGATCAATCTCGCCGAACGACTAGTGGCGCTGATTGAACGGACAGGAGGCGGCCGGTTTGCCTGCCAGTCACTACCTGGGCTGATCAGCATGCACGAGCCGGGCGTCAAGGGCTGGTTGCCGGGCGCGACACGGGCGCGTGGCACAATCCGCCGGCCCATGACCGACGACCTGCGATCGCGCACGCCGCTCGAGGAGCCGCTCGAGGAGCTGCCCGCGGATCCGCGGCGGCCCGAGACGGAGGCTCGCGAGCACCTCCGGAATCTCGCCATCGTGGCTCACGTCGACCACGGCAAGACCACGCTCGTGGACGCGATGCTTCGTCAGACCGGGGCGTTCCGGGCCAACGAGCAGCTCGTCGATCGCGTGCTCGACTCCGGCGACCTGGAGCGTGAGAAGGGGATCACGATCCTGGCCAAGCAGACGACGGTCGACTACGACGGCGTCCGGCTGAACATCGTCGACACGCCGGGACACGCCGACTTCGGCGGCGAGGTCGAGCGGTCGCTGCTCATGGTCGACAGCGTGCTGCTGCTCGTCGACGCGGCAGAGGGCCCGCTCCCCCAGACCCGCTACGTCCTTCAGAAGGCGATGGCTCGCCGGCTGCCGGTGGTCGTGGCGCTGAACAAGATCGATCGGGGTGATGCCCGGCCGGCGGAGGTCCTCGACGCCGTCTACGAGCTGTTCATCGACCTCGGCGCCAACGACGACCAGATCGACTTCCCGGTCGTCTACACGAACGCCAAGGCGGGCACGGCCACGACCGACCTCGCCCGGCAGGGCACCGACCTGCGCCCGCTGCTCGATCTCCTGGTCGGCGTGACGCCCGCGCCGCGACACGAGCCCGGGCATCCGCTGCAGCTGCTGGTCACGAACCTGAGCGCGAACGACTACGTGGGGCGGATGGCCGTCGGGCGGATCCGGAACGGGATGATCCGGATGGGCCAGCGAATCGCGGTCGTGCGCGAAGAGGCCGACGACACGGCGGGCTCGATCGAGCCGGGTCGTGTCGTCACGTTGACCGGAACCGTCACGGCGCTCCAGACCGCGCACGGCATCGATCGCGTCGACATCGACGAGGCGGGACCCGGCGACATCGTGTCGGTTGCCGGGCTGCCCGATGTCACCATCGGAGACACCATCACCGATCCGCTGGATCCGCGGCCGCTGCCCCGGCTGGACGTCGACGCACCGACCCTGCGCATGACCTTCGGGGTCAACATCTCGCCGCTGGCCGGGCGGGAGGGCAGATACGTAACCTCGCGCCAGATCAAGGCTCGGCTCGATCGCGAGGTCCTCGGCAACGTCTCGGTCGAGGTCTACCCGACGCAGTCGGGCGACACGTTCGAGGTCCGCGGCAGGGGCGAGCTCCAGCTGGCCGTGCTCATCGAGCAGATGCGGCGCGAGGGCTACGAGCTGACCGCCTCACGCCCGGAGGTGATCCTGCGCGAGACGCCCGACGGGCTGCAGGAGCCGTACGAGCGGATCACGGTCGACATCCCGCCGGACTACATCGGCGAGGTCCAGGCCGCGCTCGCGGGTCGCAAGGGCCGGCTCGAGCAGATCTCGACCGACGCCGACGGCCGCGTCCGGCTCGAGTACGTGCTCCCGGTCCGCGGGCTGATCGGCTATCGCGGGCAGCTGCTCACCGAGACCCGCGGCACCGCGCTGCTCCACCAGATCGGCGAGGGCTATGGCCCGTGGGCCGGCGAGGTCACGCATCGGACGGCCGGCGTCCTGGTGAGCGACCGGGCGGGGATGTCCAACGCCTATGGGCTTTTCAACCTCCAGGAGCGCGCCGAGCTGTTCATCGGTGCCGGGGTCGAGGTCTACGAGGGCATGGTCGTGGGCGAGAACAGCCGCTCCGGCGACATGGACGTGAACCCGACCAAGGAGAAGAAGCTCACCAACATCCGGACGCACGCCCACGACGAGGCGCTCCGGCTGACCTCGCCGCGGCCGCTCACCCTCGAGGCGGCGCTGGAGTTCATCGCCGAGGACGAGCTGGTCGAGGTCACGCCTTCCTCGATACGCCTGCGCAAGCGGCTCCTGCCGAAGCACGAGCGAGAGCGGGAGCGCGGCCGCGCCCTCGAGCGGGAGCCGGTCGCGCGCTGACCCACCCATACAATCGCCCGATGCAGGCGACCCCGAGCGTGGCCACCACGCCGGCCGTTCCCGCAGACGCCATCACCGGGCTGACAGCGCGCGAGCGCGTTCGAGCGTTCGACCTCGCGCGGGGCCTCGCGATTGTGTTCATGATCGGCGTGCACGTGCTGTGGCACTGGGGCGCGCCGGACACGTGGACCTCGCCGGTCGGGCAAGTCATCAGCTTCCTCGGCGGGCCGACCGCTGCGCCCGTGTTCATGTTCCTGATGGGCGCGTCGCTGGCGTTCTCGTCACGCTCGTCGTTCGGCTCGCTCGCTGTCCGCGGGCTCTGGCTGGTCTGGCTGGGGTATCTGCTGAACGTGCTCCGCGGCGTGATCCCGGCCTACCTCGGGCTGTCGACCGGCGTCGTCACGGCCGACCAGATCGCCCCGTTCACGCTCCCGTGGCTGCTGACGACGGTCGACGTCCATCACATGGCCGGCCTGTCGCTGATCGCCATCGCGGCGCTCAGGGTCGTGGCGCGGCCGGGCTGGATCTGGCTGGGGATCGCCG
>VBGT01000071.1 GCA_005889475.1 Chloroflexota bacterium | reverse complement strand
CGAACGCGAGGAGCTTCGTCGTGATGGTGTTCACTCCAGAGCTGGCGGCCGCCAGCTCATCCTCGCGGATCGCCTGCCAGGCGCGGCCGAGCCGCGAATCCTGCAGGCGATACACGAACACCATCACCAGCGCCAGGATCACGATCATCGTCATGTAGAACGGCAATGGGTCGCTGAAGTTGAACTTGATGGGTCCCAGCTCGGGCTGGGCCACGCCGCCGATGCCATTCGTCCCGAGCGTGTACTTGTCGGCGTTCAGGAAGATGGCGGGCACGATCTCGCCGAAGCCGAGCGTCACGATCGCCAGGTAGTCGCCGCGGAGGCGCAGCGTCGGCGCGCCCAGCAAGATGCCAAACGTCGCCGCGACGAGAGCGCCAACAATCAGCATGGGCCAGAACGGGACGTGCAGGCCCGTGAATGGCGATGCCCCGAACGCGTAGGCATAGGACCCGATCGCGAAGAACGCGGCATAGCCGAGGTCGAGCAGCCCGGCCAGCCCCACGACGATGTTGAGGCCGAGGGCGAGCAGGATGAACACCCCGGCGTTCGCGAAGCCGCCGAGCCACAGGGTCTGGCCCTGGAAGGTGCTCAGTGGCGGGATGAGCACCACCAGCGGCAGCAGTGTCCCGATGAGCGCCCAGCCGATCAGCAGTGACGTCGAGCGGTGGTTGGCCGCGTAGCTGGAGATACGTCCCAGGACTGCGTTCATGCCCGCTCTCCGAGGGCCTGGCCGAGGATCCCGCTCGGACGGAAGACGAGGACGAGGATGAGGACGGTGAACACGGCCACCTCCGACCATCTCGCCAACCCGAGATGCGCCGCAAAGACCTCGATGAAGGCGATGATGAAGCCGCCGATCGCCGCGCCCGTCGTGTTCCCGATCCCGCCGAGGACGGCGGCCGTGAACGCCTTCAGGCCCGCGAAGAACCCGAGGTTGAACTGGATGCTGCCGAAGTACAGGCCCTGGATCACCCCGGCCGCGCCGGCCAGGGCGGCGGCGATGAAGAAGGTGATCGCGATGGTCTGGTTGATGTCGACGCCCATCAGCTCCGCCGCCTCACGGTCCTGGGCCGTCGAGCGCATCGCCCGCCCGAGCCGGGTCCGCGAGACGAACAGCTGCAGGCCGACCATCAGCAGCAGCGCGACCACGAGCATGAAGATGTTCAGCACGCCGATGCTCCCGCCGGCGATGTCCAGCTTCACCCTCGGGAAGATCTGGGGGACGCTGATCGGCGAGGACGAGAAGAGCGCCTGGATGATGTTCTGGAGGATGAACGAGACGCCGATCGCGGTGATCAGGGGCGCGAGCCGCGGCGCGTGGCGGAGCGGCCGGTACGCGAACCGCTCGATGATCACGCCGGTCAGGCCCATCACGACCATGGTCGCGACGACCACGATGAGGAGGATGACGCCCAGGTTGAGGGGGTTGTCGATCGGCCGGTCGAGCAGGCCGAGCGGGACGGTCATGATCCACATCGAGACGAACGCGCCGACCATGAACACGTCGCCGTGGGCGAAGTTGATGAGCTCGATGATCCCGTAGACCATCGTGTAGCCAAGCGCGACGAGCGCGTACACCGCGCCCAGGGTCAGGAAGTTCTGGAACTGCTGGATTCCGAGCACGAGGTAGCTCACGACCAGCAGTCCGGCCACAAATGCCGAGATCCGGAGCGATCGCCGTCGGCCTGGGTTCATGGCCTCCGCACCGTGGGCACTGGCGGGGGTAGGGAGAAGGCCGGGGAGGGCTCCCCGGCCTTCTCTTGCGATGACCTACTTGTTCGGGTCGGTGAATGCCTGCTGCTTCACGTAGACCCAGCCGCCCTTGCCGCCCTCGGCGGTCAGGTCGACCTTGTAGAACGACATGTACGGCGTCGTGATGTCGCCGTTCTTGTCGAAGCTCACTGGCCCGATGACGGTGTCGTACTTGTTGTCCGCAACGACCGCGGCGGCCCTGACCGCCTCGCGGAGCGCCGCGAGATCGGTGGTGCTGGCTGCGATCGCCTTGGCGGCGTTGGCGATGATCACCTGGGCGCACGCGTAGGCAATCGCGCTGTAGGCGCCAGGTGCCTTGCCGTACTCCGCGGTGTAGTCGGCGATGAACGTCGAGCCGCTCGGCAGGTCATGCACGCCGGCGACCGTGCCGTGGACGTCGTGCGCGGCCTGGCCGGCAACCGTGATGGTCGCACCGGTCGTTCCGCCCGGGCCGAGGTCGGCGACGCCGTCCGGGCCGACGAAGGGGATCGTCTCGAAGCCGGCGACCGTGCGGCCCTGCTTGAGCGCGAGGCCCATGCCGGTCGGGGTCGTGCCGGCGAGGTAGACGGCCGCCGGCTTGGCTGCCGCCGCCGCCGTGAAGAGCGGGGTGTAGTCGGTGGTCGACTTCGGCGCGCTGTCACGCTTCGTGACCGTGCCGCCGAGCTCCGTGAAGCGAGCCGAGAACGAGTCGCCGACGCCGACGCCGAAGGCCTCGGTATCGTCCAGGATGTAGACGCTCTTCGCGCCGAGGTCGGTGTACGTGTAGTCGGCGCCAGCCGGGCCCTGGATGCTGTCCGGAGCGGCGAGGCGAATGTAGTTGATCTTGTCCGGGTTGTTCGGCCGGTACTGCAGCGAGTCCGGCGGGTAGGTTAGCCCGGTGTTCGTGTTCGCAGGGCTGCACTGGAGCAGGCCCGCGGCGTTGCTGATCGGGATCTCCACCTTGGCGACGCTCGAGTTGAACGGCCCGACCACGCCGATGACCGATGTGTCGGCAACGAGCGTGTGCAGGTTCGCGGCGCCCTGCTGCGGGTCGTGCGCCCCGTTGACGGCGTCGTCCTGGACGTTGATGTCCAGCGTGTAGCCCGGGATCGCATTCTTCGCGTTGGCCTGCTTGATGGCGAGCTTGACGCCGTTCGCGGTGGGCTCACCGTTGGCCGTCTCGGCGCCGCTCATCGGGAGCTCGGTGCCGATCTTGATCGTCTTGCCGCCGGCGGCGCCTGAGGCGCCGGGGGACGGGGAGCAGGCTGCGAACATCAATACAGCGATCACGCCGAGCACGCCGATCTTGGCGAGCTTCATCTATCGAGTCCTCCTCATCTCGCGTCCGCCTTGTGACGGACGATCCCGGTCGACTCCCTGGCCGTCCCGGGGTCCGTCCCTTCCGTTCCGTCGCCGACGCCCGACTCCGCAATATCCGCGTTCAACCGTGCCGTTGGCCGGCTCGATCGATGGGGATGCGGGACTCCAGGTGCGTGACAACGACGGCAACGAGGGGCGGCCCCGAGCGGCGCGCAGGTGGCCGCCGAAGCGATGACGTATGATAGGGGTCGGCGCACCGATTGCAAGGCCGGTCGTTCGCGACCGCGGGATGTTCTTCTTGACGCGGAAGACGCGTCCTCCCGTGTGAAATCCGCGAACCCGGCGGTCTGGTCGGCCACGGTCGCAACGACGCAAACGATCGGCAGGCGCCCCCGACTGTGAGGGAGTATCCCGCCGCGTGGAGTACAGGGTCCGAGCGGCCCGCATCACCGACATCGAGGCCCTCGTCGCACTGAGCGGCGATCGTCTGGCTGCCGGTGCGTCCGGCTCGCTCGGCTCCGCTGACGTGCTCCGCCAGCTGGTCTTCCTGCCGCACGCCACCGTCCTGGTTGCCGAGAGCAAGCGAGACATCGTGGGCGGCGCCGTGCTTGCGATCCGGCCGTCGGTTCGCGCGGGCGGCTATGTCGGAACCATCGACCTGCTCGTCGTCGACCCGGCGGGCGCACCGGACGCCGTGAGCGCAAGCCTCATCGAGGAGTGCCTCAAGTCGGCAGGAAACAAGGGTTGTGCGTCGGTCGAGGCGCAGATGCCGGAAGAACCGGCAGAGCTGAAGCGCTGGAAGCGCCAGGGCTTCGTCGACGAGCAGCCGGTCCTCCGGCGGGCCGTCGACCCGGCCGGACGCCGGCGCTGACATCGGGCGCGCCGTCTCCACGGCCGGCGCCCAACTAAAGGAATAGGAGACAGGGTGGGCAAGAACGTCGCCGTCTTCGTTGACGTGGCGAACATCTTCTACGCGGCCAAGGCGGCCGGCGTGGACATCGACTACGTCACGCTGCTGAAGGCGTCGAGCGCCGGTCGCGACCTCGTGCGCGCATATGCGTACACGGGCCTCGATCCGGAGAACGAGAACCAGCGCAACTTCCATGACTTCCTGCGCCGCCACGGCTACAAGGTCGTGAGCAAGGACATCCGCAAGTACGGCGATGGGAAGGTCAAGGCGAACCTCGACATCGAGCTCGTCGTCGACATGATGAAGACGGCCCGGAACCTGGACATCGCCATCGTCGTGTCGGGCGACGGCGACTTCGCACCCGCAATCCGCGCGGTCCAGGAGCAGGGCGTGCGTGTCGAGGTGGTCAGCTTCCGAGGCAACACGTCGTCGGACCTGATGGACGTCGCCGACCAGTTCACGGACATCACGCAGATCGCGAAGGTCGAGAAGGGCTCGTCCCGCTCCGGCCGGCGCGTCGCGACCGACGACGAGGACCTGTCGATGACCGAGGTCCCCGACAAGCAGTCCGAGGGGACCGGCGAGCGCAGTCGCGGCCGCGGCCGCACGCGGCGAACCCCTGCTGCCGCCGGCACGGGCACGACCCGCAGCCGTGGCCGGGCTGCCGCGGCGTCCGATGCCGCCGAGGCGCCGATCGTCGTCCTGCCGGGCGAGAAGCTGTCACGGGTGGCTGCAGTCGCAGCCGAGCCTGCCGCGAGCGACCTCGACGAGGGCGTCGCGGGCGAGGGCGAAGCAGACGTGGCCTCCGTCGGCGAGCGCGGCTCGGACGAAGCTGCCGCCGAGGAAGGCCGCCGCAGGCGGCGCCGACGCGGCGGTCGCGGTCGCGGTCGAGGCCGAGGTCGCGAGGAAGGTCAGTTCGGGGACGAGGGCGTCGCCGCACCGGGTCGCGTTGCGGCTGTGGGCGAGGACGCCGACGAGCTCGAGGACGAGGCACCATCGCCCGCGCGCCGGCCCGCCTCCGCCTTCGGCTCGGTGTGGGATTCGCAGATCGGGATCGGGCCGTCGTTGAGCTCGCCGGTCGTCGCAGGCGACGAGGACTTCGAAGAGCCGGCGGTGCCCGAGTACCTGATCGCCGAGCGGCGCCAGCGCGACGGTCGTCGCGGTGGCCGGCCCGGCGGCCGTGGACGCGGTGGCGCCTACGCCGCGGCCCTGGATCGCGAGCGCTTCGGCGGCGGGCGGGGGAGCACGCCGTCCCGCTTCGCGGAGCCGCCGCCGCGCGGCCGCGACGCCGGTTTCAACCGCGACGATCGCCGAGATCGAGAGCGCGGCGATCGGCCGCCATTCCGGTCAGTGCCGAGGCCTGCGCCGCGCGGCTCGGGCGACGAGCCGTGGAGCGAGGTCCCGCCCGAGATCGAGGCGATGCTTCGCGCCCAGCTCGACGCACGGCCTTCGCCGGCGCCGCGCCGCGAGGAGCCGGCGATGAGCGCGCCGGCCACGGCGGCTCCGGCACCGAGTGAAGCCGCACCTGCGACGAAAGGCAGCGCGCCCCGCCGTGGCCGCAAGTCTTCCGGAGGGACCGCGACCGGGGACGTCGGGGCACCACCCGCGGCCGGCGGCACCGGCACCCGTCGTGCTCCGGCTCGGCGCTCGCGAGCGAGCAACGCCGAGGCTCCGGCCGAGGCGAGCCCCGCCGCGGGCGCGGACTCGGCGGGCGCGGAGGGGACGCCATCGGCGCCGCGGCGCCGGACCACTACGCGGACCGGCACCCGGACCACCTCGAGGGCCAAGCCATCGGCGGTCGAAGGCGACGCGGCGGCGAGCGAGGCGCCGAAGCGACGGACGACGAGACGAAAGGCCGAGCCGGCCGCCTGACCGCGGATCCGACCCGGGCGGAAGTGGCGCAGCCGGCCGACGGCTTCCGCACGCGCGGCCAGCCAGCCGCCGTCGCGGCGGCCCGCGCGATGCTCCGCGGGGGCATGCCGCACGCGCTGCTGCTCACCGGCCCGACCGGCGCCGGCAAGAGCACGCTCGCGAACGACATCGCGGCTGCGCTCCTGTGCCGTGATCCCGACCCGGCGCGCCATCCGTGCCGGGAGTGCCGCAGCTGCCGCGCGCTCGAGCACGACAACCATCCGGATCTGCATCGACTCGGGACGACCGGTGCCGGGGCGGTGATCCCGATCGGCGGACCGGGGCGCGAGGAGCGCGGCGTGCGCGACCTCGTGCGAGAGCTGTCTCTGCTTCCCGTCGAGGGCGGCGCCAGGGTAGCGATCATCTCGGCCGCGGACCGGATGACCGAGGACGCCCAGGCCGCGTTCCTCAAGACGCTCGAAGAGCCGCCCGCGGGGACGGTCCTCATCCTCACGGCCTCGGACGAGGAGCGGCTGCTCGAGACGATCCGGTCGCGCTGCGTCCGCATCCGGCTCGGCCCGGTGCCGCGACGGGACGTGGAGGCGCTGCTCGTCGACGAGGGCCTTGCCGACGCCCCGCTCGCCGCCCGCCTCGCGCGCCTGTCCGGCGGCCGGCCTGGCGACGCGATCGCGCTCGCCCGAGCGCCCGCGTCGCTCGTCATCCGCGGCGAGGTCGGCCGGACGCTGCTCGACCTGATCGTCGCCACCCGGTCCGACCGACTGCGTGTGGGGCGGGACCTGCTGTCGCGGACCGCCGAGATGACCGCGGGGCTGGTTCAGGCAGCCCAACCTGGCCAGCCCGCGCGAACGTCACGAGGCCGACGCGGGACCGGGCCCGCGGGT
Source organism: Chloroflexota bacterium (assembly GCA_005889475.1). GTDB lineage: Bacteria > Chloroflexota > Limnocylindria > Limnocylindrales > CSP1-4 > UBA5189. The sequence goes on along the minus strand of VBGT01000071.1, from coordinate 9,170 downwards.
GATGCGGCACCAACCCTGGCGCCGCACGAGGGCGCCGCCGATGACCCAGACGTGCCCGGCCCTGCCCTCCGCGTCCCCGCGGCGGAGCGACGTGCCGCCGCGCTGGTGCTCGTCGGCATCTGGCGCGACGTCGTGCGCGACCTCGCCCTGGTGCACCTCGGCGAGCCGGGCGACGTCCGGCAGGTCGATCTCCTTGATGACCTCGAAGCCGCCGCAGGACGCGTCCAGCCCACGTTTGCCGCCACGCAGCTTGGTCGGCTCGACACGGCGGGGGAACGGCTCGAGGGCAACGTCAGCCCCGAGCTCGTGGTCGACGCCCTCGTGCTCGGCTGGGTGGCGTGACCCCGACCGACCGTCTCGAGGCGGTCGTGCACGGTCGCGTCCAGGGCGTCGGGTTCCGGTACTTCGTCGTTCGCACCGCGCGCCGGCTCGGCCTCGTGGGCTGGGTGGCGAATGAGGCGTCCGGCCGGGTGCGGTCCGTCGCCGAGGGTTCGCGAGAGGCGCTGGAGGCGCTGCTCGACGAGCTCCGGGACGGCCCACCGGGCGCGTTGGTGGAGCGTGTCGATGCCGCCTGGTCGCCCGCGACAGGCACCTTCTCGGACTTCGACGTCCGAGCGGGATGGCACGGAGGCGACTGACCCGGCATAGGACCCCTGACCCGAACGCCCCAGCGAGATTGGTACCTGCGACCGATGACAGAACGCACATGATCGGTCGATGCTCCGTTCGTGGAGCTGGAGCCGGTCGCCGAGGTTCTCCCTGGGCTGTATCGCGCCGTCCTGGACGCGGTGGCCGACCTCGAGCTGCGCGGCCTCCGTAGCGACGCCGCGACGATCCGCGCCGACGCGACCCGGGCCTACTCCGGCGCGTGGAACCAGGCTGCCGCGCGACGGCTGCGCATCCTGCGCGCCCGCGCCGCCCGGATCGTGGCGACGCGCGGGCCCGGCCGGCGCGAGTCCATCCGCGACGCGGTCGGCCGGCGTGTGAACGCGGAGCGCACGACGCTCTGAGAGCGCGCTCGGGCTAGGCTTCGGCGGTGGACGCCGAGGCCCCCACGCAGCTCCTCGATCCAGGCCTCACCGGCCAGCCGGCGCGACCCGTCCCGGGCATCGACAACGGCTTCCTCGCCGGCTACCGCGTTCGGTTCGACGAGGCGGGGCCGGACGGCCGGCTGCGGACGTCGACGCTGCTCCGTTACGCGCAGGACGTGGCGTGGCGCCACTCCGAGCAGCTTGGCTTCGATCGCGGCTGGTACCTGGCCCGGGGCCTCGGCTGGGTGGTGCGCGCCGTCGAGCTCGCGGTCCACGAGCCGATCCCGATCGGGCACACCCTGCGCGTCTCGACGGCCGTCGTGGGGCATCGCCGGATCTGGGCGCGACGGCTCGGGGAATGCCGCCTCGCCGATGGTCGACCCGCGGCGACGGTCACGACGGACTGGGTGCTGCTGGATGCGCGCAACCGGGTGGTCCGGATCCCGCAGGATTTCGGCGTCGCGTTCACGAACCCCGAGGTCAAGAGCGAAATCCTGCGCGTCGAGCCGTCGGTGGGCGAAGCGACGTCCGAGATCGAGCTCGGCGTTCGACCGAGCGACCTCGACCCGCTCGACCACGTCAACAACGCCGTGTACGTCGACTGGCTCGAGGAGGCGCTCGAGGCCGCCGGCTGGCGAGAAGCGACCGAAGTGCTGCCGAGGACGTACCGCCTCGAGTACCTCGCCTCGGCGGCACGCGGCGATCGGGTCAACGTCGTCCTTCGGGGCGACCCATCGGCGTGGCAGGCGTCGATCCATCGACCCGACGGCGGTGAGCTCGTCCGCGCCCAGGGATCGACGCCCGGCTGACCCGCGGCAGCCCTCAGGCGACGCGGAGCGTTGGACCCGCCGACCGCACGCCGTTGCGCCCAGGGAACGCCACGCTCGACATCGGGGGCCGGCGCGTCCGATCATCGATCCGATGGCTGTCCTGCTCCCGATCCTCGGAGTCCTCGTCGCGATCGCGATCCTGTTCGAGATCGCACGTCGGCTGCGCGTGCCCTACCCGTCGCTGCTGGTCGTGGGTGGCCTCGCGCTGGGCTTCGTGCCCGGGCTGCTGCGGATCGAGCTGGCACCCGAGCTCGTGCTCCTCGTGTTCCTGCCGCCCCTCCTCTTCGGAGCGGCGGTCGAGACGCCGATCCGGGACCTCAAGGCCAACGTGGCGCCACTGCTCCGGCTGTCCGTCGGGCTCGTGCTGTTCACGATGGTCCTCGTGGCGACGGTCGCCTACGCCCTGATCCCCGGACTCGGCTGGCCTGCGGCATTCGCCCTCGGGGCGATCATCGCTCCGACGGACGCCCTTGCCGCCTCGGCCGTCTTCCGTCGAATCGGCGCCCCGCGGCTGATCGTCACGCTCATCGAGGGCGAGAGCCTGCTCAACGACGCGACCGCGCTGGTCGCCTACCGAGCGGCGGTCGCCGCGGCCGTGAGCGGCGCATTCGTGCTCGCGACGGCGCTGGGCACGTTCCTGGCAGCGGCCGTGGGCGGGGTGTCGATCGGAATCGTCGTCGGCTGGCTTGCCGGCCAGATCCTGCGCCGGCTCGATAACCCGCCGGTCGAGGTCCTGATCTCGCTGCTCATCCCGTTCGCGGCGTACCTGCCGGCGGATCAGCTCGGCCTGTCGGGGGTGCTCGCCGCGGTCAGCGCGGGCCTCGTCATCGGCAGCCGGCTCGGCCGGATCCTGACCCCGAACAGCCGGGTGCTGTGGCAGAGCACTTGGAAGATGGTCGGCTTCATCGTCAACGGCTTCCTGTTCGTGCTGATCGGCGTCCAGCTGCCGGGCATCCTCGAGGGCCTCGGCAACCGCTCGCCCGGCGAGCTCGTGGCGCTGGTGGCAGTCGTCTCGGCCGTCGTCGTGCTCGGCAGGATCGCCTGGGTCTTCGCATCGAGCGTGCTGCCCGGGGCGCCGAGACGCCGGGTCGCCGAACGCGATCCGCGACTGGCCTGGCGGCTGGTCTTCGTCGCCGGCTGGGCGGGACTTCGAGGTGCAGTGTCACTCGCCGCGGCCCTCGCACTGCCGGTGGACTTCCCCCAACGGAATCTCATCCTGTTGCTCACGTTCGGGGTGATCCTCGTCACCCTCGTCGGGCAGGGGCTGACGCTGCCGTTCGTTCTGCGCCGGGCGGGTTGGGACGGTGTCGAATTCGACGGCGCCGCCGACGAAGCAGACCGCGCGAGGGCGGCGGCATACCAGGCCGGGCTGGATGAGGTCGCGCGGGCCCGGCTCGTCTGGCCCGGGCATCAGCCGCTACTCGACCGGCTCGAGAGCGGGCTCCGCGATCGATCCCAGCACCTCGCCACAGAGGACCCGCAGGAGACCGAGGAGCGGCGCCAGGAGCGCATCGAGCACGAGGAGATCCAGCGCGGGGTGATCGCGGCCCAGCGGGTCGCCGTGCTCGAGCTGCGGGATCGCCGCGAGATCAATGACCTGACCCTCCGCGCGATCGAGCGCGAGCTCGACCTCGAGGAGCTCCGGATGGAGGGCTGACCGCCCCGCTCAGTGCGGCTTTCGGTCAGCCACCCTCGGTGCCGACCTGCCGATCACAACCCGGGCGTCCGTCTGGGCGCGCGTCGGCTGACCCGGCGCATCGACGCCGTAGAGCTCGGATGACACCGGCGCGAAGGGGCGCCGGCTGAAGATCGCCTCGACCGACTGCCCGAAGTGGCCGTATCGGCTACCAGGGCCGTCAACGACGTCGATACTATGTCGCGACCCGGAGGAGGTCGCCCGGTGGCCGCGGCGGATCCGCAACTGGTCGCTCCGTGCCTGGATACCGGCGCTCCGCCGGGAGATGGAGATGGAGCGGGCGCCTCGCGGCCTGAGGCGAGAGAGCGGAGCAGGAGGCCAGATTGAGGGTCGCACTCTTCGGTGCTGGCCGGATCGGGCAGCTGCACGGCCGCCTTCTCGCGGAGCAGCCAGAGGTATCCGAGCTGGTCATTTCTGATCCCGACGCCGAGCGTGCCCGCCAGGCCGCGAACGCGACAGGGGGCACGGTCGCCCCGACCGTCGACGCGGCGCTCGATGGTGCCGAAGCTGTCGTGGTCGCGGCCACGACCTCGGCTCACGCCAGCCTCACCCGAGCGGCCGTGGATCGCGGCATCCCGGTGTTTTGCGAGAAGCCGCTCGCCCTCGATCTGGACGAGACCGTCCGGCTCGTCGATGACATTGCGCGAACGAACGTCCCCGTGCAGGTGGGCTTCATGCGCCGCTTCGATCCCACCTATATCGACGCCCGGCGCCTCCTGAGGTCGGGCGAGCTGGGCACCCTCTACCTCGTTCGGCTGATCAGCCACGACCACGAGCCTCCACCGGACGGCTACATCCCGACGTCTGGCGGCCTGTTCCGGGATTCGTCGATCCACGACTTCGATGCCCTGCGGTGGCTGACCGGGCGGGAAGTGCACGAGGTCTACGCGGTCGGCTCCGTCCGCGGCTTTCCGATCTTCGCGGAGAGCGGGGACGCGGACACGGCGGCTGCGATCCTCCGCCTGGATGACGGCACGCTCGGGGTCCTGAGCCAGACCCGCCACAATCCAAGGGGTTACGACGTGCGCATGGAGCTGGTCGGCTCGCGCGACGCCGTCGCCGTCGGACTGACTCAGAAGACGCCGCTGCGAACCCTCGATGATGGGCTAATTGGCTCGGCGGCCGCCTGGGATTCGTTCCTGGACCGGTTCGAAACCGCATACCGCGCGGAGCTGCTGGCATTCCTTCGGGTCGCGCGCGGCGAGATCCCAAGCCCATGCACGCCGCGGGATGGCCTCGAGGCGATGCGCATCAGCGTGGCAGCCACCCGCTCGCGAGCCGATGGTCGGCCTGTGAGCGTCTCGGAAGTTGGTCAGCCGGCTCCCGCCGGCTGACCCGAGGACAGCGATGCCCGGAGGCCCCGCTGCGACGGAGGAGGTGAGAGACGAGCGAGCGCTGATCAGGGACCGGCCGGCACCACGCCGGGCGCGGGATCCCAAATAGAGGTGACAGGTAAGGAGGAGAGCATGAGGCTCGGGAAATGGACGCCGCTGCTCGCAGGAGTAGCGCTCATCGCCTCGGCCTGCTCGAACACGGGCGCCCCCGGCGGGGGAGCCACCACCCTCACGATCGCAGCCGTCCAGGGGGTCGAGGACGCCGGCCTCAAAGCCTTGGCCCCGATGTACAAGACGGCCAAGGGCGTCACCCTCAATATCGTCGAGCTGCCCTATGACAACCTGTACTCGAAGCTCGTGAGCACGTTCCAGGCGAACGACTCAACGTACGACCTGGCCATGATGGACGACCCTTGGATGCCCAAGTTCGGCACGGACGGGTCACTCTCGGATCTCGGAGCGCTGGGCATCAGCCGCGACTCCGACATCGCAGACGTGGTGTGGGACGTGGGCACGTGGCCGCCACCGCGCGGCCCGGTTCCGCCCAGCGAAAAGGCCAAGCCCAAGCAACTCCTCGGCGTCACGATCGTTGGCAACGTCGAGATGTTCATGTACCGCAAGGACATCACGCCCACGGCCCCCGCGAGCTACGACGACGTACTCGCGAACGCCAAGGCGCAGAAGGCAGCCGGCCTGACCGGCTACATCATCCGCGGCAAGGCAACCAACCCCGTCGTGGCCGACTTCCTGCCGATCCTCTGGTCGCAGGGCGGCGACGTCTTCGACGAGAACTGGAATGTCGTTCTCGACAACGCCGCGTCCAAGGCCGCGATCAACTTTCTGGTCAACGATCTGAAGGCGACAGCCCAGAGTGACCCAGGCAGCACGGACGCAGCCGACCGCGACAAGATCATGGCCAACGGCCAGGGCTATCAGTCCTCCGTCTGGCCGGGCGAGATCAACACAGCCGTCCTCGACCCAGCAGTAACGAAGGTGAAGGACAAGGTTGCCTTCATCCCGATCCCGAAGGGCACGAGCGGCAAGGGCGTTGGCATGATGGGCAACTGGATGCTTGGTATCCCCAAGGCTTCCAAGAACCAGCAGGCGGCGGCCGATTTCATCAAGTGGATGCTCCAGGCCGACACGCAGAAGACCTACGCCCAGAACAACGGCATCCCGTCGCGAACAAGTGTGCTCAAGGATGGGAGTCTCGCGGCAGCGAACCCGTACTTCCCGGTCCTCGCTGAAGCCCTCCAGGCGCCGCCCAACTGGCGACCCCGGACGGACCAGTGGAATGCCGTGGAGACGATCATCGGTACCGAGCTGAACAAGGCACTGACCGGCGGTGAAACGGGCGATGAGGCCGCAACCGCGGCTGCGGCAGCAATCCGCACGCTCATGAAGAGCAAGGGCTATCCGACCCAGTGACGTGGTTCGGGTGGTGATTGATCATGGGCGACTGGCGACTCGCCGGTCGCCCCCTTACCGCGCGGCATGAACGTCGCGCCGTCGCGCTCGATGACAGTCGGCGCGCGCGTCGCGATGCGGACCGGGTGGTCCCGCCGGACCCGGCAGGAGCGGCTCGTCTACAAGCTGCTCCTGCCGGTCTTCGGCACGGTCTTTGTGCTGGCCACGATCCCGTTCGTGATGGCGGTCATCGAAGCCCTGACAGCAGGGTCGCGTGGGTTCGTGGGGTTCGACAACTTCGCGACAGCGCTCAGCAATCCGCTGCTCTTCGAATCGATCAAGCAGACCGCCCTCTATGCAGCGATCGCGCTGCCGGTCGAGATCCTGGGCGGCCTTGGCGTCGCCCTCCTCGTCCATCGTGTCGTCCGGTCGGCCGCGCTTCGTGCGGCGATCTATGTCCTGGCCATGATCCCCATCGTCATCCCGCAGATTGCCGTCGGCGTCGTCTTCCGGTTGGTGTACCAACCCGACTACGGCATCCTCAACGTGCTGCTCGGGAGGACCGGCGCCGACCAGCTACTCTGGCTCTCATCCCCGCCGTTGGCGATGATCGCGACAGCCAGTGTGGACATCTGGCAGTGGACGCCGTTCGTCTACCTGGTTCTGTTCGCCGGCCTCCAGACTGTGCCGAGTGAATCAGTCGAGGCGGCGCAGGTTGACGGGGCGAGCTCGTGGATGCAGTTCCGCCACATCGAGCTGCCGTACCTGCGGCCGCTGCTGCTCCTGGTGTTGTTCTTTCGGCTCGCCGACGTCGTGCGCGTCTTTGACCACGTCTACGTCCTCACCGGCGGCGGTCCGGGCACGACAACGCAATACCTCAGCCTGTACATCTACCGCATCGGCTTCCAGTTCAGCGACCTGAGCCAGGCATCGGCGCTGGCAGTCGTGGTGATGGCCGCGATGACGATCTTCTACACCATCATCTCGCGCTTCCTCCCCGCGGACCGGGGCTGATGCGCCGAAGCCGGCGCTCGACGCGCATCGCCACCGCTGGCTTGCTGCTGGGCATCGCGATTCTCTTCGCCTTCCCGCTCTACTACCTCGTCGTCACCTCCCTCAAGACGAAGGCCGAGCTCTTCGCGGCTGTGCCGTCGCTCGTGCCGCAGGCGTTGAACCTCGCCCCGTACTCCAGCGTGCTGTTCGGTCGGGGATTCACGGGCCTTCTAGTCAACAGCGTCATCGTTGGGCTGAGCGCGACCGTTCTCGCCGTCCTCGTGGCCTTTGCAATCTGCTATCCGATCACCCGCCTGCCCGCCTCGCGCCGCCTTCGGGGCTTCGTTCTCAACTGGGCCATGTCGCTTCGTTTCCTGCCGCCGATCGCGGTGGTGATCCCGTACTTCGCGATCATCCGGACGATCGGCCTCTACAACGAGCTCCCGGCACTCATCCTGGTTTACACGATCTTCAACCTGCCGCTGGCCATCTGGATGCTGCGCGGTTTCCTGGACGAGATCCCGCTGGAGCTCGAGCAGGCCGCGTTGGTCGATGGCGCCAGCCGCTGGCAGGCCTTCCGGTCCGTCCTGCTGCCCCTGTCGCGAACCGCGATCCTGGCGGTCGTCATCATCGTCTTCGCGTTCGACTGGGCTGAATTTCTGTTCGCCTTCATCCTCACCGCAACCCCGCAGGCGCAGACGTTCCCCGTTGGTGTCCAGGGTCTGGTCACGCAGTTCGAGATCATTTGGAACGACATGGCCGCGGGTGGGGTGATCGCCATCATCATCCCGCTGACGCTGATGCTGATCGCGCGCAGGCATGTTATGACCGGCCTGACCTTCGGCGTGATCAGAGAGAAGTAAGGGGACGCGTGGAGGCTAGATCAGGACACCCTGGGCGAAGGCATCGTCTCCTGGGCGACAGATGCATGACATTCCCAGCGCTCGAGTCGCCGCGCTGCTCCAACGCAACGCTCCCTCGTCGGACATGGTGGCCTTGCTCGAGCGCCCGAAGGCGCAAATAGAACAAGCGTCGAGCGCGAGAGCGCCTGACCCAGTCCCGTCGGATACCGCATGCGCTGCGAGGAGCTCAGGATGGAGGGCTGATCCCGGAATTGGCGCGCCCGTCAGAATTCGAAGGATGGCCCAAGTGAGTGAGCAGCCCCAGCCTGAAGTCCCACCGTCGCCGGCCGCGGAGACCGTCGATGCTCCTCGGACTCGGCGCGAGATCGTCCGAATCCGTCGTTCGTCGACAAACATTACGGTCGTATTAACTGCGCCGCGTGCACTGCGTCTCGGTCTGCGATTGACGGCAGGAGCCTTGCGGGCGATCGTGCGGGGACGGCGTGTTCAACTGATGCTGAAGCGATCGGGCGCAACCGATGAGGCCCTCACGATCGCCACGACTGTTGTCCGAGAGCAGGGTCGACCCGATCCAGCCGATGGGTCATGAACCTCGCTCCTTCACGCTCCCGAACGACGCTCTCTCGAATTCCTTACACGACCACCGGCATCGTGCTCGAGACGCCCGCGATCGCCATCTGTAGGTCGGTCAGAATGAAGGCCTCGGTGCCGGTGAACGCGGGGGGTCTGCCCGCCGCCGCCTCGCGAGCCTGCCACGAACCGACCGCCGCCCCGCCCGCCTCCAGTGCCTTCACGCTCGTCCAGAACGTCAAGGCGATCCGTGTCGCGCTGTCCGGACTGCGCAGGAAGTAGGCCTGGCACAGGCCTGGCAGCCGCTCGAGCATGGGCCCGAAGGCTTCGACCCCCCAGCGGTCGGCACCGGCCTCGACTCGACCCGGGGCGAGCGTCAGATAGCCGAGCCGACCTGCCGCGGGAACCTCGTCGCGAACGACGGAGGCGACGACCTCGTAGAACTT
>VBGT01000070.1 GCA_005889475.1 Chloroflexota bacterium | reverse complement strand
GCGGGCAACGAGCGCCACGACCAAGGCTTCGAAGCGATGAGCGCAGCGCATGGAGGACAGCAACGATGAGCGGACCGATCGGCGCGAGCTCCCGTTCGCGGCGGCGTGGTGGAGGGAAGTCCAGCACGGCGTCGCCCGGGATGCCCGAGGCAGGAGCCGAGCTCCGGCTGTCCGAGCTCGAGGAGCGGTTGGCCCGACTCGAGGGCGAGCCGGGCCTTCGGGAGCGGGGCCGGCGGATGATGGACCGGGTCATGCCACCCGAGGCGAGCCAGCACTTCCGGAACGCCGGCCGCGAGCAGCTGCTCGGCGTCCGCTCGATCGTCGACTTCTGGATCCGCCGAATCGAGGATGCCGAATCTCGCGCCCGAGCCGACCTCGGTCGGGAGAACATCGAGATCGACTGACACTCGGGCGCCTCCCGCGTGGGCCTAGGCTGCGCGGAGAAGGAGGCGCTTCGTGGTCATCCTCGGCTTCGACATCGGGTCAGCATTCACGCCGGACGTCAGCCTGTTCGAGACGGTCATCCGCGGGCTCGTCACGTACTTCTCGATCTTCCTGCTGCTACGCGTCGTCCTTCGCGGCAAGACGTCGGCCGTGACCGTGAGCGACCTGCTCGTGTTGGTGCTGATCGCCGACGCGGCGCAGAACGCGATGGCGGCGCAATACAACTCGATCACGAACGGGATCGTGCTCGTCGCGACGATCGTGCTCGCCAGCTTCGCGGTCGACTGGCTGGCATTCCGATTTCCGAGCGTCCAGCGCTTCGTCCACCCCGAACGCAAGCCGCTGGTGGTCGACGGCCGGGTCATCCGCACGACACTGCGCGAGGAGCTCATGACCGAGGAGGAGCTGATGACCCAGCTGCGCCTCTACGGGGCCGACGATCTCGCTGACGTGAAGGCGGCATACCTCGAGGGAAACGGTGAGGTGAGCGTGATCAGACTCGAGGACCGGCAGACCCGCCGGCGACCGCGGCGGCGGCCGCGGCCGGCGACCTCCGGCGCGGACTGAGGCCAGGGCAGCCGCGCCGGCGCGCCGACGCCCGTCCACGAACCGCGACCATGGCTCACCGGCAGCCCGAGCGCGCAGAGCCGCGGAGCATCGGGACCTCCGGGACCGCGAACGTCCTCGCCCGCGAGGTCCGGCTGCTGGGCGCGCTGCTCGGCGAGGTGATCGTCGAACAGGCGGGGACCGAGGTCTTCGACCTGGTCGAGTCGACCCGACTGGCCGCGATCGCGGCACGCCGGCGCGGGCCGGACGAGCGCGTCTCGTTCGATGTCCTGCCGGTCGCGGCGGAGACGCTCGAAGGCGTCGTGCGGGCGTTCGGGCTGTACTTCCAGCTCGTCAACCTCGCGGAGGCGCGGGACCGTGTCCGGCGGGCGACGCGCCGAGCGCGAGCGACGGGCGGCGCCTCGGAGGCAGCCGGTCTGCGGGCCTCGTTGCGGCGCCTGGACGAACCCAACGCCCTCCGGCGCGTCCGGGTCACGCCGGTGCTCACGGCGCATCCAACGGAGGCGAGACGGCGCACCGTGCTCGTCGCCCTCCGCAGGATCGCGCGCCTCCTGGAGTTGCTCGATGACCCGCGGCTGCCTCCCTCGGCGGACCGCGACATCCGCCGTCAGCTTCGCGAAGAGATCACGGTGCTGTGGCAGACCGCCGAGCTCCGACGCGGCGCCCCGAGCCCGATCGACGAGGTACGCACGGCCATGGTCGTGTTCGACGAGACGCTGTATCGCCTCGTCCCGCGTCTCTACGGCCTCGTCGATACGTTGCTGCCGGGCCCGCGGAACCCGCGGGCGCGCGAGCTCGAGCGCCCCAGCGTCCCGGCCTTCCTCCGGTTCGGCTCGTGGATCGGCGGTGACCGGGACGGCCACCCGGCCGTGACGTCGGCGGTCACCGAGGAGGCGGTCCGGATCCAGGCCGATCACGTGCTCCGCGGCCACGAGGCCGTCGCGACCCGGCTGATGCAGACCATCGCGGCCAAGGTGCGCGAACCGTCCGTGCCGTCCGCGCTCCGCCGACGTCTCGAGGCCGACGCGCGGGCGATGCCGGAGCTGGCCGGGTCGCTTCGGGAGCGCTTCCCCGACGAGCCGTTCCGGCAGCGGTTCGGGTTCATCGCGGAGCGGCTCCGCCTGACGCGAGCCAGGCTCACCCGCGAACGACGTGGCGGCGGCCCACAGGCCCGCGCGCGCGGCTACGCCGGCCCGGACGCGCTTCTCTCGGACCTGGCCGAGATCCAGGGCTGGCTCGTCGAGGTCGGGCTGGCGCGATCCGCCTGGGGCGACGTCCACGATTTCGCCTGGCAGGTCGAGACCTTCGGCTTCCACCTCGCCGAGCTCGAGGTGCGCCAGCACGCGGCGGTCCATCATCGAGCGCTGACAGGCGCCGACGGCGAAGGCGCGCCCGCCCGCTCAGAGGTGCTCGAGACGTTCCGGTCGATGGCGCGTCTCCAGCGCGACTTCGGCGCCGACGCGGTTTCGCGCTACGTCGTCTCGTTCACGGCCACGGCGAGTGACGTCACGGACGTCCTCGACCTCGCGGCGCTGGCGGGTGTCGCCGACGAGCTCGCCCTCGACATCGTCCCGCTGTTCGAGTCGTCCGAGGCGCTGACCGCCGCCGGGGCGACCCTCGACGCGCTGCTGCGCGACGAGCGCTACCGGGATCACCTCCGTGGGCGTGGCGACCGGCAGGAGGTCATGCTCGGCTACTCCGACTCCAACAAGGAGGTCGGGTTCGTCGCTGCCAACTGGCTGCTCCATTGGGCCCAGGCGGATCTCGCTGTCGTGGCTCGCCGGCAGGGAATCGAGCTGACGCTGTTCCACGGCCGCGGCGGTGCGATCGGCCGCGGTGGGGGACAGCTGGAGCTCGCCGTCGCGGCCCAGCCGCGGGGCTCCGTCGCCGGGCGGCTCAAGCTGACGGAGCAGGGCGAGGTCGTGTGGACGCGGTACGGCGACCCCGAGCTGGCGCTCCGGCACCTGGAGGCGCTCACCGCGGCGGCCGTGGATTCGATCGCCACCGACACGGAGCCCGACGGGGGAGGCGACCCGCTCGGCGCGGCCGACGTCATGGAGGACCTCGCGGGCGCGGCGAGACGCGCCTATCGAGCGCTCGTCCACGACGACCCCGGCTTCGCCGGCTTCTTCGCGCGGCTCACGCCGATCGACGAGATCGCCCGGCTGCAGCTCGGGTCGCGGCCGCCGAAGCGGCCCGCCGGTCGACCGGACGAGCGATCGATCGATGACCTGCGGGCAATCCCCTGGGTCTTCGCGTGGTCGCAGGCGCGTGTCGAGCTCCCGGCATGGTTCGGGCTGGGCACGGCGATCGAGGCGTTCGAAGGAGTTCATCCGCGTCAGGGCAGCGTGCGATTGGCAGAGCTCTACTCGACCTGGCCGTTCTTCCGCTCGCTCGTCGACCACGCCCGTCTGGCCGTGCGCCGCGCCGACATGGCCGTCGCCTCGGGCTACGCGAAGCTCGCGTCCGAGCCCGGCGATGCGGAGCGCTGGGCGACCATCGCTGCCGAGCACGCACGCACGAGCGCCGCGCTCGAGCGCCTGCCGCAGCCCGCGGCCGCGTCGAATGCCGCGGCGCGCACCGAGGCCGAGGCCGTCCGGCGCTCGATCGGCCTGCGCGCGCCGTATGTCGACACGCTCTCGGTGGTCCAGCTGGAGCTGCTGCGCACGCTCCGGGAGCGCGAGGCACGCGATCCCACCGACCCGACGCTGCCGGTGATCCGCCCGCTGATCGCTCTGACCATCAGCGGCTTGTCCGCCGCACTCCAGGGAACCGGCTGAGTCATTGCGTTGGATGCGCAGGCTGGGGGAGGGTGCGAAGGAATTCGCCGGCGAGGGCAGGGTAGCAATGGGCCATTGACGGCGTCCCGGCGCGCTGGTTGACTCGGGCCGATCTGCCGTGTGGATGCACTTGCTCGTGGCCTCGGCCGCCTCGCTGGGCATGGTGCTGGTCGGCGTACCAGTTCCTCCCGTCGCGGCCGTCGGCGACCCGGTGCTGGTCGGAGCCGGAGACATCGCTTCGTGCTCGACAGCCGGCGACAGTGCGACGGCTCGCCTCGTCGCCGCGATCCCCGGAACGGTGTTCACCGCTGGCGACAACGCGTACGATCGCGGCACGCTCGCCGATTTCCGATCTTGCTACGACCCGACCTGGGGGGCGTTCAAGTCGCGAACCCGACCAAGCGCAGGTAACCACGATTACGAGACATCCGGCGCGAGCGGGTACTTCACCTATTTCGGCTGGCGCGCGGGTCCGGCCGGCAAGGGCTACTACGCATACAACCTTGGCGCGTGGCGGATCTATGCCCTGAATTCGAACTGCGCAGCCATCGGGGGCTGCGGCGCCAGCTCCCTACAGACCAGGTGGCTCAAGGCCGACCTTGCCGCCAACCCTCGGCGGTGCGTGCTCGCGTACTGGCATCACCCGCTGTTCAGCTCCGGCGTCCACGGCAACGACGCCAGCGTCCGCGCGTTCTGGGACGTTCTGTACGCCGCCCACGCGGACGTCATCATCAACGGTCACGATCACGACTACGAGCGGTTCGGCCGCCAGACGCCCGGCGGCAGCGCGAGTACCAGCGGCATGCGTGAGTTCGTCGTCGGGACCGGCGGCAAGGATCTGCGCGGCTTCGCGACCGTCAAGCCGCATAGCCTGGTGCGAAACTCCACGACGTTCGGGGTGCTCAAGCTCACCCTGCACGCAACCTCGTATGACTGGCGGTTCACGCCGCAGTCCGGCAAGACGTTCAGCGACGTGCGCACAGGCGCACCCTGCCGAGCCTAAGCCGAGACAGTCGCGTCGCACCACGCGGCCGCATTCCCGCGACGACGACGACCCGATTCGGGCTCTCGAAGCCATCCGGCCCAACGAACGATGCGAGCGCCTTATCGACCTGCCGCCACACTGCGTCGCGCTCATCAGCACTGAGGGGCGCCATCATCTCGTCGAGCGTGGGGTGGATCTCGCGGAGGTATCTCATGGCGTCCGTCGTCGACGGCAGGCGCAGCGGGACCGTCATCTCGTGCGACTCCACCGCCAGGAATCCAGCTGCCTCCAGCCTCCGCTTCAGCGCACCCGGGCCACCCAGCGATGCACTCGATATTCGTTCGGGTGGAGGTGTGGCATCGCCGAGCCGGTCGCGAACGATGGACGCGGCAAGCTCGGACTCCGGGAATCCTCCGGCTGCGGCGATGACGAGCGAGGCCCAGGCTCCCGGCTTGAGCACACGCAGCATCTCCCGCAGGCCGCGATCGGGATCCGGCAGGAACATCAGCCCAAACTGGCAGAGCACGGCGTCGAACGAAGCGTCGGGCAGATCCAGGTTCTCGGCGTCCATGACCCGTGTCTCGATGTGCGAGACTCCCGCCTCGCGGGCGGCGGCGGCCGCGTATTTCAACTGCTCTGGCGCCAGGTCGGTGACCAACACGTGGCCGCTCGTGCCGACACACCGGGCGGCGGCGATCGACTGATAGCCATCGCCGGCAGCAATGTCCAGCACACGGTCCCCAGGGCGAAGCTGCGCCAGATCGAACATCAGCTCGCTCGCAGGGGCGTACTGAGCGCTCATCACAGGGGTCCAGCGGTGCCACCTCGCGGCGACCTCATCCCATTGCTCACGGAGGCCTTGCTTGAAGGCTTCTGGCTCGCTCACGTCGCGCCTCCGAATGTCAGCTCCATCGAGTCCCCGAGATCGTGCGCTAGAATTCGCCAGCGGCGTGACGGAACTCACGTCGCATTTGCTCGGGCGGCTAGCTCAGCTGGTTAGAGCACTTGCTTGACATGCCTCGGGCCCCCGAGCGATGCAGCCCTCAAGGCTCGAGCACTAGATTCGCGAGCGAACCGCCCGCGATTATCGTGCTATTCGGGGCATACAGCCCATCAGCATTGCCCGTTGAACTCGCCGGATACACAACCGCGTCTAAAGGATCCAGGTTGCCAGGGCGCCCGTAGCGGACAGTTCCACAATGCAGGTCATGGATTCTGGCGAATCGACGACTCTCAAAGAAGTGAAGAGGTCACGTTGGTTCGGCCGACTCTCCCTGCCGAAACACCTTGAAAGGTTCGGGCAGGGCTGGCACCGGCTGACCGCGTCCATTGCCGCACATCCACGACTCACCGAGATGTTCAGCGGGCTTGTCTTCCTGGCGATTGCTCTCTTCCTCGTTCGTCCAATGTTTGCCGCACAGTTCGGCGCGGTCGACGATCACGAGATCCCGGTCATCGGCCGACAGATCACCGATCACGGCATTCTCGAGACGATCGCGCTCCGGATCGCCGAGGCGAACGGGCGCTTCCGCCCGGCGTACTGGATCGGTCGGGTGCTGGAGACGGCTGTGTGGGGACAGTTCCCGACTGGCTGGTATTTCGATCGGGTTGTCCTGTTGGTCGCGACGATGGCCGGGACGTTCGCAGTTGCCCGTTTGTGGGTAGGTCCGGCTGCCGCTCTCGTAGGCGCGATCCTCGTGGTCGCGGGCCCGCAAGCGGAGGCCTTCACCCGGCTCGGACCGCAGGAAGGCTACGCGGTGCCGCTTCTCCTCGGAGGCCTCGCCTTCGTCGGCCGGGGCCGATTCACCGTCGGGTTCGCGCTTCTGACGACTTCAGCTTTCACGAAGGAGCCGTTCCTCATTGCACCGGTACTCGGTGCAGCGTGGGCGTGGCGGCTTGGGGATCGGCGCTGGCCCTTCGTGGGCGCCGCCATCGCAATCGTCGCGGGCACGGGCGCTTTGTTCGCAGTCCTCGCTAACGGAGGCGACTATTACGGTCAGGTACGCAACCTGCGGACCGTGACTAGGTCGGGCATTGACCTCGCAATGATCCTCCTCCGTCTTACAGTGTGGCCGTTGGTCCTGATGCTTCCTAAGCCCGCCTGGCAGATCGCCGGCGCGATCGGACTGATGCTCTTTGGCTGGCAGGCCACCGTACTCGGCGACATCGGGATCCGTGGTCGCTATCTTTTCCCGCTGGTAATCGGCGCCGGGCTTGGATCGGCGCTCGCAGCCTCGAAGCGGCCTGCCTTGCTGCTCATCCTCGTGCTGATCGCTGGTGGCAGCCTCCTGACAGCGCGCGACGCGGCCCGGGCCTATGCTCGCCGGTCTGTGGCTTTCGCGGCGTTCGTCGACCAGCTCCGAGCTGATCCGCGCCCGCTCATCATCAGTGTCGAAAATCCGTCGGATGTTGAGCTGGCATGGGCGATCCGCGAATACCTCGCTGATCGCCCGATGGTTCTTCTCGCAGAACAACCACTGCCAGGCTTTCTCCCAGCCGTCTCGGCCGACTGCCTCGAGCTCGATGTTGACGGGCCGCCGGTTGGCGCATGCCCTGAAGCTCGACCTGTCCCACCACCGTAATCCATGCGCTCCGTGACGATATGGACGAGCTCGTGAGCTGGGCCCCTCAAACCGGACCCAGCTTGTCGCGGGCGTCCGGAGGCCGATCGAGAGGCCGCGATATCATTCCGCCGCGACATGACGGAGCTCACGTCGCATTCGCTCGGGCGGCTAGCTCAGCTGGTTAGAGCACCTGCTTGACATTCCTCCCGCGCCTGAGCGGTGTAGGCGGGAGTCTGCGAGCACGGATCACCTGAGCGAATGAGGCTCAGTTATCGTGGTCTAACCGAGCGGCAAGCTCAATTACCAAGGCCGCGTGGGTAAGATCTCAGCAGGTTTTTTAGAGGAATGCGCGGCGCCCGGAATCAGACAAGGCGTCAGCGACGTCGGAGCCTGCCCCCACTGCCACAGTCACCATGCTGGACGCCGTGGAGATGGTCGTGCAGGTCGCCTAGCGTCGCGATCTGTTTCTGGCTCGGCCCCAGACAGCCTCACGGATCTTGCCCAGTGTCCTTCGAGGACGCACACGCTCCGCCCAACGCTGCCTGCGGGCCGCGCTTGGCGTTGTCCACGGGGCGCTCGCATCGTCTGCTTGTAGAGTCCGCGCTCGCCAGCCCCTACTGGATCCAAGGCGCAGAGGGCCGAAGCGCCCTATCAAGGTTCCGCCGTCCTCGTTTATAGGGTTGATGCTCGATACCGCTCTTGTCTCTGCCGTCGTCGCGCTGACCGTCACGACGATTGCGTTGATCGCGGCTGGTCGTCGCCGCTGGAGCGGCCTCGTCCTCCGGGTCGTGGTGCCGGTGATCCTCACCGTGTCGATGGTCGCTCTGCGCGCACGGCCTGAGGCCGTCCTCGTCGGCGCGGCGATCGCTGGCCTCGCCTTCGTCCTTCCCCGGAATTGGTATGCCGTTGGCGCGTGGTTCTTTGCCAGCCTCTTGGTCAGCTTCGTCCTCTACTCGATCTTCCTCCTCCGGGCCACGGTTCTTCTGGGGCCCGAGCCTTTGTCAGCTGGGCTCGGCGTGATCCTCCTCGTCCTCGAGATCGGCGCGATGAGCCTCCTCGCATCGAGCGCCTTCGAGATGGTGGATGCGTTGTGCAGGCCGACGACCGATCCGAAGCTCGTGCCTCCCCCCGCGCGGTGGCCCGTTGTCTGTCTACAGGTCCCGACGTATAACGAACCGCCGGAGCTCGTGATCGAGACGATCCGCTCGCTGGTCCGGCTTGACTACTCGGCGCTTCGGATCCAGGTCATTGACAACAACACGGCCGACGATCGCCTTTGGCGCCCCGTCGAGGCGGAATGTGCGCGGTTGTCAGTGGATGGCGCACAGCTTGCTTTCGTGCATCTGCCCGAGTGGCCCGGATACAAGGCGGGCGCGCTGAACTGGGGGCTCACCCACCTGGCTCCGGACGTCGAGATCGTTGGGATCGTCGATGCCGACTACATCGTCCGGTCGGAATGGCTCCGGTCGACAGTTCCGCATTTCAACAATCCTGCGGTGGCCTTCGTGCAGAGCCCTCAGAACTACCGCGCCTGGGAAACGTCGTCGTTCTATCGAGCCTGCTACGTCGGCTTCGCGTACTTCTTCAACGTAGGAATGGTCAGCCGAGCCCGCCGGAACTCGATCATCTTCGCCGGTACGATGGGCCTCGTCCGTCGATCGATCCTCGAGGGTATCGGCGGCTGGGACGAACGGATCATCACCGAGGATGCCGAGGCGAGCCTCCGGATCCTTGCCGCCGGGCATCGAGCCGTCTATGTCCCCGAGCCGTTCGGCGAGGGGATCATGCCCCTGACCTACGAGGGCCTCCGCAAACAGCGATTTCGCTGGGCGTTTGGGGGTATCCAGATCCTGCGCCGGCATTGGCGGGCGCTGCTGCTTCCGGGCTCCGGCCTTTCGCTCGGCCAGCGGTACGACCACATCATCGGCGGACTGTGGTGGTTCAACGACGCCCTCACCTTTGCTTTCGCTGCGTTCGTCGCGATGGCCGGGTTGGGTGCAATCGTGGGCCGGCCGTTCGTGGTCCAGCGGCTGTCTGCTGTCGGGCTCGTTCTGCCGCTCGTCATGATTGGCCTAAACCTGCTGCGCTATTTGTGGGCCCTCCGGGCGACGACCGGGGTCAGTCCGGCGCTTGCCCTGGCGGCGTTACGGGTGAACCTCAGCCTCTCTTGGGTCATCGCGCTGGCCTGCCTGCGCGGCCTGACCCAGGAACGTGGCATCTTCCTGCGAACCCCCAAGTTCCAAGGTGCTGCGGCGATCAGGGAGGTTCGTCTCGTATGGGTGGAGACGGCGCTCGCGAGCGCCGGAATGCTGCTCTTGATCGGGGTTCTCCTGACGTCGGCGTTCTCGATTGCGGGGTTGACACTCGCCGGGCTCCTAGCCTGGTCGGTCATCGTGTACGCCTCAGCGACGGGCTATGCGCTTGGTGATCCGACGCGCGCTCCGATCGGCATAGGGCTTCGGGCGAAGGCACGGCTCGAGATTGCGCCTCGACTCGGCCGGCTGGCAGGCTCACGTCCGGCCCGCGCCGGCTTCATCGGAGCCGGCTTGCTCGGCCTCGCGATTGCCGCCGTGGTGGCGCTCGAGAGCGGGCATGCACCGCTCACGGCGTTGCCGTTCAGCGAGGTGCCGGCAGGCCCCATCGACGGTCCGGGTCGCAACGGGACGCCCTCGACCACGGCCGCGCCCACAGCGACCCCTGCGCCGGGGGTCCTCGCGTCGCCGTCGGCATCAGGCCATCCTGGCTCGGTTCCCACGGCCACGCCGACGCCGGCGGGTGTCCCGGGGCCTTCTGCCGCCCCAGCCCCAGGTCCGACTCCGGCCCCCACGCCTGGTGCGACGCCGGCGGTCACTCGAGCGCCGCGGCCTAGCCCACCGGTCCCTGTGCCGCCACCGACGGGACATCCCACCCCGCCACCGAACCCCGGGCTGACGCCCCCACCTCGGCCTTCGCCAACCCCTCGCGTCCCATAGGGCCGATCTGGAAACATCCAGAGAACGACGCGCCGAGCACGCATGCCGCGCGGGGGAGCCCGCCGTTTCGAGGCGAGCGGTGTAGCCCAAGCCCAATACCGCAAGAACTCAAGGTAATGTGGTGTACTTGAGTTCAGAACCCTGGGGCGGCTAGCTCAGCTGGTTAGAGCACTTGCTCGACATGCCTCCCGCCCCTGAGCGGTGTAGCCGGCGCGTCCTGGACCACGAATGGCGGAGCGAGAACGCGCGAATTATCGTGCTCTAACTCCGAGTGGAATCGCGAATACGCGATGCTCACGAATACCCATGACAGTTCGATCGCCGCAGGCGTCCAAAGCCCACGTCCGCGACTCGACGTGGCGCCGAGGAACGCGGCGTCCTCTCTGAGCCGCGGTCCCGCGCCGAGCGAGGGCTCGATCTCGCCATCGATCCGGCCGCCGCCGCCGTTAGCACCGTCGACGACGGATCCGGAATCGCCGGTCGAGTTTCTCCCGGGACGTTGAGCCCGGCTACAGGCTGACGAAGCCCGCCACCGCGCGCGACAAGAGGTAGACGATCACCGGCAGCAGGAGCGCCGAGATGAAGCCGCGGAGGAGCTGCGGGGGCCACGGCCACGTCGGCAGCTCGCGGATTCGGTCGCGGATCATCACGAGCGCGGCGATCGAGTCGTGGATCGACTTGCTCTCCTCGAACGCACGTGCGTCGACCCGACCGTAGAGCTCGGTTCCGGCCGCCCGGATCCGACGGTCGACGTCGCGCATGAGCTCGTCCTTCTTTCGAACCAGGCGGCCGTGGATTCCCCACAGCGGCACGACAAAAGCCGCCGCGCCCAGGACCGACGTGAAAGGCAGCAGCGATTGTGCCGGGACGTTCCCCGCCACGAAAGCCGCATTGACCGTCCACGTGTAATACGTGCCGGCGACGATTAGCAGTCCGACGAACACCGTCAGCCGCGAGAACGCGTAGACCGGGCCGCGGTCGAAAGGGTCGATGGCGGTCGCAGCCTCGTGGATTGCGGCGACCAGTCGGAGCCAATTAACCACCGTCACCACGCTCAGCGAGATCATGATGTAGCCGCCGATGATCATTGGGCCGAGGGCTACATCGTCGGCGAACCGCGCGCTCTCGGACCCCAAGGCGCCCGTGGGCACGGAGATCGTCGCCGCGGTGCCGGCGAAGAGACCGACGAGGACGGCAGCGACCTCGTGGCGGAGCGGCACGTTGAGAAAGCGGTACAGCCAAGTCGCCCGATCGGATTCCGGCCAACCGGTGGCTGGCCAGAAGGCGCCGACCGCGGTCCGCAGGATTCGACGCCCGATGACGCCCGTCGCCAGCGGATACGGGATGTAGAACACGAGGATGATGGCGGCGACATCGATCGTCCCGGGCGCGAGGGTCCCGGTTGCCCACAACACGCCGTGGGCCCACGCGACCAAGGCGAAGGTCAGCGCCGCCAGGACAACCCATGGCCGCCACGCCGGCGGTGCCTCCAGCCAGGCGAGGAACCGACTGAGCGGTCCGGCGCGGTAGGGGAGGGGAGCAGCCAGCATCTGAACCTGCCCGCCGAGCGCGACGTTGGTCACGGCACGACTCGTTTCGGCATGCGCCGGAGTGTGGCTACGACATGCCCAAGTCGCAAGTCGCGCGGATCAGCCCGTCGACGGCTCTACCGGCGTGGGCAGGTGGAAGTAGTTGCAGTCGGGATCGTTGAGGCTATCGAACGCTCGAGAAGTGGCGACGCGAGACACTGCGCATGGCCCTGCTCCACGAGGGTGCCGCGTCGCCTTCTGGACCGAGCGCTCACCAACCCACTGACGCGCTTTGAGTCTGGCCCTGAGAATACCGGACGATGGCCCTACGGTAGAATGCGCCGGCGGCGTGACGGAACTTACGTCGCAGTTGCTCGGGCGGCTAGCTCAGCTGGTTAGAGCACTTGCTTGACATGCAAGAGGTCACTGGTTCGAGTCCAGTGTCGCCCACCATCTCAACCCTCCCTGCACGTTCGGTCGTCGTGCCAGCAGTTGGGGCAGCAACGGCCAGAACGTGATCATCGAACCCAACCGCCGCCGCCGGACCCGCGTCTTCCGGGCATTTGCCGGCGCGGTCGCCATCGTCATGGTCGCGGCCATGGTCGCCTCGGGGCTGACGCTGCCGGCCTTCTCCCTGACGGCCGATGCGACGCCGACTGCGGGGCCGACGCCGACCGCCGCGGCTTCGGAGTCCGCCATACCGTCCGCGGTCGTCCCCAGCCCGAGCCCCACGGCCGTGCCGATCCCGACCGCGGACGCCCATGGCTGCTTCCCGCCCGCGGCGGACGCCGTACCCGCGACCGTCATCTCACACGGCTCGCGGACCGAGAAGTGGGTCGCGCTGACATTCGATGACGGGACCAACCCGATCAACGTCCACCGAATCCTCAGCATTCTCTACAAGGCGAAGGTCAACGCGACGTTCTTCCCGACGGGGCGCTCGGTGCAGCTCTTCCCCGACATCTGGAAGGGCGTCGCTGGTGCCCACTACCCGATCGCGAACCACACCTACAGCCACCAATCGCTCAAGGGCCTGTGCTATCAGCTCCAGCTGGCCGAGCTGCTCCACGACGAGAGCGTCCTCGACGGGTTCGGCCTGACGATGCTGCCGGTCATGCGCCCGCCGTACGAGGAGTTCGACGAGGCGACTAGGTTCGCGACAACCGCGGCCGGTGAGAGCCACGTCGTGCTCTGGGACGTGGACACGATGGACTGGACGGGGCTCAGCGACAGCGTGATCGCGCGTCACGCGCTGGCCGGCCGGGCAGGGTCGATCGTGCTGATGCACACGTCGCCACTGAACACCGCCAGGGCCCTGCCCACGATCATCAGCCGCTACCGCGCCCGCGGATTCACGTTCGTTACGGTCGGGCAGATGCTCGGGGTCGAGGGGGCCGTTCCGTTCCCCTGACCCGCATCAGGCGATCTGGCGGCAGTACACCTCGGGCTGCGCCTCGGCCGGGCGCCCAACGCGGAATCCGCCCTCACCTCCGTCCAGGATCGCCGGCCAGTCGATGAGCGCCGCCAGCCGGCGGCCGATGCCCTCGAGCTCCTCGAACCCTGCGCCGAGCGTGTCGAGCGGGAAGTCGCGGGGCAGCCGCACGTCGATCCGATACAGGGCGGCATCGCCGTAGTGCCGCTGGACGAGCTCGGTCTGCTGCTCGCCCGGTGAGCGGAGCAGCTCGCCGAGGACCCACTCGACCCACGACCATAGCCACGTGGGTCGCTGCCGGTCGAGGAACCGCCCGGTGCCCAACGACACGACGATCGCGTCTTCCGGCCGGTAGTCGATCGTGTACTCGAATGCCTCGACGCACGCCTGGTACACGGGATTGCCGGCCACGCCGACGCCACCGTCGACCAGCAGCCCGATCGTCTCGATCGGCCAGGGCGCGAAGTAGGTCGGTGCCGCAGCCGATGACGTGACGCAGTCCGCGAGAAGCAGCCCGCCGGTCCGGCCCGGCGGCTCGCCAGGCCTGTCCTTCACGAAGTACCAGGGATGCCCGTCATCGAGGCCCTTGGCCGTGATCATGATGTCGCGCGGAATGTCATTGACGCGCCAGCCCGCGAGATCGCCCAGCTCCTCGCCGATCATCCTTCGCAACGTCGCGACCTCGTACTGGTGCCCGACAACCACTCGGCGCAGGAGGCTGACGATCGGCGTTCGCCGGAACAGCTCCGGCCCGCGTCGTCGATACAGCGACACGATGCGCTCGGCCGGGATGCCCGCCGCGACTGCGCCTGCGATCACCGCGCCGGTGGACGTGCCCGCCAGGAAATCGAAGCTCTCGCGGGCAGGCCGGCCGGTCGCCGCCTCGAGCGCCTCGAGCGCCAGCGCCGGGATGATGCCGCGAACGCCGCCGCCGTCGATCGCGAGGATTCGCCGTCGATCGTGCATGGACCAAGTCTGCGCGCCGGACGCGCCAGGTTGACCGTCACTCGCCCTAGGCGCGCTGTAATGCGCGCTCGACGTTTCCGCGAGCCGGACGACACGCGACCCGTCTCGTGCCCGCCATCGCTGTCACCGGCCAGCCCGCATCGTTGCCTGCCGAAAGGAGGCAACGAATGGTCCCCCTTCTGCTCTGGATCCTCGGCGTGCCCGGGTTGATCATCATCCTGCTGCTCCTCCTCGGCGTCATCCACATCTAGCGTCGGGGCGGTATAGTCCAGCTCAACGCTTCGATCGGGACACGCGATCGGCGGCCAGATCAACCAGAGAGCCGGGCCACGGCTGGAAGCCCGGCGATCGACCTCCGAATTCGCACCGCCCGTGAGCGGCCGGTGAACCGGCCCGGGTCCGCCCGTTAGCGCGGCCTGAAGCGCACGATGCGCGCCGCTTCGGCGGCATGAATCGTGAAGGCGGGTGGAACCGCGGGAGATCGAGCCATCGACCTCTCGTCCTGTCGGGACGAGGGGTCGTTTCGATTCTCCGGAGGCAGTGCAGGTGGCGAAAACAGCGATGGGCGCGCAACCGGAGCCCGAGCCGGAAGGTCGTGCGGACGGACCTGGTGACGAGGAGCTCCTCGCCGCGCCGGATCGCGGCTCGGCCGACGAGCTGCTCGACGCCGGGGCCCACGACGAGCTCGACGCGATGCGGCACTCGACCGCGCACGTCATGGCCGAGGCCGTCCTCGACCTGTTCCCCGGCGCGAAGCTCGGCATCGGGCCGGCGGTGGCCGACGGGTTCTACTACGACTTCCAGCTGCCGCGCGCACTCACGCCGGCCGACCTCGAGGCGATCGAGGCGCGCATGCGCGAGAGCGTCGCGGCGGACCACCGGTTCGTGCGCCGCGAGGTGCCCTTCGACGACGGCCGAGCGGCCGTCGAGGGCGCGGGCCAGGTCTTCAAGGTCGAGATCCTCGACGACCTGGCGGCGAAGGCGAAAGCCGCGGGCGAGCCGAGCCCGGCGATCACGTTTTACGAGCATGGGCCGTTCAGCGACCTGTGCCGCGGCCCGCACGTCGCGTCGACCGGCAAGATCGGGGCGTTCAAGCTGCTGTCGGTCGCCGGCGCATATTGGCGCGGCGACGAGAAGCGGCCGATGCTCCAGCGGATCTACGGCACGGTCTGGCGGACGGAGCAGGAGCTCGAGAACTTCCTGTGGCGGCGCGAGGAGGCGCGAAAGCGCGACCACCGCCGGCTCGGAGTCCAGCTCGACCTGTTCAGCTTCCACGATGTGAGCCCGGGCGCCGCCTTCTGGCACCCGAAGGGCCAGAGGCTGTGGCGCATCCTCGAGGACTCGATGCGCGAGCTGCAGGCCCGCCGCGGCTACACCGAGGTGTCGACCCCGATCGTCGTCAGCGAGCGGCTCTGGCGCCAGTCCGGCCACTGGGACCTCTACCGCGAGAACATGTTCCTGATCGAGTCCGAGGGCCAGACATTCAGCCTGAAGCCGATGAACTGCCCCGAATCGACGTTCATCTACCGCTCGAAGCTGCGCTCGTACCGCGACCTGCCGCTGCGCTTCAGCGAGTTCGGCCGGCTCCATCGGAACGAGCGCTCCGGCACGCTGGCGGGGCTCACGCGCGTCCGCCAGTTCATCCAGGACGACGCGCACCTGTACGTCCGGCCGGACCAGCTGACCGACGAGATCATCGCCCTGCTCGGCGAGGTCATGGAGTCGTACGGCTGGTTCGGACTGCAGCCGCGCTTCAGCTTCGCCACGAAGCCGGACAAGGCGATCGGCGACCCCGCCCTCTGGGAGCGCGCCGAGCAGCTCACCAGGGAGGCGTTTGCTGCCGCCGACATCAGCTACGAGCTGAAGCCCAAGGACGGCACGTTCTACGCGCCGAAGATCGACATCTACATCGACGACGCGCTCGGCCGCGAGTGGCAGATGGCGACGATCCAGATCGACCTGACGATGCTGCCCGAGCGGTTCGACCTGACGTACATCGACGAGAGCGGCAAGGCCGTCCGCCCGATCGCGATCCACCGGGCGATCTACGGCAGCCTCGAACGGTTCATCGGCATCCTCATCGAGCACTTCGCGGGCGCGTTCCCGCTCTGGCTGGCGCCGGTCCAGGCGGTCGTCATCCCGATCGCGGACCGGCACCTGGCGCCGGCCGGGGAGCTCGCGGGCGTCCTGCGGGCGAGGGCTCGCCCAGGAGCAGAAGGTGCCGTACATGCTCGTCCTCGGCGACCGGGAGGTCGAGGCGAAGACGGCCGCTCCCCGTACGAGAGCCGGGGAGCAGCAGGCGGTCGAGGGCTGGGTTGCCCTGGCCGACCGCCTCGCCGCGGAGGCGGCCGCCAGGGGCGCGTGACCGACGAGCGTCAGTGCACGTTGATCGTGTACGTGATGCCGGCCTTGAAGTCGAAGATCGGGAATTCGTCGTAGGCATGCAGGGTGTGCGTGCCACGACTGAGCGGATGGATGACCATGAAGATGCCCTTGTCCCGCGACAGGGCCGGGCTGGTGCTCAGGAGATTGTTCGCCGGGAGCATCGTCAATGGCGTCGTGACGATGTACTGATCGAGGTCCCTCACCGTCTTGCCGTTGAACGTGACCTCGGCGTTCGCGAGCAGCAGGAAGGTCTGGTCGACGCACGCGCCGAGGTCCGCGTCATCCGCACCGAAGAATGGCTCGGCCTCCACGTTCGAGCACTCCGAGCCGCCCGGATTCAGGAGCAGGAATGACCCCTGGGGGACGTCGCAGGTGGTCTGGTACTCGCCACCCAGCGACACGGGCAGGAACCAGATCTTCGGGTCGATCGTGCTCTGCTCGCAGCGGACCGCGAGCAGGGGATTGACGTCGGCCGCGGAGCCGAACGCCCAGACGTTCCACGCCGCGGCGAGCTCCGTGAGCGAATGGCCGTGGGGATGTGCCGATGGCGGCAGGAAGCCGCGCGTCGCGGGCTTGCCGGCTTGGGCGGATGGGACCGCCAGCACCAGCAGCAGCGCGGACATCAGAAGCGCGGTGCGAAGTCGTCGCATGATGGTCACCTCATCCAGGGCGGCAGCGAACGCGGCCATCAACGCAAGGGCGTGCCTCCTCCGTTTGCAGATCGGACCGTCTCCCCAGCGGCGACCTGCGGTCCCCGCGCGACCCTCAGATTTTCAGTGACCCTACGCCGCGCACGACGCATCGGCAACCGTGGGTCTGACAGCCATCGCCGGATGCTGCTAGGGGCTGTCCCCGCCGCGTGCTTGCGGCAGGTTTGGGGCAGGGTTGGGGGGTGACGGGAGGTGCTCCGAGCCTGTGCTATAGTCCCGCGGCGACCGAGACGGGCGCGGCTTTGCCGTCTCCGTGCCGGTGGCAAACAGAGCGTCGTTCGAGAGGGGAGCAACCATCAGCCGAGACCTGCGCGTCAACGAGATGATCCGGATCCCACAGGTTCGGGTGATCGACGATGAAGGGAACCAGCTGGGCGTCATGCCCACGCCGCGAGCCCTGGAGATGGCGCAGGAACGGGGCCTCGACCTGGTCGAGGTCGCACCGATGGCGGCTCCGCCGGTGGCCCGCTTCCTCGACTTCGGGCAGTACAAGTACGAGCTGACGAAGCGAGAGAAGGAGGCCAAGCGCCGACAGCGGTCGGTGACCTTCAAGGAAGTGCGGCTCTCGCCGAAGATCGGCACGGGCGACTTCGACACGAAGGTCCATCGCGCGGTCGAGTTCCTCGAGGATGGCGATCGGATCAAGGTGAGCCACCCCGAGCTCGGACGCTTGCTGCTGGAGCGGTTCGCGGAGCTGGTCAAGGAGCACGGGATCATCGAACGGACACCGGTGCTCGAGGGCAAGTCGATGTTCATCGTCCTGGCCTCGACGCACAAGCCGAAGGTGGCGGAGGCGCCCCAGCGGCCCGCTCGTCCGGAAGGCGCTCCCGCCTTGGCTCCGGCAGCGGCGGCTGAGGCAGCGGCGCCGGCAGCGGCGGCTGAGGCAGCGGCGCCGGCACCGGCAGCATCCGTCGCGACCGCGACACCGGCACCGACAGCTACAACACCGACAACACCGATACCGACAAAACCGAAGCCGACCAACGGGGCCGAGGCCCCGCAGACAGCCAGCACGAGCGGAGACTGACGAGACGACGATGCCGAAGATGAAGAGCCACCAGGCGGCCAAGAAGCGGATCGGCGCGACGGGCGCCGGGACCGTGATCCGGGTGAACGCCTGGCGCGGCCACCACCTCGAGATCAAGTCGTCGCGGCGCACCCGTCGGTATGCCGGCAAGTCGACGATGGACACCGTCCACGCGAAGCAGGTCAAGCGCCTGCTGCCGTACCTCTAGGAAGCCGAGTCAAGCGAGGCGTCACCGCCCACCAGCGGCACAAGCGCCTCCTCCAGGACGCCGAGGGGCGCAAGGGCACGCGCTCGCGGCTGGTCAAGCCGGCGCGGGAGGCGCTGCTGCACGCGATGGCCTACGCCACGCGCGACCGCAAGCAGCGGAAGCGCCAGATGCGTGGCCTGTGGATCGTGCGCATCAACGCCGCCGTCCGAGCGAACGGTCTGACCTACAGCAAGTTCATCAAGGGCCTGAAGAGCGCCGACATCCAGATCGATCGCAAGATCCTCGCCGATCTCGCCGTGCGCGACGCCGGCACGTTCACCCAGATCGTGGAAGCGGCGAAGGGCAGCTGAAGCACGAGCCAAGCCCGGACCGCTCCGACGAGCCCCCGACATCCCGGCGATGATCGGGGGCTCAAGATTCACGGCCGATCAGTGGCGATGCGAAAGGCGATGACGCTGCGACACGTTCTGCCAAATCTGCCGAATGCGAAGCTCATGACCGCCGCGCCCTGCCACCTTCGGTCATTTGTGCCGGATCTCGCACTTCTGGCAGAACCCAGGTGGCCGAACGGGAATCGGAGTTCCTATTGCGCAGTTCTGCCGGAAGATCGCGCCGTACCATCCATCTCGCCCGCCCTGCCTGCCGGCGCAACCCACCTTTGAGCTTGCGGAAGGATCGATGGACCTCGCCCAGCTGACGCGCGATCTCGAGACGCTCGCCGAGCAGACCGCGGCGGCAGTCGCCGCTGCGCCGGACCTGGCCGCGATCGATGCGATCGAGCTCGACGTGCTCGGCAAGAAGGGCCGGCTCACCGGGGTGCTCCGCGGCATCGGCGGGCTGCCGGCGGACGAGCGGCCGCTCGTTGGCGCCGTCGCGAACCGGGTGCGTGCCTCGATCGAGGCGGCGGTCGCCGCAAGACGCGCGGTCCTTGGCTCGGCCGAGCTCGACGCCCGCCTCCGCGCCGAGACGAGCGACGTCACCACGCCGGGCTCCCTGCACCCGAGCATCGAGGCGATGGCCGAGATCAGTCGGATCTTCGGCCAGTTCGGGTTCGTGGTCTACGAGAGCCCGGAGATCGAGGATGACCTCCACAACTTCCAGCTCCTGAACATCCCGCCCGACCACCCGGCCCGCGACCTGTGGGACACCCTGTACGTCGACATCCCGGGCCACCTCCTGCGGACACACACCTCGCCCGGCCAGATCCGGGTGATGCGCTCGGTCGAGCCGCCGATCCGCGCGCTGCTGCCGGGGCGGTGCTTCCGGTACGAGGCGATCGACGCCTCGCACGGCTCGGAGTTCTTCCAGGTCGAAGGGCTCATGGTCGACGAGGGCACGACGATGGGCGACCTGCGCGGCCTGCTTGACGAGTTCGCCCACGCGATGTTCGGCGCGGGCAAGCGGACCCGCTTCCGGCCGGGCTACTACCCGTTCACCGAGCCGTCGGTCGCGTTCGACGTCGAGTGCCTCGTGTGCGGCGGCGTCGGCTGTCCGGCGTGTGGCCGGAGCGGCTGGATGACGATCCTCGGGGCAGGGATGGTCCACCCGGTCGTGCTCCGTAACGGCGGCCTCGACCCGGAGCGCTACCAGGGGTTCGCCTTCGGGATGGGCCCGGAGCGCATCTCGATGCTCCGGCACCGGATCAACGACCTGCGCCTCTTCCTCGAGAACGACCTGCGCTTCCTGGGCCAGTTCCGATGACCTGGCACCGATGAGAGTCCCGCTGTCGTGGCTGCGCGAGCTGGTCGACGTCGAGCTCGCGCCGGAAGAGCTCGCCGCCCGGCTGACGATGCTGGGCATGGAGGTCAAGGGCATCGAGCGGCGGGGGAGCGACTGGGCGAATGTCGTCGTCGGCGAGCTGCTCGCGGTCGAGAAGCACCCGCGCGCTGACCGGCTCTTGCTGGCGCGGGTGACGACCGGAGCGGGTGGGCCACTCGAGATCGTGTGCGGCGCGACCAACATCGCGGTCGGCCAGCGCGTGCCCGTCGCCCTGCCGGGCGCTGTGCTCGCCGGCGGCAAGCGCATCGAGCGCACGGAGAAGATGGGCGTCGTCTCGAACGGCATGCTCTGCTCGGGCGACGAGCTCGGCCTA
Source organism: Chloroflexota bacterium (assembly GCA_005889475.1). GTDB lineage: Bacteria > Chloroflexota > Limnocylindria > Limnocylindrales > CSP1-4 > UBA5189. The sequence continues at coordinate 2,171 of VBGT01000070.1, read as the reverse complement.
ACCGCCGACGCCGACGGCATCCTGATCCTCGCCCCCGACACGCCGCTGGGCGCAAAGCTCGCTGACCTGTACGGCGACGTCGTGCTCGACGTGGACGTCAAGCCGAACCGCGGGGACGCGCTGTCGATGGTGGGCATCGCCCGCGAGGTCGCGGCGGTCACCCGCGACGCGGTCCGCGTCCCGGTCATCGAGGTGGGCGAGGGGAGCGTCCCGGTCGCCGATCGACTGACCGTCGCGGTTGGCGACGAGCGGCTCTGCCCGCGCTTCGTGGGTCGGTGGATCGAGGGCGTCGAGGTCCGCCCGTCCCCGGACCGGATCCAGATGCGCCTGCTCGCCGCCGGCATCCGCCCGGTGAGCAACGTCGTCGACGCCTCGAACTACGTCATGGTCGAGCTCGGCAAGCCCATCCACACGTTCGATGGGGCGGCGGTTGCGCGAGACGGCGCCGGCCGCGCCGCGCTCCAGGTCCGGCTGGCGGGCGCGGGCGAGCGCCTGGCGACCCTGGACCACGTCGACCGTGCATTGGACCAAGAGGTGCTGCTGATCGCGGACGCGAGCGGGCCGCTCGCGATCGCCGGGGTCATGGGCGGCGCCGCGTCCGAGGTGTCCGACACGACGCGCGACGTAATCGTGGAGTCGGCGATCTTCGATCCAGTGAGCATCCGCCGAACCGCGTTCCGCTACGCGCTGCGCTCGGAAGCGAGCCTGCGCTTCGAGAAAGGCCAGGAGTTCCGCCTGGCGCGGCTCGGCGCCGATCGCGCGGCCCAGCTGATCCTTGAATGGGCCGGGGGCTCGGTGGCGCGCGGCGTCGTCGACACGCACCCGCAGGAGCCGGCACCCGGGCGGGTCGCGTTCCGCCCGGCGCGCGTGGACCGTCTCCTCGGGACCTCGTTCGGGACCGACGCGCAGCGCGAGGTGCTCGGTCGCGTCGGCATCGCGACGGAGCCGGCGGCGGGCGAGACGGACGTGCCGGTGGCTGCCGCAGCCGCTCCAGAGTCCGTGCGGGCGGGGGCCGGTGAGGCCCTCATCGCGATCGTCCCGACCTGGCGGCGGGATCTCGAGATCGAGGCCGACATCGCCGAGGAGGTCGCGCGCGTCCAGGGCTACGAGGAGGTCCCGCCACGCCTGCCGACGAGCCTCATGCCTGGCTGGCGCCCGACACCCCTGGCGGCGCGCGACGCGATCCGCGAGGCGCTCGTCGGGGGCGGGATCACCGAGGCCGTGACCTACGCCCTCGTGTCGGCGCGACTGCTCGAGGCGTTCCGCTGGTCGTTCGAGGATCAGCCCGCAGCCGGCGAGGCGCGGCGCGAGGGCGACCCGATCACGGTCACGAATCCGCTGTCGCTCGAGCACGTCGTCCTACGCCAGTCGCTGGTCGGGAGCCTCGCCCAGGTGCTCGACTCGAATGCCCGCCACGCCCAGAACGACGTCGCCGTGTTTGAGATCGGGAAGGGCTACGGGCGGGTCGGGGACGAGGCGCGCGAGTGGTGGCGCCTCGGCCTGGCGCTGACCGGCTCGTTCGATGCCGTCGGCTGGAATCGACCGCGCCGCGACGCCGACATCGACGACGCGAAGGGCGCCCTGGAACTCGTCGCCACGGTCCTCGGCGCAACGGCCCCGGAGTACTGGCCGCTCGCGAACGAGCCGATCATCCACCCGGGTCGGGGGGCGACCGTCACGTCAATCGCCCGCGACGGCCGCCTCGCGATCAGCGGCGTCGCCGGCGAGCTCCACCCGAGGCTGGCCGAGGCCTGGGACCTCCGGCGGCGCGTCATCGTGGCCGAGGTGTCGGTGGCGGGACTGTCCGGCGGCTCGCTGCCGGTGGTCGAGTCCGTGCCGCCGCCGCATGTCCAGCCCATCGAGCGCGACCTCACCGTCGACGTCGACGACACGGTGCCCGCGGCCGCGATCGGGAGCGCGATCCGTGACGCCGGCGGCCCGCTCCTCGAACAGGCGACGCTTGTCGGGACGTATCGCGGCAAGCCACTCGGACCCGACGAACGGAGCCTGACGTACCGGCTGCGCTTCGGCGCAGGCGATCGCGCGCTCGGCGAGGCCGAGGTCGATGCGGCCCTGGCGACGGTCGCCGGCGCCCTGGCGCACCACCGAGGAGCACGAATCCGCAGCTGAGCCTGCTACATTGCGGGCCTTCGACCAGCCGGGGAGGAGTC
>VBGT01000099.1 GCA_005889475.1 Chloroflexota bacterium | reverse complement strand
CCGTATCGACCGAGATGACCGCGAGATCGCCGTCCCAGTCGACCCCGCTCACCTGGCCGCGCGTCGAGCGGCCGTCCGAGAAGGTGACCGTGACCTCGTCGCCACGAATGTTGTGGGCGTTGGTGAGTACCTTGCCGTCGGCGATGACGACGCCCGACCCGCGCTGGCGCGAGCCGATCCCGACGACCGATTGCCCCGCCTTCTCGGCGACCGCAGTGATTGCGGACTGGAGTTCCTGGATGGCGCTCATTCGTTCGATCTCCCTCGGTGAGCTGCGTCGCTTTGGCTGGTCGGCCGACGGCAGGTGGTAACTTGTGACTTGCAAGTTACTACCGGAGACTGAACCTGGCAAGCACCGACCGTCGCCTACCATTGATCGCGATGCCGTCCCGCACGGACGCCCGCCCCCGCGACGACGCGCCGCCAACGCCGCTCGAGCTCGCCCTCGAGCGGGTGGGGGACCGCTGGAGCCTGCTCCTCGTCGAGGCGCTGCTCGACGGCCCGCGCCGCTTCAACGAGCTGGCCGAGGCCGTCGGTGGGATCGCGCCGAACATCCTCACCGATCGGCTGCGCCGTCTCGAACGGGAGGGTGTCGTGCTCGCCAGGCCCTACAGCGACCGGCCGCCGCGGATGGAGTACGCGCTGACCGCGGCGGGTCGGGATCTCGCCGGCGCGCTCCGCCTCCTTGCCGACTGGGGCGCCCGCCGCTCGGAAGATACGGAGCCGCTGCGCCACTCCCTCTGCGGCACCCCCCTCGAGGCCCGCTGGTACTGCCCGACCTGCACCGTCCTCGTGGAGGACCCGGCCGCCACGGAGGCGCGCCTCGTCTGATGCCTGGCGCCCCGCGCGGCGCTACTGTCGGACGGCGAGGGCGACCGGGCGGGGCGGCGGGAACTCGACCAGCAGGTCGCCGGCGCGTACCTGGAGCAGCTCGATCGACTCCCGCAGCCCGCTGAGGCGCCACGCGCCCAGGCTCAGCAGGCTGACGCCCTCCGCAAGCAGGTCGCCGACCGCGTCGCGGGCTGCTGCCGACAGCACGATCTGCCCACCGTGGGCAGACGTGCAGACCCGCGCGACGGTATGCACCGCGAGCCCGATGTAACCGCTCTCGGCGAGGGTCGGCCGGCCGGTATGGACGCCGATCCGAACCCGGACGTCGATGCCGTGGCCCCAGCCGTGGGACCGGATCGCCCGCTGCATCGCGATTGCCGCGTCGACCGCGGACGCGGGTCGTTCGAAGACCGCGAAGAACTCGTCGCCCCGAGCGTCGATCTCGCGACCGCTGGTCTCGCGGACGGCCTTCCGCAACAGGCGACGGAGCTGGTTCAGGACGGGGCTGTAGCCATCGCCCAGCCGGTGCACCAGCTCGGTCGAGCCTTCGATATCGGTCAGGACGAACGTGACCAGGCCGCGCGGTAGCTTCCGCTCCGGCCGCAGCTGGACCCCGATGAAGCCCAGCGGCACGATCCCGTGCTTCTTCGCCGCGCGCAGGAGTCGCATCCGCGCTCGGTCGCGGCTCTCCTCGTCCTCGAAGATGACCCGGTTGAACCGGGCGAGCGCGTTCCGGACATGCGCCTCGTCATTGATGGGCAGCAGCCGCCGGCCGTGGGAATCGACGTACGCGAAGGCGCTGTTCGGGAGGGCTGCGCGCTCCTTCGCACCGAGTGGTGGCACGTCGCCATCATCGTGCGTTCAGCGGGTCGGTGCCAGCGGCGCGCCGCCCTCGCCGCTGCGGCCGGCGCTTACCACTCTCGACTCGGTCGGCCGGGCCCCTTGCGGGCATGCTCCTCGCGCGTTGCGACCCACTTGGCTGCGTACTCGTAGAGGCCCTGTGGCAAGTCGGGCGAGTCCTGCTCGAGCTTGGCCCAGGTCTTGGCGATCTCCGCCAACTGCTCTCGGAGCCTGGTCGCGTCGCCGAAGACCAGGAGCTGCTCGGTTCGGCGGCGGAGATCGCCGTAGGCACCCGCGGCGGCGCGATGACCGGTGACGAGCTCGCCATAGTTGAGGAACGTCTGGAGCGCGGTGAGGATCACGGCGACGACGCTCGCGAGCGCCGCGAACGTGACGAGACGTGGATCCGGGGACGTTGAGAGCGACGAGAACAGTGTCGTCCCGACGACCGCAGTGGCAAGCGTCGCTCCAACGCCGAACGCTCGGGCGCGGCGCGCGAACACGGTCGCCGCTCGTGTATGACCGACGTGGCCGATCTTGATCCCGCGGTGCCACTGTTCGAGCAGCTCGACCGGGTCGTGATGCTCGGGCACCTGCATCGACGCCGTGGCGGCCGGGCGCGTGGTGGCAGTGCCGGCTACCTTCGCGTCCGGGCGCGTGGTGGCAGTACCGGCTACCTTCGCGTCCCCGGTCTCACCCGCTGACTTGGTCCCTGCGGTCGCCATGACTCCCTCCACAGTCGGCCCCGCGGTTTTCGCTCCTCCTCGCGCGAGTCGCCGGACTTGAGTCTAGTGCCGTGATTCACGAACGGGCTATTCGAGCGCCGTCAGCAGCGCCCAGCAGCTCGCCATCGTTCGGCCGAGCGTGACCACGATCACGAACGCGAGAACGTAGAAGCCCCCGCCGACGCCGAGGAACAGGCTGATCGCCGAGTAGAGGTACAAAAGCCGGATCAAAAAGCTGATCAGTGATGCCTGATTGATCGCGATCGAGCGTCGTTGGCGCAGCTCGACCACGAGGAACGAGGCATTCAGGGCGAAGATCTCGATGCCCATCAAGGTCGGCGATTGCGGCGTGAGGACGATCGCAGCCATGACGATCTGGGTGGCCAGCACGGTGAGCGCGATGACCGCGCGCGGCTTGAGGAGCGGATGCTCGAGCACCGCCCGGAGGTGGATCGAGAGCGCGACGAAGACGAGGCCGGTCAGTGCCGCGTTGGCCGAGCCCATCATCACGTAGAAGTTCTGCCACGCGGCGGCATCGTTGGGGTAGGGCATTGCTACCCCGAGATGGTACGGAGGACACCACCACCATGACCGGGCCAACCGTTCTTCGAATCCTCGTCGGCGTGCACCTCGTCTGGACGGTCCTGCTGACGCCGCTCGCGCTCGAGCCGCGGCCCTTCTCGAGCTTCACTCCGCTCGCGTTCGTCAGCCTCGCGATGATCTTCACGACGGTCACGCTCGATGTCGTGGCGTTTGCGATCGTGGGCACGAGGACTCGGCTGGCGGCAGCCCTCGTGGCGATCGGCGCCCTGCTCTTCGTGCCGCCGTTCATCGTCGATCAGCTCGGCCTCTTCTCGACGATCCCCGCGCCGACGCAGATCACCATCCTCGAGATCGCGGCGCTCGCCACGCAGCTCGCACTGCTCTACGTCGGGATGCGACTGCGCCGGCGATGACCGGCCCGAGCAAGAGCCTCTGACGAAGAATCAGTCCTCGGGCATCGAGCGGCGCTGGCCGACCGGCCGGGCGGCGCCCGGGAAGGCGAGTGTGCCCGCGGCGACCCACCACTCCATCAGGTCGTAACCGAGCCGGCCGGCCTGGACCGATGGATCGCCGTCGCTGAGGCGCGCGGCCTCGGCCAGGTCGCACGCAAAGATCGATAGCCCACGCATGCCGACGTCGGATTGCTCATCGAGCGGCCCGTTGGCGACGAGGACGCCCCGGCGCCGCAGCTCGGCGCGGTAGGCGAGATGGCGCGCCTGGAGGGCGTCGAGCTCCTCATCCGACATGACGGGTGCGTCCGCGGGACGCCGCAGCAACACGAGGGTGTACACGTCGAACGCATCCGGGACGTTTGGATCGCGTGGCATGTGGGCGGCAGGGTATCGCGCCGCCCGACGCCCGCCGCTCATGCCGCCGGTCAGGGTGCGGGAACGAACGATGCCCCGATCGCGAGGGCTTCCTCCCGCGTGATGTCACCTTCGATCCGGAGGACGGTCCCGTCCTGCTCCCACGCCAGTGAGTTATGGACCAGCCGTATGAAATCCGGGACGCGATTGCCGGTCGGGTCCCGGTACGTGATCACGTGCGGCCTGCCCTCGATCCAGAACCCGAGCCCACCGTTGACGGTCAGGATCTCGACGGTGGTTCCGGGGCCGACGGACTTCTGCGCCAGGGCCTCCTCCATGGCCCCGGGGAACTCGGTGATGAGGACCGACACGCCGCTGTCCGTCGCCGGCGGCCGGCCCACGCCCGGCGCGTACACGAGTGACACTTGGCCGCCCGCGAGCAGGTCGGAGTAGAAGACCGCGTCTGGCGTCGTGAGGGCCGGCGTCGTCGGGACGAACACGTTGAACTGCACCTGCCGCTTCGCGGTTGCGAGGTCCTCGAGCGCT
>VBGT01000084.1 GCA_005889475.1 Chloroflexota bacterium | reverse complement strand
TCGGCGCCGGCCGCGGCACGCCCCGCACATCTCGACCCGCCGCCAATTCCCCAGACACCATTCCCGCCCAGGAGCTGATGACCAACTTCGCCTTCGTCTTTCCAGGCCAGGGCTCGCAATCGGTCGGCATGGGTCGAGCCCTCGCCGCCGGATCGCCTGCCGCGGCCGCCGCCTTCGCCACCGCCGACGAGGCCCTCGGCGAACCCATCTCGAATGTCGCCTGGGAGGGTCCCGAGGACCGTCTCAACCTGACCGAGAACGCCCAGCCGGCGCTGCTGGCGACCTCGATCGCGTACCTGGTCGCGGCGCACGAGCGCGCCTCGGCCGTGGGCATGACCCTGCCGAACCCGCGGTTCTACGCCGGCCATTCCATGGGCCAGTACTCGGCGATGGTCGCGGCGAGCGCGCTTTCGCTCCCGGACGGGGTGCGCCTCGTGCGCGAGCGCGGGCTGCGGATGCAGGCGAGCGGCTCCGGCCGGGACGGGGCGATGGCGGCGATCCTCGGCCTCGACGATGCGGCGATCCCCGAGCTCGTGGCTCGCGCGTCGACCCACGGCGTGTTCGCCGTGGCCAATCGCAACTCGCCCGGCCAGGTCGTGGTCTCCGGCGAGCGAGCGGCGATCGTCGCCGCCGCGGAGGAAGCGAAGACCCTCGGGGCGAAGCGGGCGATCGTGCTGCCCGTGTCGGTCGCCGCTCATTCCCCACTCATGGCCGAGGCCGCAACCGCGATGCGCGAAGTCCTGGCGAAGGTCGAGTTCCGTGACCCGACCGCCGCCTTGCTCGCGAATGCCGACGCCCACCCGATCCTCGACGGCGAGGGCGCCCGAGCGGAGCTCGTCGAGCACCTGACGGCAGGTGTCGACTGGGTCCGCGCCGTCGAGACGATGACCGCCGATGGCGTCGATACGTTCATCGAGGTCGGGCCGGGCAAGGTCCTGACCAACCTGATCAAACGAATCGTCCCCGAGGCGACGGCGATCGCCATGGACGACGCCCTGGCGGGCGACGGCCTTGATCTGCCGATCCTCGTCCAGCCGGATCTCGCCCACCTGGCCTGACCAACGTTCCGAGCAAGGAGTCACCCGTGCGCAGCCCAGATCACACCCGTCGCGTCGTCGTCACCGGCCTCGGCGTCGTCAGTCCGGTCGGCAACGACCGGGACGCAGCGTGGACCAGCCTCGTCGAGGGCCGCTCCGGGCTCGCCGAGCTGACCCGCTTCGACATCAGCAAATACGAGCACAAGGCCGGCGGCGAGGTGCGCGACTTCGAAGCCGCGTCGTGGATGGATCCCAAGGCGGTCCGGCGCAGCGAGCGCGAGATGCACTACGGCGTGGCCGCCGCGAAGCAGGCCGTCGCGGATGCCGGCTTCGAGATCGACGACGCGAATCGAACCGACGTCGGCGTCGTGTTCGGCTCGGGCGCGGGTGGCCAGCAGCTGATGATCGAGAACTTCTCGACGCTGATCGAGAAGGGCCCGAACCGGGTCCAGCCGACGTTCATCGCCAACGCGCTCGTCGACTCGACGTCCGGGATGATCGCCATCGAGACGGGGGCGATCGGGCACAACATCGCGATCGTCTCGGCCTGCTCGACCGGCACCCACAACGTCGCGGAGGGCGCCGAGGCGATCCGGCGCGGCGACTGCCTCGCGGTGATCAGCGGCTCGACCGAGGCGCCGCTCCTCGAGGTCGCCCATGCGGGCTTCACGAACATGCGAGGCATGGGCCTGCCCCGCCCGGGCGAGCCACTTCAGACGGTTTCGCGCCCGTTCGACGCCACGCGGAACGGGTTCGTCCTCGGCGAGGGCGCGGGCTCGCTCTTCCTCGAGGACCTCGAGCTGGCCAAGAAGCGCGGGGCCAGGATCTACGCCGAGGTCGTCGGCTACGGCTCGGCTGCCGATGGCTGGGACATGATCCAGCCGATCGAAGGCGGGACGGGCTCGGCGCGGGCCCTGAAGATGGCACTCGAGCGGCGGGGCGTGCCGGCCGACGAGGTCGACATGATCAACCCCCACGGGACCTCGACCCCGGTTGGCGACGCCCGCGAGGCCGAGGCGGTCTGGGCCGTGTTCGGCGACCGTGCCGCCGGCGCCCGGCGCTCGCTCGCGATCTCGGGCACCAAGTCGATGACCGGGCACATGATGGGCGCGGCCGGCGCGTTCGAAGCCTTCGCGACGGTCATGTCCGTTGCCGAGCAGACCGTCCCGGGCACGCTCAACTACCGTGACGCCGATCCGGCGTGCGATCTGTGGGTCGTCGACGAGACCGTGCGCATGCCGGTCCGCTACGCGCTCTCGAACAACATCGGGCTCGGCGGCCACAATGGCGCCGTCATCTTCAAGCGCTACGACGGCGATTGACTCGAAGTTCGGTCTCGGCGACCGGAGCGGCCGTAGAATCCACCGGCCCGAGGATCAGCGGCCCCAGTCGAGGTGGATCGCGTGCCCAGCTCTGACCCCGCGCGGCGCGCCGTCGTCACCGGCTGGGGCGCGATCACACCGATCGGCAACGACGCCGAGACGTACTGGTCGAACCTGCTCGCGGGCGTGCCCGGCGGGGGCCCGATCACGAGCTTCGACACGACCGGCCACGACGTGAAGATCGCGGCGGAGGTCAAGGGCTTCGACCCGCTCCTGACCATGGATCGCAAGATGGCCCGGCGGATGAGCCGGTTCATCCATTTCGGCGTCGCCGCGGCGACCGAGGCGGTCGATCGATCCGGTATCGACTTCGCGTCGATGTCGCCCGAGCAGCGCGACCGGGCCGCGGTCGTCGTCAACACCGGCGGCGGGGGCATGGAGCAGGTCATCGACGGCGCCGACACCATCCGCGAGAAGGGCCCGGGGCAGGTCAGCCCGTTCGCGATCCCCGCGCTATCCGGTTCGATGGCTGCGGCCCAGGTCTCGATGAAGTACGGCCTCACCGGTCCCGTCATCACCCAGGTCGCGGCGTGCGCGTCGGGTGTGATCGCCTACCAGGACGCACTGCGCCTCATCTCGTCGGGCGAGTGCGACGTCGTGCTCGCCGGCGGCGCCGAGGCGCCGCTGCTCGCGATGGCCTTCGCCGCGCTCGCGAACATGACCGCGCTGTCGAAGCGCAACGACGATCCGCAGGGGGCCTCGCGCCCGTTCGACCGCACGCGCGACGGGTTCGTGTTCGGCGAGGGCGCGGGCATCCTCGTCGTCGAATCGGTAGAGCACGCGCAGGCGCGCGGCGCGACGATCGCGGCCGAGATCGTGGGCGCCGCCCTGACCGCCGACGCGTACCACATCTCCGCCCCCGAGCCGACCGGACGAGGCGCGACGATGGCCATGACGAAGGCCATGCGCCAGGCGGGCCTCGGGCCGGACGAGATCGACCACATCGTTGCCCACGGCACCTCGACGCCGCTCAACGACGTCACCGAGACCCGCGCGATCAAGGGCGCGTTCGGGGAGCGGGCGTACAAGATCCCGGTGTCGTCACCCAAGTCGATGGTCGGGCACACGCTCGGCGCGGCCGGGGCCCTGTCCGCGATCGCCGCCGTCGGCGCCATCCGCGACGGTTGGATCGCCCCGACCATCAACTACCATGAGCCGGACCCCGAGTGCGACCTCGACTACGTGCCCAACGTCAAGCGCCAGTCGAAGGTCGACACCGCGATGATCAACGGCTTCGGCTTCGGCGGCCAGAACGCGGTGGCGATCTTCCGAAGATTCGCGGAGTAGGGAGATGCCCGCCTCCCTCGATGCCGGTCCGAGCTATGGCGCCGGCCAGCCCTCGTAGGCGGCGATCGCGGTCCGCCACTCGTCGGGGACCGGGATGGGCTGCTCGTCGGGGTAGTCGTACGAGACGAGGACCGAGTCGGCGAGCGCGATGAGGCGCGCCGGCCCGTAGCGACTCTCGGGCGCCGTGATCCGGTGAGCCATCCCGAAGCTCGATCGCCCGATCCGCTCGACCCGCGACTCCACGGTCAGGGTCTCGCCATAGAACGCCGGGCTCCGGTAGGTCATCCGGATCTCGGCGAGGATCATGCCCTCCTCGGCGCCGTGGGCACCGATCGGGAGCGGGTTGCCGGTCACCTGCTCGTAGTAGGCGACGCGCGCGATCTCGACGTAGGTGAGGTAGCGCGCGTTGTTGACGTGGCCCATCGCGTCGGTATCCGACAGGCGAACCTCGACCTCGTGGCGATGGGCGAAGTCGCCGGCGATGTCGCGCGAGTCGGGCGGGACGTCGATGCGCGAGCGCGGTTCGGGCATGGCTCGATTGTGCGCTGCGTCAGGGGCGCGGTCAGAGCCGGCGCAGCCGCAGCGAATTGAGCACCACCGAGACCGAGGACAGCGCCATCGCCCCGGCGGCAATCCCTGGATTGAGCAGCACCCCGAAGAACGGGTAGAGCACGCCCATCGCCACCGGGATGAGCACGATGTTGTAGCCGAAGGCCCAGGCCAGGTTCTGCCGAACCACGCGCATCGTCGATCGCGACAGCCCGATCGCCTTTGCTACGGCGCGGGGGTCGCCGCCGACCAGGGTCACGTCCGCGGCCTCGATCGCGACGTCCGCACCGGTCCCGATGGCGATGCCGACGTCGGCCGTCGCCAGCGCCGGCGCGTCGTTGATCCCGTCGCCGACCATGGCCACGACCCGTCCGCTCGCGCGCAAGCGGGCGATCGCCGCTGCCTTGTCCTCGGGGAGGACCTCGGCGAGCACCCGATCCCGTGGGATCCCGACCTCGTCAGCGATCGCCTCGGCAACGCGACGGCCGTCGCCGCTGAGCAGCCACACATCGATTCCCGCGGCGTGCGCCTCTGCGACTGCAGAAGCCGCACCGGACTTTGCGGCATCCCGTAGCGTGAACAGGCCAGCGACGCGACCGTCGACCGCGACGACGGCCGTGCCGTCGCCCGCCTCCTCGGCCGCGCCGAGCGCATTCGCGATCGGGGCGATGTCGACGCCCTGGGTCGACAGCAGG
>VBGT01000095.1:9818-14997 GCA_005889475.1 Chloroflexota bacterium | reverse complement strand
CGCGGGTTGCGCATCGTGGAGCAGCCGGCCGCCCTGCGTCACTTCACGGCGAGGTTTGCGCCGCTCTAGGCGAACACTCGCGAGGACGGAACTACGCGGTCGCGGGCGCCTTGCTCGGGCCGGATCCGTCGCCAGGGCCAGTCTGTGCGGCCACGTCATGCACTCCGCCGGCCCCGTTCGTCTCGGCCCTGGCGGCTGCCGTCGCCGCGGCTGCTGGCACCGGATCCGTCGCCGGCTCCGGTGCTCGATGGAAGACGTGGCCCGGCTCGTCGCCGGCGGGGATGGTATCGAGCTCGTCGACGTAGGCCGGGATGCTGAAGCCGAACTCGGCGCCCTTGTCGGGCAGTGGCGCCGCCCAGATCCGGCCGCCCATCGTCGCGACGAGCTCGCGACAGACGAACAGGCCGATGCCGGCGCCCGGGGCGGTCGACGACTGCGGGGCCGCCCGGTAGTACAGGCCGAACAGCCGCTCGGCATCGTCCAGATTGATGCCCGGCCCGTTGTCACGCACCCGCACGAGCACCTCGCCCTCGCCGTCCTCGAGGCTGACCTCGACGGTCGAGCCGGGTCCGCTGTACTTGGCCGCGTTGGACAGCAAGTTGCGCATGATCTGGGCGAGGTACTCCTCGTCCGCGGCGACCATCTGCACCGGCCCGCTCGAGCTCATCTGGATGGTGACCTCGGGCCACAGCACCTTCTCCCGCTCCACGAGCTGCCTGATGATCCGGTCGAGCAGGACCGGGCGGACGCCGCCGAACTCGCCGCCACGCTCGATGCGCGCCATGGCCACGAGGTTCTCGATCATCCGTTGCAGCCGTTCGGCCTCTGCGGCGACGCTGACGAGGAGCTCATTCCTCGTCTCGGGATCGAGGCGAGCGCCGCGCCCGAGCAGCAGCTGGGTGCCGCCGTAGATCGAGGTCACCGGCGTGCGCAACTCGTGCGACAGGACGCCGAGGAACCGGTCGCGGATCTGGTCCGCCTCGTGGCGCCAGGTGACGTCCGAGATGACCGCGACCTGGAAGGGCCGCCCGTCGAGCTCGAACGTACTCCGCGCGATCTCGGCGGGGAAGTGGGTGCCGTCGATCCGGCGCCCCGTCGTCTCGGAGCGGAACACCGGGCGATCGCCGGCGGTGGTGGTCATCTCGTCCTTGTGCATCGCCACGATGTCGGACAGGTGGAGGCCGACGAGCCGGTCGATGGGCCCGCCGAAGAGCTCGCCGGCCTGGCGCGTCGCCCAGGTGATGCGGCTCTCCTCGTCGAGGGCGAGAATGGCGTTGGGGTCGGCCTCGAGCAGGGCCCGGAAGCGTGCCTCGTTGGCGCGCACCGAGCGCGACTCCTCGGCCTCACGGCGTGCCTCGCCCAGGCCGATGAGCATCTCCTCGCGGTCGATCGCGTGCGCGGTCAGGGAGCCGAGGTCGGTCAGCAGGGCAAGGTCGTCGCCGACGAAGAGCGGCCGGCCCTCGATGTCCGCGACGAGACGCTCCGTCTGATCGCTGCCGGGGCGGATCGGGAGCTCGACGGTTGACAGGAATGGCTTCAGATCGGAGTCCGGCGCGCTCTCGGGGGCACGCTCGCCGACTTCCGCGAGGGGCGCGCCTGGAGCGCCGGGCAGGATCGACACGCGCCGCGCGCCGAGGATCTCGCGCGCCGTCGTCGCCAGGTCGACCCACAGGCCCGAGGTCTGCTCGGTCGGCGGCGCGACGAGCGCCCGCACGAGGTGGAACGAGGCGGCCCGGTTGATCACGCGGCGGAACCACGCGGGGGGCACGAACGCGGCGAGGTAGCCGAGCGTCGCGATGAGCACGAGCGTTCGCGTGACGGCGGTCGAGTCGGCGGCGGACGCGCCCGGCGGTCGCGTCACGGATGCCAGCCCGGCGAGCAGGAGCGCCGCTCCGTAGAGGCCGGTGGCGATCGCTGCCGACCCAAGCCGCAACCGCGCGACGCCGAAGCGCCGCCGGCTGTCACGCGCCATCCGCGCCGCCGCCCAGATCTCGACCGCGAAGAAATAGAAGGTCGCCGCGACCACCCCGATCGGCTGGAGCTGTGGGACGTCGAGCGCGGTGCCGATGACGGGCAGGAGCACAACCGCCTCCCACGCGGCGACCGCCCCGATGAGGGTGATCCGCTTGACGCTCGGGCCCACCGGACGGATCTGGTCGAGGAGCCGGACGATCAGGTACGGCTGGGCGAACAGGACGAATACCAGCGCAGGTCGAGCGAAGGGTGTCAGCGCCGGCTCGAGGGCGTTCAGGAAGCTCAACAGGAACAGCGCGGCGAACGAGCCGAAGATCGCGAGGACCGAGAGCTCGAGGGTTCCGCGCTGGCGCGCGAACTGGAAGACGCTCACGCCGAAGAGAACGAAGAATCCCAGCTGCAGCCCGACTGTGATCGGATCCACGTCCGCTCAGCCACCTCCTCGCGACCCGCCGACATGATCGCCGGTCCTCTCGGTCGAGGAATAACAGCCACATTACAACTCCCGGTCCAGGCATCCTCCGATGCGCCCTGGCACCGGGACCGGGATCGTGGGGTACGCTGGCCCCATGTGCCGATCAATTCGAACCCTCCGCCACCAGGACGACGCCGCGACCACTGGTGAGATCGAGGCCGCCGCACGGCAGTACGTGCGCAAGGTCAGCGGCTTCCGCGTGCCGTCGACGCGCAACCTCGCCGCCTTCGACGCGGCCGTCGCCGACATCGCCGCCGCCTCGGAGCGGCTCATCCTGGCGATGGGCGGCGACGTCGAGCCCGGGCCGGACCGCCGGCCGCCGAGCCGCGGCGCCCAGAGCCACGACCACGACCACGCGCACCCGCACCCATCCGCCTTCCCGGCCTGACCTGGCCCCGCAGGCGGAGCTCGAGATGCGCGCCTCGCTCGGCGACTCACCGCGGCCGGCGTCGCCCGCCCGAGCGGCGCGTGCCGCGGAGCTCGACCCGGCGCTGCCCACCCGCCACGTCACGAGCACCAAGCTCGTCGCGGTCCGGGGATCCGAGCTCGAGGTGCGCGACGACCTCGTCGTCGGCGAGGAGCCACTCGAGATCCGGGCCGCCGGGCCACGCCAGGAGCCGGTCCAGGTCGCCGTCACGATGCGAACGCCCGGCTACGAGGACGAGCTCGCGATCGGGTTCCTGACCAGCGAGGGCCTGCTCACCGGCAACGAGGTCGTGAGCGTGAAGTACGGGGATCCCGGCGTCCAGGCCGAGCCCGACGACAGCGTCCTGGTCCGGCTCGCCCGCCGGTTCGACCCCGGTCTCGCAGCCAGGCGCAACTTCGTCGCCACGGCCTCGTGCGGGATCTGCGGCAAGGCCTCGATCGACGACGTCGCCGTTCGGTGCGAGCCCCTGCCGAAGGGCCTGCCGGTCATCGCCCGCTCGGTGATCCTCGGCCTGCCCGATGCGCTCCGTGTCGCTCAGGCCGCATTCGAGCGGACCGGCGGCCTCCATGCCGCCGGCCTCTTCGAGACCGACGGCCGGCTCGTCGCCGTGCGCGAGGACGTCGGCCGGCACAACGCCCTGGACAAGCTCATCGGCTCGCGCGTCCGGGCGCGGGAGCTGCCGCTGTGGGACCGGATCCTGATGGTCTCCGGGCGGGTCAGCTTCGAGATCGTCCAGAAGGCGGCGGTCGCGGGGGTCCCGATCATCTGCGCCGTCTCGGCGCCGTCCGATCTGGCCGTTCGGCTCGCCGATCGGCTCGGCGTGACGCTCATCGGCTTCCTGCGCGGCGACGGCTTCAACGTCTACAGCCACGACAACCGGGTCGACCTGCGCGACCTGCTGGGTTAGCGGGCCAGGCCGGCTGCGGGGCCCAGCCGGCCGTCGACGGTCGGTCAGATCCGCTTGACGGGCAGCTCCTGGTTCCGCGGGGCGTTCGTGAACTCGAAGCCGAAGCGGCCCTTGATGCACAGGTGCCCGTCGGTCACGGTGCTGTCCATCGGCGAGGTCACCTTGACGATCTGGTTGTCCTGGACGTGCAGGTCGACGGCGCAGCCGACGCCGCAGTAGGGGCAGATCGTCTGGGTCACGGTCTGGGCCGACTCGTCCCACGTGCCCGCCGCCCGCATGTCGTGCTCGGACTTGAACATCAGCGCGCCCGTCGGGCACACACCGATGCAGTTGCCGCAGTACACGCACGCCGAATCGGGGAGCGGCGCGTTCCACTCCGTCGAGATTCTCGCGTCGAAGCCGCGACCGGCCACCGCGATGGCGAACGTGTTCTGGGCATCCTCGCCGCACGCCTCGACGCACTTGTAGCAGAGGATGCATTTCGCGTAGTCCCGCACGTATAGGTTGTTGTCGACCTTCACCGGCTGCTCGACCGTGGCGGCGCGGGCGGCCTGCTCGCTTTGTGGCGCGTGGTGGTGGCCGGGCTCCCGCGCGTCGCGCTCATCGGCGGCGGCCGGCGCCGCGGACGTGCCGAATCGCGCGGGATCGGCGCCGTAGCGCTCGCGGTACCGAGCCGCATCACCGTTCGGCTCGCGTGGACCGGCCAGCGACAGGTCGACCGAGGAGCCGAGCAGCTCGAGCACGACCTTGCGCGAGAGCCGCACCCGCTCCGACTCGGTCTGGACCTCCATGCCCTCTTCGACCTTTCGCGAGCACGCGGGCGCCAGAACGCGCGAGCCTTTGACCTCGACCACGCACACCCGGCACACGTTCACGGGGGTGAGGTTCTCGAGGTAGCACAGGGTCGGGATGTCGAGCCCCTGGGCCCGGCACGCGTCGAGGATGGTCGAGCCGGCCGGGACCGAGACTTCGACGCCGTCGACCTGGAGCGTGACCCGCGGCGGGAGCGGCGCAGGCGGCGGCTCGGGCACGCGCGACGCCCGCGCCGGCGGGGTCGTGTAGACGATGCCCGGCGATGGCGGCTCGACGGGGGATGGGCGAGGGTGCCCGGCACCGTGTTGGTGGGCGCCGTGCATGTCCTCGCTCACAGGGCCACCAGCTCGGGCCGGCGCAGCGCCGACTCGATCGCCGACGACGCGGTCTGGCCCAGGCCGCAGATGCTCGCGTCACGCATGGCCTGGCCGATGTCGGCGAGCAGCCGCAGCTCGTCGTCGCGGGAGCGCACGCCGACGCCATCCGCGAGGCGAGACAGCAGTTCCTCCTGGCGCACTGTGCCGACGCGGCACGGGACGCACTGGCCGCACGACTCGTCGCGGAAGAACGCGGCGATCCGACG
>VBGT01000095.1:0-9807 GCA_005889475.1 Chloroflexota bacterium | reverse complement strand
CAGCGTCGCGCCGATGGCGCGGGTGCCCTCGAACGTGAGCGGGGTGTCGAGGGCGTCCGGGCCGACGAACACGCCGGCGGCACCGCCGAGGAGGACCGCCCGGATCGAGCGGTGGTCGGGCACGCCCTGGCCCAGCTCGATGAGCTCGCCGAGCGTCGTCCCGAACGGAACCTCGTAGACCCCCGGCCGGCCGACGTTCCCCGACAGGCAGAACAGCTTCGGGCCGGTCGAGCCCTCGGTGCCGACGCTCGCGAACCGGGCGCCGCCGCCGGGCCCATCTTCGAGGATGGCCAGCACGTTGGCGAGGGTCTCCACGTTGTTGACCGCGGTCGGCTGGCCGAACAGCCCAACCTCGACCGGGAACGGCGGCTTGTTCCGGGGCTCGCCGCGCTTGCCCTCGATGGACTCGAACAGCGCGGTCTCCTCGCCGCAGATGTAAGCGCCGGCGCCTCGCCGGACCTCGATCTCGAAGGCGAAGTCCGAGCCGGCGACGGACGGCCCGAGGAAGCCCGCGGCGCGTGCCGCGTCGACCGCACCACGGATGCGCGATTCGGCGAGCGGGTACTCGCCGCGGATGTACAGGTAGCCCTTCGATGCCCCGGTCGCGAAGCCCTCGATCGTCATCGCCTCGACGACCGCGAACGGGTCGAGCTCCATCAGCACGCGATCCTTGAACGTGCCCGGC
Organism: Chloroflexota bacterium; assembly: GCA_005889475.1. GTDB lineage: Bacteria > Chloroflexota > Limnocylindria > Limnocylindrales > CSP1-4 > UBA5189. The sequence continues at coordinate 9,122 of VBGT01000095.1, read as the reverse complement.
TCTGACTCGTCGGCATTGCACACGACGTAGTGGGGCTGCACCGATTGCGCAGCGACGGCCGACCACTTGCGTCCCGTCGGGAAGGCTGCGCCGCCCCGGCCGACGAGGCGCGAATCGGTCACCTCGCGGACGACCGCCTCAGGACCCATGTCCAGTGCCGCCTGCAGGGCGTGATAGCCGCGATGGCCGAGGTAGTCGTCGAGCGACGTCGGGTCGACCATGCCGACCCGTCGCAGGAGCTGGAGCTGCGGCTCGCCCATCTGCGGAACCGACGCGTGTGCCGAGGCGCGGAGCGCTTCGATCGATCCGTCGGCGGCCGAGCCAACGTCGAGCGCGTGGCCATTCGTCGACGGGCCCGCCGCGCGCTCCAGGCGGCGCACGATCCCCGCCGCATCGACCGGCGCGGCGGTCTCGCGAACCGGGGCCTCGCCGGCGATCGTGAACATCGCCGCCGGGGCGAGCTCGCACAGGCCGAGGCAGGGGCTTCGGAGCCACGCGATCCGGCCGTCCCGCGCCGGCTCGCCGCGAACGCCGAGCGTGCGCTCGAGGTCGCCGCACAGCTCCTCGGCGCCCGCGAGGCGGCAGGCGATGTCGTCGCACACGTGGGCCACCACCGGCGGCCGTGGTTTCGTCGTGAACAGGGCGTAGAACGTGGCGACGCCATACGCCTCCGCCGGGGGAACCGACAGGCGCCGGCAGGCGTAGTTGAGCCCGGGCTGGGTGATCTGTCCGACGCGGTCCTGCAGCGCGTGCAACGTGGGCAGGAGGAGGTCGCGTCGGCTCCTGGCTTCGTGCCCGCCCCGCGCGACGTGCCCCTCGGTCCGGGGATCGCGGCCGCCGCCGCGCCAGCCGCTGTCAGGGGGCCCGAGGACCCCGTCGACTGCCGCGCGCTCCGCCGGCGAGGCCAGCGGGCCGATCACGTGCAGGTCCATCAGCGGCGAGTGTAGGCGTGGCTGTTTACACGCAACTGCAACCGATGTGCGCGGCGTGTACGCGGCCTCGGATCCGGACACGCTCGACAGCGACTCGCTCCTCGGGCGGGTGGTCGCCCTCCATGTGGCGCAGCTGACGCGCAACTAACGGCGCGCCGCGCTGCAATTCCCGACGCCCCCGGAGACTGCCGGGGGCGTCGGCGCTCGATCGGCGTCAGTCGGTCGCGATGCTCACGGCTGGATGACGAGAGTCGGCTTGTTGGCCGCCTCCCGGCTCGCAAAGTCGACAGCGTCCGTGCTGCCCCCGGAGACCGCGAAGCTATACGTCCCGTTGCCCGTGATCGCGGCTCCGACATTGAACTCGACCCACGTTCCCAACGGCGCCGAGCCGACGGTCGAGAGCGGTGATCCCGTGATCACCGGTGCGGTGTCCCAGGTGATCCCCGTCTCGGTCCAGGAGCTCGCGACGAGGTAGGCGCTGCCAGCCGTGGAACTGGCATCGGTTACCCACAACCGCAGCTTCGCGGAGCTCGCGGGTCCGGAGAGCTCGCTCACGGTGAACTTCAGGTAGCTGCGGTACTGCCCCGAGCGCGTGCGCAGGTAGGTGAGCGTCCCGAAGTTCGTCGTGGCCTTGTTCCAGCGGATCAGGGCATCGGCGCTCGTGACGACGGCGAAGGAGGTCGTCGTATAGGTCGCCGTATAGCTCGTGTTCGTGGCGGGTGCGACGATCGTGTGCGACTGGCCGAGGCCGTCGGACCACGACGAGAAGCCGTAGGAAAGGCCGTTGAGGGTCTGCGGGGATGTCGCCGTGACCGAGTTCGCCGAGCCCACGATCACGGTCCGCGCGAAGGGCGTCGCCGAGGACGTCTGGTTGACGGCCAGGGAGAGTCCGGTCGGGGAAGTCTGGAAGGACAGGGCGACGGTCTGGGGATCGAGTCGCACGGTCGTCGATGCGCTGGCCCCGCCGCTATCCATGGCGGTCAGGGTCAGCTCGAGGTACGAGGGGTACTCGTGATCGGGCGCGTTGAGGCAGTTCGATGGGCAGTGCTGGAGGACGAGGCTCCAGTTGAGCGCCGACGGAGGCAGCGTCCCATCCTGCGCGTCTGTCGCCGAGCCGCTGAAGTTGATCAGGTCGCCGACCTTCCACGTCAGCGCCGACGTGGGTGCCGAGATGACGGGGACTGGCGGGCTGTTGCCCACACTGATGACCTGGCTGGCGGTGCCGGTCGCTGAGCCAGCGTCGGTGACCAGGAGCCCGGTCGTGACGTTGCCCGGACTCTGGTACGTCCAGGATGCGGTAACCCCGGTGGCGTCGTCATACAGGCCGTCGCCGTCGAGGTCCCACGCGTACGTGAGCGCGGTTCCCTCGGGATCCGAGGAGCCGCCGCCATTGAACTGCACGGTGAGTGGCGCCGGGCCGCTCGTTGGGGCCGCCTGGATGACCGCCGTCGGCGGCTGGTTGGCACCGGTGGCCGTGATCCGGCGAATCGTGCCCCCATCGAAGTCCACGTAGAACAGGTCGCTGTTTGGCCCGATCACCAGGTCCACCGGGTTGGCCGCGCCGGCGACGAAGGTCTGGATCGCCGCGATGTTCGGCTGCCCATTGGTTCCCTTGGGGATGAACCAGATGCAGTTGCGGCTGTGATCGGCAAAGAACACGCCGCCACGGTAGGCGACCGGGTAGGAGCCGCTCGCCTCCGGGTAGAACGCCATCCCCGTGATGGATGAGCTCCCGGTTGGGCAGGTCTCATTCGTGACGACCTTGTTGGCGTGGTTGTAGGTGTAGTACGGCGCGGCAACCGCGCCCGCCCCCTGGCCATACAGGTTTTCGCAGAGGGCGAGGTTCGCGCCGTCATAGCCGCTCTGTCGCCCAACGCCCTCGTAGCACGGCCAGCCGAAGTTCTCGGCAACGGCGTCCGTGGCGTCGGGGATCGTGTTGATCTCCTCCCAGGTGTTCCAGCCGACATCGCCAACCCACAGCTCGTTCGTCCCTGGCCGCGTCGTGATGCGGAACGGGTTGCGGAGGCCGTAGGCGATGATCCGGCGAGCGTTGGCGTCGCTGCTCCCGGCGAACGGGTTGCCGGGCATGCCCGCCCCGGTCGCGGGATTGAGGCGCAGGATCGCGCCATCGAGCCCGGTCGGGTCACCCGACCCGCCCCCGCCCGTCGTGCCGGCGGCGTAGTGGGCCGCGACCTGCGCCGAGGTAATCGCGGAGTTGTAGATCGCGACTTCGTCGATCGTGCCGTGGAACGACTGGTCGGGGGAGGGAATGAGGCGGAAGGCGCCGATAAGGATGCCGACGGCGTTGTTGACCATCGTGGCGTCGGTGACGACGCCGGTCCGGTCGACGCCGTTGATGTAGAGCTTCGAGGTCGCACCGCTCTTCGTATAGACAACGTGGGCCCAGGCGTTGGGGGTCAGCACCGTCGTCGAGTCGACGATGTCCGAGGTGATGCCCTTACTGACCCTGACCGCGCCGGACGTGAGGACTTTGATGTCGAAGTTGCCGGAGCCCTTGCCAATGAAGCTGTTGGTGCCCGCCGTGCCGTCCCACTTCACCCACGCTTCCAGGGAGAACGTATCGCCGAAGTCGAAGGCGTTGTCGTCGGGGATCGTGGCGTATTGGGTCGAGCCATTGAAGGTGACCGCGGTATTGGCATCGCCCGTGATGGCGCCAACGGCACCCAGCGCCGGGCCGCCAACGTAGGTGCCCTGGTGACCGCCGGTCTCGTCCGTCGCCGTGGTCCCGGAGGCCTCGCCGAGTCGCCAGTAGGCGACCGGCGCGTCGGCGAGGATCCCGCCGCGATAGTTCGCCGGACCGCCGGTCGTGCGCACGTCCTGGCTCCGCAGTGCGCCGCCCTCGGCGGCCGGCGGGCTCATGGATCCGCCGGGCGGGTCGCCGCAAGGGTTCACCGGCGTGGGCGGCGGGCTGCCGGAGGTACCACCGAACTGGCCGTAGTCGACGGCGTTGAAGCTCGCGCCGTCGCCGGCGCTGAGATACAGCGCCCCGTCGGGGCCGAACACCAGGGTGCCGATGGAGTGGCTCGGGAACTGCTGGCACCAGTCCTCGATCAGGACCTGCTCCGGGCCGTTGATCGTGCTGCCGCTCACGCTGAACCGCGAGAGCCGGCCGCTGATGACGCAACCGTCGGTGGTGGCACCGGGTGGCGTGGGGCAGGTGTCGCCCCACTTCGGCGCGGTGCCGCCTGCTCCCAGGATGTGGTCGTAGGCGTACAGGACATAGACATATGGCCCGTTGCCGGTCCCACCGGTGAGGCTCGGATCAAGGGCCAGGCCAAGCAGGCCTCGGTCCCAGAAGTTGTGGACATTGGTGGGGAGGTCGCTGAACACCGTCGGCGTCGTGTCGGCCAGGTTGTCGAATACCTTGATGTTCCCGCTCTTCTCGGCGACGAAGACGCGCCCGTCAGCCGCAAACCTGATCGCCGTCGGGTTCGTCAGGCCGGACCAGACGACGCTTTCCTGGAATCCGACCGGCACCGCGGCCGCGACCTGCGTCCCGCCGCCCGGTGCGACGCATGGCTCACCCGTGGACGGCGGTGATGCCTGCAGGAAGCCCGCCTGGCAACCGGGCTGGGGCTGTGCCGCCTGGGCGGGAGGCGTCGGGATCGGGCTGACGAGCACGGCTCCGAGAACGGCAGTGTCGAAGACGCTGTCACCGAGTGCACCCTCTCCAGTCGACCGTCGGTCTCGACCTTGCCCGCCGGGTCGCCAAGCACCATGAGGAGAGAAGCCCCGCGAAGCGTCCTCATCCGCCTCGGACCGCGAACTATAGGAGGCTCAAACGGGCGCGTAAATACCGGTGCGGACCTTCCGATTCAGCTGCCGGGCGGGCGAACCGTCACGCCGGAACCGCACTGGCCAGCTTCTCGATCCGGATCGCCGTCGCCTTGAACTCTGCCGTGCCGGATTTGGGGTCGGTGGCGTCGATCGTCAGGATGTTGGTGGCCACGTCGTCCTGGAAGTGCAGGGTCATGAACGTCAGCCCGGGCCGCAGCGAAGGATCGATGCGGACCGGCACCTCGATCGCGCCGCGCCGGGAGACGACCCGCACCCGCTCGCCGTCGGCGAGCGCGTGGAGCTCCGCGTCCTCGGGCGAGATGTCGAGCGACTCGCCCCGCCGCATCGGCGAGGTGTAGCCACTTGACTGCACCCCGGTGTTGAAGGAGTCGAGGCGCCGCCCCGTCGTGAGCCTGATCGGGTAGTCCTCGGTCAACCGGTCGACCGGCGGGTCATGGTCGACCGGCACGAACGGGGCGCGCAGGCCAGGCACGGGGTCCTCCCACAGCCGGGAGTGCAGGAACAGCTCGCCGGGATGCGTCTCGTCCCAGCACGGCCACTGGATCCCGCCGAGGGCCTCCAGGCGCGGGTAGGTCATGCCGCGATGGACCGGCGACAGCGAACGCAGCTCGTCCCACGTCCTCTCGGCCGACGCCTCGCCCCAGTCGCTGCCCATCCGCCGGGCGAGCTCATAGATGATCCACAGGTCCTCGCGCGCCTCGCCCGGCGGGTCCATCGCCTTGCGCACCCGCTGGACGCGCCGCTCGGAGTTCGTGACCGTGCCCTCCGCCTCCGCCCACGCCGCTGCGGCAGGCAGGACCACGTCGGCGATCTCGCCGGTCGCGGTCAGGAACAGGTCCTGGACGACGAGGAAGTCGAGGCCCAAGAGCAACCGCTTCGCGCGCTGCTGATCTGCCTCGGATTGCACCGGGTTCTCGCCGATGACGTAGACCGCCGTGAGCTCGCCGCGTTCCATCGCGTCGAACATGCCCGACAGGTGCCAGCCGCGCTTCGCCGGGACGGGCACGCCCCACGCCTCGTCGAACTTCGCCCGCAGCGCGTCGTTCTCGATGTACTGGAAGCCGGGCAGTCGGTCCGGCAACGCACCCATGTCGCCGCCGCCCTGGACGTTGTTCTGGCCGCGCAGCGGGTTGAGGCCGCTGCCGTAGCGCCCCACGTGGCCGGTCAGCAGCGCCAGGTTGATCAGCGCCAGGACGTTGTCGACGGCGTTGTGGTGCTCGGTGATGCCGAGCGTCCAGCAGATCATCGCCCTGTCGGCCGACGCGAACGCATGCGCCAGCTCGCGGATGGCCTCGGCCGGCACACCCGTCTCCTGCTCCGCGTACTCGAGCGTGTAGCTCTCGACCTTTTCGCGGTAGGCATCGAAGTCGGACGTCGCCCGCTGGATGAACTCGCGGTTCGCCAGGCCGGCGTGGATGATCTCGCGCGCGATCGCGTTCGCGAGCGCGATGTCCGACCCGACGTCGAGCCCGAGCCAGACATCGGCCCATTCGGCCGAAGACGTCCGGCGCGGGTCGACCGCGTACAGCCGGGCGCCGTTGCGGACGCCGCGCAGCAGGTGGTGGAAGAAGATCGGATGCGTCTCCCGGGCGTTCGAGCCCCAGAGCACGATCAGGTCGGTCTCTTCAGCCTCGCGATATGAGCTGGTTCCGCCACCAGCGCCGAAGACGGTCGCCAGACCGGCGACAGATGGCGCGTGTCAGGTGCGGTTGCAGCTGTCGATGTTGTTGCTGCCCAGGACCACCCTCGAGAACTTCTGGGCCGCGAAGTTGACCTCGTTGGTCGCCTTCGAGCAGCTGAAGACCCCGATGGGGGTTCGCGCGTCGATGCTGGCCTTGGCGGCCATCGCGGCGCGGAGCCCGGCGACGGTCCGGTCGAGCGCCTCGTCCCAGGTTGCCTGGCGGAGCTCGCCGCCCCTCGTATCACGCACGAGGGGATGGGTCAGGCGAACGTACGACTTCGGCACGGTGCCTCCGCTTGTGGTTCACCGCCGGCCTCGTGACCGGCCGGTCGAGTGTACTGCCGCGTCCGCACGGGTCTGGCCATGCTCCCGGTTCAGGCCATGCTCCCGGTCAGGCCATCCTCCGGTTCCGGCCGTACTGTTGCCCGGGTTCTCCCGTGGGGAGCGCAAGAAGCGTCGCACCGGTCGCACGGCCATCCGCAGCGGCGGATTCGTTCCCGGATGCGCTCTAGGCGGATCATTCGGGCAAGACTCGGGTCGTTGAGACCTATCAGGGACGGATCAGGCCACCACCGCCTTTTCGAGTGCTACCGGGGAGAGAATCCGGGGAGTTCGAGGCGTGCACGGAGGCAGGACCCTGGACCCAGATCCGATTCGAGGCCACATCCCCTGGTCGAACGTCGATGCGCGCATGCGCGCCGCGCGCTCGATCTGGCTGGCCACGACCCGACGCGATGGACGGGCGATCCGGTGCCTGCGGGAACCGGGCATCTGCGGGCTGGATCGTGAGATTCTCGGGCGAATGCTCGTTGACATCTTGACGACAGGGGCCGTCGGCCCGACCCTCGCGCCGTGACTGCCGACGCGCTCGCCACCGCGGACTCGGAGCAGATGTTCTGCTACCGCCACCCGACCATCGAGACATGGCTGCGTTGCGGCCGCTGCGACCGCCCGATCTGCACCAAGTGCTCGATCCAGGGCCCGGTGGGGTCGCGCTGCCGCGAGTGCGGCCGGCTGACCAATGACCCGCTCACGTCGTTCACGCCGAGGCAGCTCGTGCTCGGCCTGGGTGTCTCGATCGTCGCCGGACTCGTGGCCGGGTTCGTTGGCGCCTACATCGGCTACTTCTCGATCATCGTCGGCTACTTCGCGGGCCGCCTCGTCGCCGACGCGGTCACGCGGGTGATCGGCTACAAGCGCGGCCCGGTCATGCTCGGCATCCTGTTTTCCGGGATCATCCTCGGCTCCGTCGCCGGGTTCGGGGCCCAGTACGCGACGTATTTCGCCCAGCTCCCCGCCGAATACCAGATCACGCTCGGGATGTGGCTCCAGTCGGTGCTGCCGATGGTCCTGATCAGCGCCGGCGCCGCCTGCTTCGGGGCGTACCAGCGGCTGCACTGAGCTTCCGTTCGGCCGTCACGGCATCACCCAGCCGGCCGGTGGCACCTCGACCGCGACGAGCGTCGCCTTCCAGGGCAGCGGCGTCGCTGCCGGCACACTCAGATCCGCCGGGAGATCGCGTCCGAGCATCACCGCCGCGACCGCCTCGGAGCGCAGGAAGCGCACCCATGCGTGCATGTATTGGCCTGGGATCACGATCGACCCGAAGCATGCCGGCGCGGTCGTCGCTCCCGGCCAGATGACGTCGCAGTAGAACGGGCCCGGCTCGATGACCAGCCGCTCGATCGGCAGGCGAACGGGCGCGACGGAGAGCTCAACCGCCGCGACAGCGTCGCGGCAGGGATCGCCGCGGAGGGCGGGTTCGGCCGGTGTGTCGGGGCGGCAGGCGATCGTCATCGCGGCCGCGCTGGGCGCGGCAGACTCGATCGAGGTAGCCGCGGGTGAGATCGATGGGCTGGGCGTCGGGGAGCACGCGCCGGCGAGGAGCACCCCGAGGGCGAGCGCCGGCATCGCCCTCTTCCGTTTCGCCACCGGGGACAGTCCTCGTCAGGAGTCGCGCATCCGCGCGCGTCCGCTGCCCTGCCACGCGCGGAAGAGCGTGCGGGCGCAGACCACCGTACCGATGAGCCCGATCGCAGTCGCAGCGATCGAGGCGACCCCCAGACCCGTTCTGGAGGAGTAATCGCAGTCCTCGACGCGACAGGCCGCGCCCCCTCCGCCGAGGAAAGGATCGTGAACACGGCGCCACCGACCACCAGCGACACAGAGGCAACGAGGCCCAGACCGGCCAGGATCCCTTGGGTGCCAACCGATCGATGCCAGGCGATGAGCGCGCCCCCACCAGCAATGAGGACCGGGATCGCAACCCACGTCTGCGTCGGGAGCAGCAGCACGAGGGCCACGGCGATGGCCGTGGCCAGTGCGATGAGGCCGACCTGCGCGGTCACGCCAGCGCGACCCCAGGCGACGAAGCCGTCTCGACCCGGCCGATGGTCCAGGCGCTGACGCCCGCCGCTCGGAGCCCGTCGAGGATGGCCGGCGCCGCCGCGGGCGGGATGGCGGCAAGGAGACCGCCCGAGGTTTGTGGGTCGTGGGCGAGCGTCACGGCGTCCTCGGGCACCGACTCGGCGACACTGAGCGAGCTCGCGACGAAGCGCCGGTTGTGGGCCGCCCCGCCGGTCTCGACGCCGCCGCGCGCGAGCTCGAGCGCGCCATCGAGGACGGGGAGCGCGCGCGCATAGAAGACGAAACGTGTCCCCGACGCCCGCGCCATCTCGAGACCGTGCCCG
>VBGT01000027.1 GCA_005889475.1 Chloroflexota bacterium | reverse complement strand
CGAGTTGTCGTCCTGGCCCTGGTCGTTCTCGTCGACCGAGTTGTCGCCCTGGTCGTTCTCGTCGACCTCGTTCTCGTCGGTCGAATCATCGTTCGCCTCGTCGACCGAGTCCGTGTCGTTGGCTTCCTCGAGGTCGCTGTCCTCGTTCAGCGGGTGCACGTTCGTCAGCGACACCGATGGCGAGCTGCTGTCGTCGACGGCGGTGCTGTGCGCGAGCGCGCCACCCAGCGAGAGGGTCATCAGGGCAAATGTCGCGAGCACTGCGGCGAGCGAGCGCGTCCTGGTGCGGCTTCGGGCCATTGGGCAGTTCCTTTCCCCCCGGATCGGATCGCTGCCCAGTCTGCCCCTGCGAGCTACCGCCGGACCTAAGAAATGCGTTGCAACGCGTGCCCGACCTTCGGGTCAGGTGCCGACGAGCACCGCCTCAGCCGATCGCCGCGGCTTCCGCGTCGCGCCGCCACGCCTCGGTGGCCGGGACGTTGTTGAACGTGTAGACGTGAAGCCCGAGCACATTCGCGGCGGGATCCGCGATCAGCAGTGCCAGCCGGCGCAGCAGCTGCGTGGGGCGGTAGATCCCGCCGGAGCGCAGGAGCGCGCCGACGAAGCGCGCGTTCTTGAGCACGAACCTGCTCGCGTCCTTCACCCCGGTCCGGGCGCTGATCGAGAGCAGCTTCGGGATCTCGGCGACCCCTGGGATGCCGAGCTTCACCGGCAGTGTGATGCCCTCGGCGCGGCGGGCGGCGATGAAGGCACCGATCGCCTTCGGGTCGAAGCACAGCTGGGTGGTCATGTACTGGACGAGTTCGGCCTTGTCATGGAGTGCCTGGAGCAGGACGTCGTCGGGGATGTCGGGGTGGCCCTGCGGGTAGCTCGGGCAGCCGAGATCGGACGGGAGCCTGCCCAGGTCGGCCATTGCCCGGAGGAGCGACAGCCCGTCGAGGAACTCGCCCGGCTCGTCGGCGTCGCCGCCCACGACGAAGGCGCGATCGATGCCCGCGTCCGCGAGGCGGTCGAGGATCGTGGCGAGGTGCGCGCGGTCCCGGATCATGCGCGCCGAGAGGTGCGGGATCGCGCGCAGGCCGGCCCCCTCGAGCTCGATCGCCAGCTCGACCGTCGCCTCGATCGTCTTGCCCGGCGAGGCGGTCACGGACACGGTGCGACCCGTGGGCATGCGCGACGTCTGCTCGAGCGCGTTCTTGAGCGGGATCAGCTCGAACGTCGGGTCGGAGAGGACTCGCGCGAGCGCAGCGCTCTCAGTCCCCGCATCGAGGGCGCTCGCGCTTCCGCTGCCTCGCGCCATCACCCTGCCGCCGCGGGCGCTGGGGATTGCGAGATGTCGCCATGGGGAGCCCGAGGCGAGGTCGGGGCAGCGGCGGGGCGGGTCGACGAGCGCGGCCGAAGGTGGCGAACGAACCGAAGCTCGCCAGACGTTCCCTCCAGCGACGGCTGGCAACATCGAGCGATCTCTGGCGCGCCACGTGCTGCGAGGGGCGACGTCTGGCAGGTTGCAAGACAGCCGAGGTCCGGGGCGCGCGCGTGCGGCGATGAAGCAACCACGTGGCGGACCAGGTCAGACGTCGGAGTCGGGGAAGGCGGCTTTCCGCTTGGTGATGTACTCGTTGAGCGCCTCGTCGATGCCCGGGTCGATCGGGGGCGCCTCGTACTCGGCGAGCATCCGCTTCCAGATCTTGTTGGCGCGCTGCGGCGACTCGAGCGCGCCATCCTCGAGCCACTGCTCGAACGAGTTGTTGTCGGCGGTCGCGGAGCGGTAGAAGGCCGACTCGAAGTTGGCAAGCGTGTGCGAGTTGCCGAGGAAGTGAATGCCCGGGCCGTTCTCGCGGATCGCGTCGAGCGCCTGGCCGTTCTCGGACAGGTCGACGCCCTTCACGAACACGCCGGCCATCCCGCACTGGTCGAGATCGAGGATGAACTTCTCGTAGCCGACGGCGAGCCCACCCTCCAGCCAACCCGCGGCATGGAGCACGAAGTTCGTGCCGGCAAGGATCGTCGGGATGAACGTCGCGGCCGACTCGTACGCGGCCTGCGCATCGGCGGTCTTCGCCGCGCACAGGTTGCCGCCCGACCGGAAGGGCACGCCCAGCCGTCGCGCGAGCGCGGCCATGACGTACAGGACCAGCGCCGGCTCGGGCGTGCCGAAGGTGGGCGCTCCCGACTGCATCGAGATCGATGAGGCGAAGCTGCCCAGGATCACCGGTGCGCCGGGGTGGACGAGCTGCACGAAGGCCATGCCCGCGAGCGCCTCGGCCAGCGTCTGCGCGCACGTCCCGGCCACGGTCACCGGCGACATCGCGCCGGCGAGGATGAACGGCGTGATCAGCGTCGCCTGGTTCGCCTCGGCGTAGACGCGGGCGGCGCCGAGCATCGACGCGTCCCAGACGAGCGGCGAGTTCGCGTTGATCAGGCTGGTGATGACCGTGTGGTCGTCGAGGTAATCGGCGCCCTGGTCGCTGAACGCGATCTTCGCCAGCTCGACCGAGTCCTTCGCCCGGTCCGGGTGCGTCACCGAGCCCATGAACGGCTTGTCGGACCAGCGGATGTGCGAATAGACCATGTCGAGGTGACGCTTGTTGACCGGCACGTCGACCGGCTCGCACACCGTCCCGCCCGAGTGGTGCAGGTGCGGCGTCATGTACGCCAGCTTCACGAGGTTGCGGAAGTCCTCGAGGGTCCCGTAGCGGCGCCCGTTGTCGAGGTCGCGCACGAACGGCGAGCCGTAGTTCGGGGCGAGGACCGTGTACGGGTCGCCGATCTGGACCGATCGATCGGGGTTGCGGGCGTGCTGCGTGTAGATCCGCGGCGCAGATGCCTGGACGATCTGGCGGCACATGCCCCGCGGGAACTTGACCAGCTCGCCCTCGACGTCCGCCCCGGCGTCCTTCAGCATCTTCAGCGCCTCCGGGTCGCCGCGGAAGATGATCCCGACCTCCTCGAGGATCGTGTCGGCGTTGTGCTCGATGAGGCTGAGGCCCTCCTCGTCGAGGACCTCGAACGGCTTCAGCGCGCGGGTCAGGAACGGCGCGCCCGCGGCGTGCGCCGCCGCTTGCCGCGCCGCGATTCGCGCGTCGCGTCCGCCGCCCGGGCGACCGCGTCGCTCTCGGGTCGGTTCGACTGCGGTGTCGGTCATCGACCGCCTCCGATCGGCTGGGACACGCCGCGCCGGCGATTCGGCGGGCGGGTCGCGGATGGGCGTCGTCCGTTCTCGCTTGATTCTCCGCCGACGGCGCCGCGGGCGGCGGGAAGCTCCACCTCGTGGGCGAGATTCGTCGCTGGAGCGGTGGCATGCGGGATCGCCATGGCGTCGACGAAATGCTCCTGGAAGCGGGGCTCGACCGCCGTCTCGATCTTTTCGACGGTGCGCGCGACCCGCTCGATCTCGTGGCGAGCCTCGCCCGAGAGCAGCGCGATGAGCGCGCCGGTCCCGGCCGCGTTGCCGGCCGCGCCGACGCGGTCCAGCGGCGCATCGGGCACGAGCCCGAGCACGAGGGCGTGCAGCGGATCGATCTGGCTCCCGAACGCGCCGGCGAGCTTGACCCGATCGACCGTCTCGACGCCGAGGTGGTCCATCAGGAGTCGCGCTCCCGCGTAGAGGGCTGCCTTGGCGAGCTGGATCGCGCGGACGTCGTTCTGGGTGATCAGGAGACGCGGCGACGCCGGCCCGCGCTCGCCGTCGCCCAGGTCCGCGCCGGGGCCGCCCTCGTGGAGGACGTACGAGAACGTTCGGCCGTCGGGCACGAGCCGCGGCGTTCGCGCGCCCAGCTGCCCGTCGATCGTCCCGTCGGCGGTGATCACGCCGGCGAGGAACAGCTCGGCGATGACTTCGACGATGCCCGAGCCGCAGATGCCGGTCACGCCGGTCCGCCGGGTCGACGCCTCGAACCCGGTCTCGTCCGACCAGCGGCTCGAGCCGATGACGCGGAAGCGAGGCTCGAGGGTGTCCTTGTCGATCCGCACCCGCTCGATCGCGCCAGGGGCGGCCCGCTGGCCGCTCGATATCTGGGCGCCCTCGAAGGCCGGTCCGGTCGGTGACGAGGCTGCGAGCAGCCGGTCCCGGCTGCCGAGGACGATCTCGGCGTTCGTGCCGACGTCGACGAGCAGCGTGATCTCGTCCGCGAGATACGGCGTCTCGGCCAGGATCGCCCCGGCGGCGTCCGCGCCCACGTGCCCGGCGATGCACGGCAGGACGTAGACGCGCGCGCCCTCGTGCGCGGGCAGCTCGAGCTCCCGCGCCCGCACCCGGACCGCGGCATCCGTGGCCAGCGCGAACGGCGCGGAGCCGAGCGGCGTCGGGTCGAAGCCGAGGAGCAGGTGATGCATGATCGGATTGCCCACGATCGTGAATTCGAGGACGTCCTCGACCTCGACGCCGGCTCTCGCCGCCAGACCGCGAACCAGGCTCGCGACGGCCTCGCGCACCACCCGCGTCATCTCCGCCGCCCCGCCCTCGTGGAGCATCGCGTACGAGACACGGCTCATGAGGTCCTCGCCGAATCGGATCTGGGGGTTCATCACGCCGTCCGAGGCGAGGACCTCGCCGTCGGCGAGATCCGCGAGGTGCCCGGCGATCGTCGTCGAGCCGATGTCGAGGGCGATCCCCAGGGCGCGATCGTGGAGCCCGGGCCAGACCCCGCTGATCACGTGCCGGTCGTGGACCGCCACTGTGACCCGGTAGTTGCCCGCGTCGAGCGCCGGCTGGAGGTCGCGGATCACCTCGAGATCGGCCTCGAGGCCGGTCAGGCCCCACTCCCGCTCCAGCGCGACGAGCACGCGGGCGAGGTCACCGCCGGGCCGGGCCAGCTCGGGCCGTTCGACCTCGATCTCATGCAGGCGGACTACGGGATCGATGACGAAGTCGCGGACCGGCACGCCCTTGCGCACGACCTGCCGATGGACCTGGCTCTCGGGCGGCACGTCGACGAGCACGTCGCCGTGGACCTGGGCACGACACCCGAGTCGCCGTCCCGCCGCCAGCCCGCGGAGCCGGTCGTACTCGTCTTCGTCGGCGCCGCGCGGCGAGAGGTGCCCGTCCGAGGATTCGATGCCGTGCTTGGGGAACGTCCCCTCCGCCGGCACGACCTGGCAGCGACCGCACAGCCCGCGCCCACCGCACACCGAGTCGAGGTCGACGCCGAGTGACCGCGCGGCATCGAGGACGGTCGTCCCGGGCTCGAACCGGCCGCGGCGCCCCGAGGGCGTGAAGATGACCTGGGCTGGGCCGGTCATGCGCCCGTGCCGCTGCTCCCGACGCCGCGTCCGCCCGCGTCGCGCATCGCAGCCGCGGCGGCGAGGGCTCGCCGGTTGATCCGCGGACGGCTTCCGGCCGTGCGATGGCTCCCGGCACCGGGTCCGCCGCCCTCGATGACACTCAACGGCCCGGGCGCTCCCGGCGGCGTCCCGGCGCGAGCCGCGACGGCCGGCAAGGCGGCGTCCCGATGCGCACGGATCCAGCGGGCCGAGTCCCGGTCGTTGCCCATGAGCACGTCGGCGGCCATGATCGCGGCCTTGACCTCGGCCGCCAGCGGGTTCGTGATGGCCGACGTCAGACCGCTCGCGATGGCCATCGGCAGGAACGCGGCGTTGATCCGTTCGCGGTCGGGCATGCCGAAGCTCACGTTCGATGCGCCGCAGGTCGTGTTGACGCCGAGCTCCTCGCGCAGCCGGCGCACGAGCCGGAACACCTGCTGCCCCGCCGTCTGCATCGCCCCGATCGGCATGACCAGCGGGTCGACGATCACATCCTCGCGGGGGATGCCGTGGTCGGCCGCCCGCTCGACGATCCTGCGGGCCACTTCGAAGCGGACGTCGGGGTCCTCGGAGATGCCGGTGTCGTCGTTCGAGATCGCGACGACCGCCGCGCCATAGCGCTTGATCAGGGGCAGCACCCGTTCGAGACGCTCCTCTTCGCCGGTGACGGAGTTCACGAGCGGCTTGCCCTCGTACACGGCGAGGCCGGCCTCCAGCGCCTCGACGATCGAGCTGTCGATCGACAAAGGCAGATCCACGAGCGACTGAACGAGCTGGATCGTCCGGGCCAGAATCGCCGGCTCGTCGGCGAGGGGGATGCCCGCGTTCACGTCGAGCATGTGCGCGCCGGCCTCGACCTGGGCGATCGCGTCGCGCTCGACCCGGCTGAAGTCGCCGGCCTTCATCTCCTCGGCGAGGAGCTTTCGACCCGTGGGGTTGATGCGCTCGCCGATGATCGTGAACGGCCGGTCGAAGCCGATGACGACCTCGCGCCGCGCCGAGCTGACGACGGTGTGCGTCGCGTGGCGAGTGGTCACAACCTCGCCCCCACGCCACCGGCGGCAATGAGCGAGGCGAGGACGCCCTTCGTGTACGCCGCCTCGAGGCGGGCCGCCTCGGTGTTGGCCTCCGTCTCGAGGTCGTCCCCGCAGTCGCGAGCGTCGCGGCGCATCTCCTCGATGTAGTCGCTGGCCGACTTCTTGCCGGCCTTCATGGCCGCCTTGTCGACGGCGACCTGGAACCGTGGATGGAGGACGACCTTGTGGGCCTGACGCCGATCACGGGCGATGACCTGCATCGGGATGTCGCGCCACCAGATCGTGATGAGCGACGCCATTCACGCAGCTCGATCGCTGGCAGCGATGAAGGAACGACCTTCCGCGAGCGGAGCGGCGTTTCGATCGATTGGGGCGATGGAAGCGGAAGCTTCAGCGCCCGTGGCGATGCCTCTCTCGCTTGCCACCTCGTTTCTGGGTCGTTCATCGGCCTGGGCGATAACGCGCGATCCGCCGACCTGGGCGAACGTAGCGATGGATGGAGCGAGCTCGCCAAGGCCGACGAGCCGTCGCTCGAATGCCAGGCCGAGGAACTTCGCCGCCGCGACGGCCCCGTCGGTGAGGGCTGCTTCGTCGGACTGGGCGAGGTACACGAGGCGCGTGTAGTTGCCGAAATAGATCGACAGCAGCTCGGGGTGGCGATCGAGGCCGAGGCCGCGGACGACGAGCCGCTCGAAGTTCCGGACGAGGTAGTCGGTCAGGTAGAACGTGCCCGGCTCCGCGTCGGAGAGCGAGGCGAAGGCGGCCCGGCCGGCATAGACCTCGTAGCAGTGGGCGCCCTCGAGGCGCGCGATGCCCTCCGCGTCCAGCACGCGGTCGAGCAGCCCGCCGGTGCCGCAGTCGGCATAGGCGACGAAGATCCGGTCGTACCCCTCCGCGCGGGCGCGGCGGATGCGCGCCTGCACGGCGCCCGGAATCCGTTCCGGCCGGTTGTGCAGGGAGGCCGGGAGGCAGGTGAGGTCCATGGCCGGCAGGCCCGCGCGCCGCGTGAGCTCGACGAGCTCGCGCGCGAGCGCCCCACAGCCGATCACGAGCGGCGGTCGATTCGGGCCGCCGCCCGATCCGATCGTTACCTCGTCGTTCCACATCGTGGAACGCACCTCAGGCGACTCGCGCACGTCGCTCCCCGACCAGCGAGACAGCCGTCTCGACCGCGATCGCGGCGTCGCGGCAGTACGCGTCCGCGCCGACGGCCTTGCCGAACTCCTCGTTCAGCGGCGCACCGCCGACGAGGACGATGTAGTCGTCGCGGATGCCGCGCTTCACCAGCTCGGCGACCACGACCTTCATGTACGGCATCGTCGTGGTGAGCAGGGCGGACATGCCCAGGATGTCCGGCTTGTGCTGCTCGAGCGCGGCCATGAACTTGTCCGCGTCGGTGTTGATGCCGAGGTCGAACACCTCGAAGCCCGCGCCCTCGAGCATCATCGCGACCAGGTTCTTGCCGATGTCGTGGATGTCGCCCTTGACCGTGCCGATGACGACCTTGCCGACCGGCTTGGCGCCGGTCTCGGCGAGGAGCGGCCGAAGCACGGCCATGCCGGCCTTCATCGAGTTGGCGGCGAGCAGAACCTCGGGGACGAACAGGATCCCGTCCCGGAAGTCGATCCCGACGATGCGCATGCCCTCGACGAGGGCTTCGTTGAGCACCTTGTCCGGCCCCCAGCCGCGCCCGAGCAGCAGCTTCGTGCCCTCGACGATCTCGGGGGCCATGCCGTCGTACAGGTCGTTGTGCATCTGCTCGACGAGCTCATCGTCGGCGAGCGCCGAGAGATCGAAGCTCTCGCCGGCCGGTTTGTCCGGGGTGTCCCTGGGGGTGTCCTGACCCGCGTCGGGGGTCATTCGCCATGCCTCCGCCGTCTCGTCGCGCTTGGGGGGTTCCGCATCGTGGAACGATGCCGTATGATGGAACGCCCGAGCCGCCACACTAGCCCAGCGAGGGTTCCCATGTCCAGCCCGACCATCGGCGTCCAGAGCATCCGGCGGGCCTTTTCCGTGCTCGGCGCGCTCGCCGATGGACCGCTCGGCGTCACCGACGTGGCCGGCCGGTCCCACATCCCGAAATCCACGGCCGCGCGGATCCTCAGCGCGCTCGCGGCAGAGGGCGCCGTCGAGCAGGTGCCGGGCGAGACCCGCTACCGGCTCGGGCCGCACCTCGTCGCGCTCGCTTCAGGGCTGGGCGACGCGCGAGGGCTTGTCGCCACGGGCCGCCCGACGCTGGTCGATCTCGCCAGGGAGCTCGGCGAGGCGGCGGGGCTGTCGGTTCGCGATGGCTGGACGGCCCATTACGTCGACCAGATCGAGTCGCCGAACCCGGTCCAGGTTCGTGACTGGACCGGAACGCGCATCCCGCTCCACGCGGTGTCGTCGGGCCAGGTGTTCCTCGCCCAGCTCCCCGCCCCGACGCTCGCCCGGTACCTCGCTGAGCCGCTCGAGCGGTTCACGCCGCGGACGCTCACCGATGCGCCGGCCCTCCTCGAGCGACTGCGCGAGGTGCGGCGCGAGGGCCTCGCCTGGGTACGCGAGGAGTACGCGCTCGGGATCAGCTCCGTCGCGGCGCCGGTCGCGGACAGCCGGGGCGAGGTCGTCGCCGCCGTCCACGTCCACGGCCCGTCATACCGCTTCCCGGCCGAGGGAGCCGAGGAGTCGATCGCTCGCGCGGTGCGCGCTGCGGCAGCGCGGATCGGCACCCGGCTTCGGGCCGGCGGATGACCGAGCCGGCTACCGAATCCCGGGGGACCACCGACAGCCGCTGGTTCGCCGTGGTCGCCGCGCTCGTGCTCGTCGGGACGGCGCTTCGCCCCCAGGCGCTGATCATCGGCCCGCTCGTCGGCCTGGTTCAGGACGACCTCGGCATGTCGCATGCGGTCGCCGGCCTGCTCAGCACCATCCCTGTGCTGTGCATGAGCCTGCTCGCGCCGTTCGGCCCGGTGCTCGCCGGGCTCATCGGGCCGAGGCTCGGCACCGCAGCGTGCGTCGCGATGGTCGGAACCTTCGGCATCCTGCGCGGGCTGCTCCCAGACAGCACCACGGTGCTCGCGGCGACGGTCGGGCTCGGCGTCGGCATGGCCCTCGTCGGGCCGATCCTGCCGATGATCGTCCGAGCTCGATTGCCGAACAACCCTGCTGCCGGCACCGGCGCGTACGTTGTCGGGTTCGTCATCGGCGGCTCGATCACCGCAGCAGTCGCGGTGCCGCTGGCAGACGCGTTCGGTGGCTGGCGGGCGTCGTTCGTGATCGTCTCGGCGGCGGCGTTCGTCTCGCTCGCCGCATGGCTCCGGCTGATGCCCCGCGACGAGGGCCACCAGCGCGTGCCGCTGGCCATCCCGAAGCTGCCCTGGCGGCGCTCGTCGGCCTGGCTCCTCGGCGCGATCTTCGGCTCGCAGTCGATCCTGTTCTACGGCTGCATCACCTGGCTCGCAAGCATCTACGAGGAGCGCGGCTGGCGCCTCGCGGCGGCCGGCGGGTTGATCGCGCTGCTGACCGGCATCGGGTTGATCGCGACCCTCGCCGTGCCGCTCCTCGCCGATCGGTTCGGGTCGCGGCGGAGTCAGCTCGCCCTCGCCTCGCTGTTGTCCATCGCCGGCATCCTGGGCATCGCGCTGACGCCGGGCGAGCAGCCCGGCTCGATCCTCACGATCGGCTCCACGGCGCTCCTCGGGCTGGGGATCGGTGCCTACTTCCCGCTGGCGCTGACCCTGCCCGTCGACGTCGCGAGCGACAGCGCGGACGCCGCGTCCATCTCCGCGCTCATGCTCCTCATCGGCTACCTGCTTGCCGCCATCGCGCCGGTGGCCCTCGGCCTGATCCGGGACGCGACCGGGAACTTCGGTGCGGTCATGTGGAGTCTCGTCGTCATCGCGTTCGCGATGCTGCCGCTCGCCCTCGCACTCAGCCCCGGCCGCCTTCGCCGCGCTGGGGCGACATGAGCCGGGCCCCGGTTGTGATGCACCGCTAGGACGACGCCGGCTCGAGGAGTCGCGGGGCAAACCACAGCTCCCGGAACGGTGTGGTCACGTGCCATGTGGTCCGCGTCCCCGCGGGCAACGAGGCGACGTCACCGACGGTGAGCTCCAGCGAGGGGCCACCGTCGATATCGATTCGAACCGATCCCTCCAGCACGAGGAGCGTCTCGCGCACGGACGGCGCCCACGAGATCGGCCCGGGGTCGGTGAGGTAGCGGCTCATCCCGACTTGCGAGTCCGGTTCGTCGATGAACACCTGGAGCTCACCGCCGACGTCCGGGTCGGACTGCCATTCGTCCGTGTCCAGGTTCGACCGGTACACCCCCGGGTGGAGTTCCATCTGCTTCACCTCGATGTGATGTGCTAGCGCCCCGGCCTGACCGGTCATGTCGACGGCCGGCCGGCCTCGCGTCGCCGCTCGATCTCCGCGGTGATCGCGGGCACGATCGAGTTCAGGTCGCCGATGACCGCGTAGTCAGCCACGGCCATGATCGGCGAGTCCGGGTCGGTGTTGATCGCGAGGATCCGCTTCGCGGCCTTGCACCCGACGATGTGCTGGATCGCGCCACTGATGCCGCAGGCGACATACAGGTCAGGTGCGATTCGGAGACCCGTCTGCCCGATCTGGTCCGAGTGCGGGCGCCAGCCCAGGCTGGTCACGACGCGCGAGCCGCCGACAGCCCCGTTCATGAGCGAGGCGAGCTGCTCCAGCTGCGCGAATCCGGCCGCGGAGCCGACGCCTCGACCCCCGCCGATCACAACCTTGGCGTCGGTCAGGGAGACGCCGGCACTGGTCTTCGCCTCGCGACCGACGACGCGCGCGACGAGGTCGGCCGGCTCGAGCTCGGGCTCGAAGCGGGTGATTGTCGGCGCCGGCGCCGAGGTGTTCAGCGGATCGACCGCGACAGCGTGTGGCGCGACGGTGAGCAGCCGGACCGGCGCGTCAAGGGCGGCGTCCTCGAGGAGCGAGCCGGCCCAGCGCTGGCGCGTCAGCTTCCACGAGTCGCCCGGCGTAACCTCGACCACGTTGGCGGCCATCGGCCAGCCCGAGCAGGCACCCACGTGGGCGAGCACCTCGTTGCCACGCTCGCTTCCGGCGGCGACGATCGCGGCCGGTGACCGCCGCTCGATGACGTCGCGGATCGATGCGGCCCAGGCGGCTGGCGCGAAGTCGTCGAGCCGTGCGTCGCTTGCCGTATGCGCGAGTCCGACACCGTGGCTCCCGAGCCGCCTTGCGACGGCCTCGCCTTGCGATCCGAGAACGACCGCGTCGAGCGGCTTGCCGAGCAGCTTCGCGAGCCCACGGGCGAGGGCCAACGCCTCCAGCGAGAGCCGATCCGCCTCCCCGCCGGCGTGCTCGACGAACGCGACGACCGCGCCGCTCATGCTCCCCCGCCGTCGATCACCGGGCCACCACCCCGATTCGCTCGAGCAGGTCGACGACCGCCGGCGCCGCCTCTGGCCCACGCCCGATGACCTCGGCCGCCGTACGCTCCTCGGCCGGCAGGCGCAGCCGGAGCTTCGTCGGGCCGGGAATCGCGCTGTCGATGCCCGCCGCGTCCTCGCCCGCGCCGAGACCCAGCGCCCCCGACGGCGACGCGCCGAGGGCCACTCGCTCGATCTCCTTCTTCTTCGCGCGCAGCCGGCCGGGCACGGACGGGTAGCGGGGCAGGTTGAGGCCCTCCTTGACCCCGAGGACCGCAGGGAGGGGGAGGTCGAACGTCTCCCAGCCGCCGCCCGGCGCCTCGCGCCGCGCGAGCACCTCGCGGCGGTCGTCGCTGAACCAGATCTCCTTGATCCCGTTGATCACCGGCCGCCCGAGCGCCACGGCGACCCGCACGCCGATCTGGTAATCGCCGGTGTCGGCAGCCTCGTTGCCGAACAGGAGCAGGTCGAACTCCCCGTTCGTCGCCTCTTGTGCCTCGATCGTCTCGGCGATGACCCCGGCGGTCGACACCGGGTCCCACTCCGTGCCGCCCGTTTCGAGCAGGATCGCCCGGTCGATGCCGATCGCCATCGCGTCCCGGAGCTGCTCCTCGGCCTCGGCCGGTCCGAGCGTCAGCACCGCCGAGGTGCCGCCCTCCTTCTCCACGATCCGTACTGCCTCCTCGACGCCGCACTCCTCGTGCGGGCTGATCGTGTGGCCGAGGAAGCGCGTGTCGATCGACTGGCCGTCGGGCGTGAGCACGATCCGGCCGCCGGTCTGGGGCACGCGCTTGACGCACACGAGGATGTTCATCGGCGCGTGGTCAGGACCGGATCCTGGTGTTGTCCGGGTCGAAGGGAGGGGTCGAGCCGGCCACGGCGACGGTCACCGGGTACTGCTCGCCGAGGTACTCGACCAGCAGCGGGGTGTCCACCTTCGCCACGTCAGGCGGCAGGTACGCCATGAGCAGGTGCTTCCCGACCGATGGACCCGATCCCGCCGACGTCACGTAGGACCGCCGGCCGCGGCTGTCGACGAGCGGCTTGCCATCGGTCGAGAGGATCGGTTCCCGTCCGAGCATGTACCGCTTGACCCCGCTCTTCGACGTCGGGTCGTCGACGGTGAGGGTGCACAGGACGGCGACGGGCGCCGCCTCGCGCTGGCGAAGGTAGGCCTCGCGGCCCACGAAGTCGGCGTCCTTGACCGTCGGGCGGGCCATGCCCGCCTCGACGAGGTTGAAGTCGAGCTCGAGCTCGTTGCCGTGCGCCCGGTAGCCCTTCTCGAGCCGCGCCGTCACGGCATAGGTCCCGATCCCGACCGGCGCCAGCCCGTGGGGCTGGCCCGCGTCCCACAGCGCGTCCCACACCCGCAGTCCCTGCTCGATCGGGACGTAGATCTCCCAGCCGAGCTCGCCGACGTAGGAGATCCGCGACGCGAGCGTCCGAACGCTGTTGATGTCGACCGTCTTCGAGGTCAGGAACGGGAAGCCCTGGTGGCTGACGTCGGCCGACGTCACCGACGACAGCACGTCGCGCGCCCGCGGCCCCCACAGCCCGATCGTTGTCCACGAGTTGGTCGCGTCGAACAGCTGCGCCGAGCCGTCGGCCGGCAGCGCGTCGGTGAACAGCTTCTTGTCGCGCATGCCCAGCCCGCCGCCGGTCACGACCCTGAAGCGATCGTGGGCGAGGCGCATGATCGTGAGGTCGGCCAGGATCCCGCCGGCGCCGTTGAGCAGCGGCGTGTACACCGTCTTGCCCGGCGGCACGTCAACGCGATTGACGCACAGGTGCTCGAGGTAGGCAGCAGCGCCCGGGCCCGTGACGTCGAAGATCGCGAACGCGGACAGGTCGACCATGCCGACACGGTCGCGCATCGCCAGGTGCTCGGCGTTGATGATCGGCGACCACCAGCGCGACTCCCACTCGGCCTCGCGGGGCATGACCCGGTCGCCGTACTCGGCCAGGAGCCGCTCGTTGGTGCCGTACCAGTACGGGCGCTCCCACCCAGCCGCCTCGAAGAACTCGGCGCCGAGCTCCTTCTCGCGCTCGTAGAACGGCGAGAGCCGCACGCCGCGGTTCGACGCCCACTGCTCGCTCGGGTGGACGATGCCGTAGGTCTTGTTGTAGCCCTCGCTCGTGCGGGCGGCGATGTGCTGCGTCGTCTTGTGGTGGTCGTAGAACCGGGCGATGTCCGAGCCGTGCGGGTCGATCTCCGGCTCGGCGTCGGTCATCCACTCGGCGATCGTCTTCGCGATCCCGGGCGCCTCCTTGATCCAGATCGCCGCGGCTGACCAGAGGCCCTTGACCTCGCTCGTCTCGCCCAGGATCGGGTTGCCGTCCGGGGTGAGCGAGAGCAGGCCGTTGATCGCCAGCTTCACGCCCGCCTTCTCGTCGCCGACGACCTCCGGGAACAACTCGAGGGCGTCCTCGAGCTGGGGGTCGAAGTCCTCCCGGGTGAAGGGCAGCATCGTCGGCGACAGGGCGGCTTCGGCGATCGACGGGATGTCGTCGGGGTCCATGAGGATCGGCCGGTGGGCATACGAGCCGATCTCGAACTCGTTGCCGTGCTGCCGCTCGTACATGTTGGTGTCGACGTCGCGGATGATCGGGTAGCCCACCGCGCTATCAACGTGCTCGAATATCGCCACCGGCCCGATGTCGATCATCTGGTGGATCGCCGGCGTGAGCGGGATCGAGGCGCCCGCCATGCTCGCGATCCGCGGGCTCCAGACCCCGCAGGCGATGACGACCGTCTCGGCCTCGATCTCGCCGCTGTCGGTCCGGACGCGCCTGATCCGCCCGTTTTCCGTATCGAGCCCCGTCACCTCGACGCCGGGGGCGACTGTCAGCGCACCCAGCTCCTGCGCCTTCCTGCGCATGAGCGTGCCCGCCTCGAGCGAGTCGACGACGCCGACGCCCGGCCAGTAGATACCGCCGAGGATGACGTCCTCGTCGATGAACGGCACCTTCTGCTTGACCTGCGCGGGCGTGAGCAGCTCGACCGGCTCCACGCCCCACGATTTCGAGGACGTCACGCGGCGAGTCAGCTCCTGCAGCCGCTCTTTCGTGCGCGCCACCTCGATGCCGCCGGTCTGGGTGAACACGCCGAGCTCGCGGTACTGGGCGACGCTGTCGACGGTGAAGGCCGTCATCTCCTTGGAGTGATCGGTCAGGAAGATGAAGTTGGAGGCGTGACCCGTCGATCCCCCCGGGCTGGGCAGGGTGCCCTTTTCGAGCAGCACGATGTCGCGCCAGCCGAGGCGGGCGAGGTGCCAGGCCATGCTGTTGCCGACGATCCCCGCGCCGATGACGACGGCTCTCGCCCGATCGGGCAGCGTGGCCATGTACCTCCTCCAGTTGCCCGCGCCGATCAGGCGATCAGGCGAGATTCACCACGATCGTCTTGAGCTCCGTCAGGCGCTCGATCGAGAACCGCCCGCCGACTCTCCCGAGGCCACTCTGCGATCCCGCGCGGCCGCCGAAGGGCAGGTGCGACTCCCAGTAGTTGGTGCCTTCGTTGATGTTGACCCATCCGGCCCGCGCCGACTCGGCGAAGCGCAGGCCCCGGGCGAGGTCGCGCGTGAACACTGAGGTGAGCAGGCCGTAGGGCGATCGCTCGATGACCTCGAGCGCCTCGGCCTCGCCGTCGATGGCGCTGATCGGCACGACCGGGCCGAAGGTCTCCTCCTTCGCGATCTCCATCGATTCGGTGATCCGATCGAGGACCGTCGGCTGGAAGAACAGTGGGCTGCCGAGCTCTGGCGCGCGGCGGCCGCCGCTGAGGAGCGTTGCCCCACGCTCGACGGCCTCGCCGACCTGGCGCTCGGTCTTCGCCGCGGTGCGCTCGTTGTTGAGCGGACCCATCGTGGTGGCGCCGTCGGCGGGATCGCCGAGCCGCACCTCCCGCTTGACCGTCTCGACCAACAGGTCGAGGTAGGCGTCGTGGATCGCCCGGTCGACGAGCACGCGCTCACCGGCGGTGCAGCTCTGGCCGGCGTTCAGGAAGCAGGCGGTGATCGTGGCGCGCACCGCCGCCTCGAGATCGGCGTCGTCGAGGATCACGAGCGGCCCGTTGCCGCCCAGCTCCAGCAGCAGCTCCTTGCCAGCGGCGCGCCGGGCGATCTTCGCGCCGGTCGTTGCCGATCCGACGAAGCCGACCGCCGTAACCCGCGGGTCGCCGACGATCTCGTCGCCGACCTCGTCGCCGGGCCCCGTGACGAGGTTGAACACGCCCGCCGGGAGGCCGCCCTCGACGATCGCCTCCGCGAGCGCGACCGAGCACCATGAGGTGAAGCGCGCCGGGTTCCAGACCACCGCGTTGCCCGCGGCGAGCGCCGGCGCAATCAGCTCGGCGGGCATCGTGTACGGCCAGTTCCACGGCGTGACGATGCCGACCACGCCCTTCGGCACCCGGTACACGAGCACTCGCTTCGCCGGATCGACCGAAGGCGGGATGAGCCCCTCGATCCGGGTCGCGTCGGCGGCCGCCATGCGGAAGTAGAGGACCAGCTCCTCGACCTCGCCGTAGGCCTCGGCCTGGAGCGGCTTGCCCTGATCGAGGGTCAGGATCCCGGCGAGCTCGTCGCGCCTCGCATCGATCGCGGCTGCGATCCTCTCGAGCGCGGCCGCGCGCTCGAATGGCGAGGTGCCGCCCCAGGCTGGTGCCGAACGTGCGGCCGCCTCGATCGCGCGGCTCGCGTCGACGCGGCCGCCCTGGGCCAGCGTGCCGATGACGGCGCCGGTCGCGGGGCTCGTGGCCTCGAACGTCGCGCCGCCATCAGCGGCCGCCCACGATCCGTCGATGTACAGCGTCGGCGTCGCGCCCGCGGGGCGTGCAGAAGCCACGGTCGTCGCCGACGCGGCTGGTTTGGACGGCACGGGGCTCCTGACGCGGACGCAGGTGGGCTTGCTGCACCCCAGGCGACCCGTCCTCCCGGGCGCCGCGACAGTCTGCCCGCCGGGACGGGCGCGCGCAACTCGGCTCGAGCAACGGGGAAGGGCGCCCGATGGGCGCCCTTCGCTTGTTCGCTGCGGCGCTCAGGCCGCCCGGCCGGGCGCGGCTATTCCGCCGGAATTTGCGCGTGGATGGCGTCGAGGTCGACGCCCTGGGCGCGGCGCCAGAAGCGCGCCACGACGTACAGCACGGCGGCCGCGCCATACAGGGCTCCGAGGAACACGATCGAGGTCGTGTTCCCGACGCCGATGCCGTACAGCGCGCTGCTGAGCCACGTGTACAGCACCCAGCCGAGGAAGATCGTGGAAAGTGCGCCGGCGACCGCGATGAGCGGCAGGCCCAGGACCTTGTACCGGGCCACCGGCGACGCTTCGTACAGGTCCTTCTTCCAGAAGGGCAGGATCGTCGCCGCGATCGATGTCCCGAAGAATGTCACGGCGATCACGAGCGTCGCGTCAAGCGTCAGCTTGACGAAGTCCGCGTTGTACGAGTACAGCCAGCTCAGGAAGAAGGACGGGATCATGATCAGCGCGAGCGCTGCCCATGGCACGCCCCGACCTTCCGAGACTCGACCGGCCCACTCTGGCAGCACCCGGTCGAAGGCAGCCGCGAAGATCATCCGCGTCGACGACAGGAACAGCGTCCCGGTCCAGCCGAGCCACCACGCCCCGAAGGCGAACACGATGATCGCCTGGATGATGTGGCTGTCGATCAGGAACGCGGCGAGCATGGGCGGAAAGCCCCAGATCGGCATCGGGGGCGCGGTCGTGCTGTAGCCGTAGGCATAGTTGACGTACGTCACGTTCGAGGCATTGAAGAAGGTCCAGCCGAAGGCCTTCGCCGCGAGCACGACGAACAGGACGGCGAGGCCCGCGGTCACCCACAGGCCGCCGAGCATCCCGTTGAGCACCTTCCGAAAGTCGCCCGCCCCGCGGACTTCGCCATAGAGCGTGGCGCCCCAGTTCGGGTACAGCAGGAAGAACAGCATGAACGGGACGAGCAGGAGCGTGCCCCCACCGAACCCGAACGGATCGAGCTCCGTGCCCGTGTAGGCCGAGGCCGGATCACTTGCCGCTTGGTCGATCGTTGCCTGGTAGGCGTTCGAGACGCCGAAGAGACTCTGTGCCTCGCGGTCGTACGCGGCCTTGAACGTGTCGGCGTTCGCGACGAGCATCAGCACGAAGACCACCGCCAGCGCGACGAGCCCGATGTAGAGGCACCACCGCTGGATCCGGGCGTAGCCGGCCATGCCGAGGGCCACCAGGGCCGAGGTGATCACGATCGTCGCGATCGAGACCGCGAACGTGCCGTCGTGCGAGCTGAAGAACGTCACGCCGTCCTTCCAGCCGAGCAGCGCCGCCAGGGGCTGGAGGAACTCGATGTTCAGGATGAAGCCATAGATCGGGGCCCACAGGGCGAGGATGAACCACCATCCCGTCGCCGAGAGGACGAAGCCGACACCACCTCGCTTGATCCCGAGCGAGGCGCCGCCGATCGCACCCAGCGCTGCGCCGATGTAGGTCGTCACATCGCCAATGGCGAGCGCCGTCCCGACGAGGAACACCGCGATCGCGCCGAACGCCCCGCCGACAACAGCGCCGGGGATGCCGTCGAGCACCCGCGTCTGCCAAACGTAGTCGCCGCCGGCCCGTGGCATCACCGCGATGAGGCCCGCATAGGCGATGCACATGAAGGTCATGCCGATCGCGGTGACGACGATCGAGGCGATCGCCGAACCATCGGGCACGTAGGCGAAGATCGCCAGGCTGTAGAACATGCCGAGGGCGACGAGGTTCACCGACATGAACGAGTAGGCGAACGCGTCGAACCCGGACCAACCCTTGACCAGGCCGGTCGCGTTCCGCAGGAACAGCGCCGGCGCCTTGGCCATCTCCCCAGTAGTCATCGAGCCTTCTATCCCTCCACTACGTGACCCGACGTCAACCGTTGATCAGCAGGTAGCGTTTCACCTCGGCTTTCTTGTGGTCCAGGTCCACGATTGCGGCTTGCAGCACGCCGTCCTCGTACGTGCTGCCGGGGTTCACCGCGAGTGTCTTGCCCAGCTTCACCGCGCCGCGGCCTTCGTGGATGTGGCCGTGGAGCGACAGGACCGGACCATATTCGAGGATGGCATCGCGGATCGCGTGCGAGCCCACGGGGATCAGCGCCTGCCCACCTGAAACGTAGCGCATGTCGGCGTCGATCTTGGGCGCGTTGTCAAGATTCGAGCCAAATGGTGGGGCGTGGAAGTTGAAGATCGCACGGCGCTTGTCCGGCACGGTCGCGACGAGGCCGTCGATCCGCGAGCGCAGCTCCGGCTCGGGCAGCTCCCGGAACGTATTCCAGGGGGTCGGGTTCGCCCAGCCGGTGGAGACGAGCGAGAACCCGTCGAGCTCGATGAGGTTGCTCTCGCCAAGTGAGACCAGCTTCGCGGCGGCAATGATCGGATCGACCTCGAAGATGTCGTCGTTCGCCGGCGAGACGATGCACCGGAGCCCCTTGCCTGCGAGCCGCTCGTCGGCGAGATCCATCCAGCGCTGGACCATGCCCAGCATCTCGGCCTTGAACCTGGCATCGACCAGCCCCTGATCGGCGTTCCATGCCTCGAGCTCGTCGGGCATGAGGCGGATCGGGTAGTAGCCGCGGTCGCTGATGCGCTTCTCCATCGCGGCGGCCTCGGCCTCGGTGGTGAGGATGTGCTCCTGGTCCTGGAGCGTGAGTCGCCATGGCCCGCCCGCGGGACCGACGATGGGCACCATCGCCTTGCCCGTCATGTCGCCGCCCATGATCAGAACGTCGGCCTTGTGGAACGCGCCGGCGTTGAGGAACTTGCGCCAGCACACCTCGGACCCGTGGATGTCCGTCGCGAAGAAGATGCGCACGAGCGTCTCCGTCAGTCCCTAGTTGTGGCCCACTTCCTCGGGCTCGACGTACCACTGCTGGCGCTCGCCGATCGACGACCGAAGCCGCCATCGAGTCGACTTCGGCGCGTCGTTGATCGCCGCCCGCAGGGCTTCCAGCTGGGCACGCGGCTCGAACATGACCGGCCGCTGGCCGCCGATGTCCACGTCTTCCGGCGTGAAGTCGGTATCGAGATAGTGCTCGAGCACGGCGAGGTTGCCGGTCACCGTCCGCCACCAGCCCCAGTCGTTCGAGGTGAAGGACAGGATCCTGGGCACGCTGATCGCGGACAGGCCCTTGCTGGAGTCGACCTCGCCGTCGTCCTGGCCCAGGGGGTGCTCGGCGAGGAGGATCAGCGCGTCGAGAACGTCCTTCTTGTTGATCTTGACGATCTGCAGCTTCGAGAGAAGGAGCTCCGCGACCGGCAGGGTCGGTGTCGATTTGCCGAGCCGATCGCCGAACTCGATGCGATGGCACATCTCGAGCTTGTCGACCAGTACGTCTACCGGCCGGCGGCGGGGCTCGTCGACGAAGTACCCCTGGTGCTGCCCGAACAGGGCGTTGTGGCGCTTGTCGGGCGTGTAGCCCTCGCGCTCGAGGAGGGCGAAGACGGCCTTGCGATCCTTCGACCGCGTGGCGAAGTCGATGTCGACCTCGCGCCGCCGCGTGCGATGCGTCCAGTCCGGTGCGTGGGCACGGACGGCCATGCCGCCCATGAGCCGGAGGAGCAGGCCCTGGCGGTCCGCAACGTCGACGATCCGCAGCGCCTCGGCGAGCGGGTCTTCGAGCGTCCGCGAGCCCGGTTCCATCGCGGGCGGAGTATAGGCACGGTCTACGTGTGAAAAACGCTTGCATCCCGTTAACGACGCGGCGAAGATGGCGCCCGACGATGCGCTCCGGGACCGGAGCCTCGGCACCAACGAGGGATCGATGCTTTCCGCCGACACCTGCGGCGGGTGGCCCGTGCCCATCGTCACAACGGCCGCGCGCAAACCGATGACGCGCGCCAGAACGTGGAGGAGGACTTGACCACGACTCGCACACTGCCTCGGCTTTTGACGCTCGGGGCGGCAGCCGTCTTCGTATTCGCGGCTTGTACCCAGGGCGGCGGCGCCAGCACCGCGCCTGGCGGCTCGGGCGCCACCGGCGGAGGAACCTGGACCCCCGACGCCACTCGGCTCACAGCTGCCAAGACCGAAGGCAAGCTGACCCTCATCGCCGTCCCGAGGGATTGGTGCAACTACGGCGCGATCATCGACGAGTACACGGCCAAGACGGGAATCCCCGTGAACGTGATCACGCCGGATGCCGGTTCGGGCGCCGAGATCGAAGCCATCAAGACCAACACGGGCGAGGCCACAACGCCGGACGTCGTCGACGTCGGCATCCCGTTCGGTCCCGTGAACAAGGATTTGTTCCTGCCCTACAAGGTAGCGACATGGGACACCGTTGGGGCCGAGGACAAGGATCCTGACGGTGCCTGGACGACCGACTACTACGGCGTCCTGTCCTTCGAAGTGAACAAGCAATTCGTCACCGACGTTCCGCAGGACTGGAATGACCTGCTGAAGCCGGGCCTGAAAGTCGCCCTCGCCGGTGACCCAACCTTGTCGAATCAGGCCATCCAGTCGGTCTACGCCGCCGCGCTGTCGCAGACCGGTGGCTCGCTGGACAACGCCCAGCCGGGTCTCGACTTCTTCAAGAAGCTCAACGACGCCGGCAACTTCGTGCCGACGATCGCCAAGCTGGGCTCAGTCGTGAAGGGTGATACGCCGATTGTCATCACCTGGTCGTACCTCGCGCTCGCCGATCGCGACGCGACCAAGGCAGACGGTTCAGCCGACATCGCGGTCGTGATTCCGAAGACCGGCCGGTTTGCCGGGAAGTATGTCCAGGCCATCGCTAAGGTCGCGCCCCATCCGAACGCGGCCGAGCTCTGGGAAGACCTGCTCTACTCGGACGACGGCCAGATCAAGTGGATGACCGCGCCCGGCTACTGCATCACCTCCCGATTCGCCGACATGAAGGCAAAGGGCACGATCCCGGCTGACGTCCTCGGCAAGCTGCCTGATGTCACCGGCGCCGTCTTCCCGACCGGCCCACAGCTGGATACGGCGAAGAAGCTCATCGTGGACACCTGGAAGAGCGTGACCGGCGTCGGCCCGCTCGCCACCGCCGCTCCATAACCGCGATCACGTAACCCGTTTTGCAGTCGACAACGCGTTGACGGTCGAAACGGCGCCAGAGTCGACCCGAGCCGCGCCACCGGCGCGGCCCGGGCGCTTTCGCGGCCCAACGCTCGTGGGCGTCCTGCCGTTCTTCCTGTTTTCAGCGCTGTTCCTGATCCTGCCCGTCGGCTACCTCGTCGTCGGCAGCTTCCAGGACGCGGTCACCCACCAGCCGACGATCAAGAACTACATCGATCTCACCGAGCCGAACATCGTCCTCGCGTACACCACGAGCATCGAGATCAGCCTGGTCACGGCGATCGGGGGCGGGCTCTTCGGCTTCCTCTTGGCGTACGCGGTGATCCTCGGCGGGCTGCCCAGGTTCCTGCGGTCCCTGCTGATGACGTTCTCCGGGGTGGCCTCGAACTTCGCGGGCATTCCGCTCGCCCTCGCGTTCACCTTCACCCTCGGCCTCCAGGGCCTGGTGACGAAGTTGCTCCTCGACGGTCTGGGCATCGATCTCTACGGCAAGGAGATCAAGTTCAGTATCTACCAGAAGCTGGGCCTCGAGCTCGTCTACCTCTACTTCCAGTTCCCGCTGATGATCCTGATCGTCGCGCCGGCGATCGACGGGCTCAAGCGCGAATGGCGGGAGGCGTCCGAGAACCTGGGCGCGAGCTCACGCCAATACTGGCAGCACATCGCGCTGCCGGTCCTGCTGCCAACCCTGCTCGGGACGACGATCCTGCTCTTCGGAAATGCCTTTGGTGCGCAGGCCACGGCGTACCAGCTCACGGCCGGTCTCGTGCCCCTGGTCACGAATCTCATCACGGCCCAGATCAGCGGTGACGTGTTCCACAACATCAACCTGGGGTACGCGCTCGCAATGGGGATGGTCGTGATCATGGGCGTCTCGATCACCGGCTACTCGATCCTCCAGCGGCGATCGGAGCGCTGGCTGCGATGAAGCTGAGCCGCATCTTCTCCTGGGTCATCTTCATCCTGGGCGTCCTGTATTTCCTGCTTCCGCTGTACGCGACGCTCGAGTTTTCATTGCGGACGAAGGTCCCGTTCGTTGCGTACACGAACGTGCTCTTCAAGGACCCACAATTCGCCGGCAGCCTCATCTACTCGGCGATCGTTGGCGTCATCACGATCCTGGTGAGCCTCCTGATCATCGTGCCGACCGCGTACTGGGTGCGCCTCAGGTTGCCGCGGCTTCGACCCGTCGTCGAGTTCGTGACCCTGCTGCCCTTCGTGATCCCGCCGGTGATCCTCGCATTCGGGCTGCTGCGCGCCTACGCCGGCCCGCCGCTCCCCCTCACGGGCACGGACTTTGGCCTGAACATCCTCGTCGTCGCGGCCTACGTGGTCCTCTCGTTCCCGTATATGTACCGAGCCGTCGACAGCGGCCTGCAGGCGATCAATGTGCGGACCCTGACCGAGGCTGCCCAGAGCATGGGGGCGGGCTGGACGCGGATCCTCATCTCCGTGATCTTTCCGAACATCCGCGTGGCCCTGCTCAGCGGAGCCTTCCTGACGCTCGCCATCGTCATCGGCGAGTACACCATCGCCAGCTTCCTCGTCCGACCGGCCTTCGGCCCGTACCTCGCGTTGCTCGGCCGAGACAAGGCATTCGAGCCCGCCGCCGTCACGATCATCAGCTTCGGTCTCACGTGGATGGCGATGGGCATGATCGCGTTGCTCGGTCGAGGTTCTCGCCAACGCGTTCAGGTAGCAGGAGCCCGCTAGGAGCATGAGAGCGGCATGAGCTTTCTCGAGCTGACCGATGTCCAGAAGCGATTCGGCGATACCACCGCGGTCGAGGGCTTCAACCTGGCCGCGGAGAAGGGCGAGTTCGTCTCGTTCCTGGGACCGTCGGGCTGTGGCAAGACGACGACGCTCCGCATGATCGCGGGCTTCGAGCAACCCACGTCCGGCACGATCCGGATCAACGATGAGGACGTCACCTACCGCTCGCCGAACAAGCGCAACGTCGGCATGGTGTTCCAGTCCTACGCGCTCTTCCCGAACATGACCGTGGCCGACAACATCGGGTTCGGGCTCAAGGTTCGCAAGCGCCCGAAGGACCAGATCAAGAAGCGTGTCGCGGAGCTGCTCGAGATCGTCAACCTGCCGGACAAGGGCGCTCGGTATCCGTACCAGCTTTCCGGCGGCCAGCAGCAGCGCGTCGCCCTGGCGCGCGCCCTCGCGTTCGAGCCGCAGGTCCTGCTGCTCGACGAGCCCCTGTCGGCGCTCGACGCCAAGATCCGGGTCGCCCTCCGCCACGAGATCCGCTCGATCCAGCGCCAGCTCGGGATCACGACGGTCTACGTGACCCACGACCAGGAGGAGGCACTCTCACTCTCGGATCGGGTCGTGGTCATGAGCGAGGGCCGGATGGAGCAGGTCGGCACCCCGTTCGAGATCTACAACTTCCCGTCGACCGCGTTCGTGGCCTCCTTCGTCGGCACGCTCAACGTGCTGCCCGGCGTCGTGGTCGACGCGTCGCGTGGCGAGCTGACGATCGCGGGCCAGCCTGTCCGGCTCGGGCACGCATTCGAGGGCAGCGCCGGGCGTGAGATCCGCGTCGCCCTCCGGCCGGAGATGGTCCAGCTTGGCCCCGGCGAGAACGGCACGAACCGGCTGACCGGCAAGGTCGGAGACGTGAGCTTCCTGGGCTCGATTGTTCGCATCCGCCTCGCGTTGGGCGAATCAGGTCCGACGGTCGTCCTCGACGTGTTCAACGAGCCGACGCTCCGGCTCCCCCAGCTCGGCGACACGGCAACGGTGAGGTTCCCGCAGGACGGACCGCTGGTACTCGACCCCAAGGCGCCGGTTGAATCGGTTGAGGCGTTGATCGCCGAGGCGTAAGCCGCACGACAGCCGCTCCGCAGGATGGCGACTCGCGCGCGGCCGCAATTTTCGTCATCCGCCCACTCCGTGAGCGTTCGTCATGAGATCGGGGTGTCGGCGCCGGCATCCACGTTCGGGACCGCCCGGAGCGAGAGTCGATCCGTTGCCAACTGCGCACCCTGTGAACGTATGACGTCGAGTCCGTGACGAGTGCTCACCTGATGGGCAGATGACAGAGCTGCAACGCGATCGGCCAACGGGTCCACGTCACGGTCATCTGTCGACGGCGGACCCCCTCGACGGGATCGACCTGCTCATCTTCGACAAGGACGGCACCCTGATCGAGTTCCACCTGATGTGGGGCCCGTGGGTCGAGGAGCTCGCCGTCAGGCTCGAGGCGGCGACCGGGCTGCCGGTGCGCGAGGGCCTGTACCCGCTGCTCGGGGTGGATCGGGGGACAAGGCGAGTCGAGGCGCATGGCCTGATGGCCGCCACACCGATGCGCCGTCTGCGGGAGGTGGTCGAGAGCTACGTCTCCGATGCGGGCGCCGGGCCGGCCGCCGCGGCCGAGGCGGTCACGAGCTCGTGGCACGCACCGGACCCCGTCGGGCTCGCGCAACCGGTGACCGATCTGAAGGAGCTCCTCTCGGCGCTGCGGCGGCGCGTGCCCACGTTTGCAGTGGCCACCAGTGACGATCGCGAACCGACCGAGCGGACGCTCGCCGCGCTCGGGATCGCGGGCGAGATGGCCGCTCTTGCCTGCGCCGACGACGGGATCCGCCCCAAGCCCGCCCCGGACCCGGTGCTCCACCTGTGTTCGGCGCTCGGCACCACGCCGGCTCGGACGGCCGTCATCGGCGACTCACCGGCCGACATGCGGATGGCCCGCGCCGCGGGTGCCGGCCGGGTCATCGGCGTGCTCAGCGGCGTCGGTGATCGGGCGACCCTGGAACCCCTCGCCGACCTCGTCCTGGACTCCATCGCCGACCTCGCGCCGGCCTGATGCGATCGTCGGCCTCGGCTCGGTCTCGCAGCCGCGGCTCGAGCCTCAGTTGTCGACGAAGGTCTCGGGCAGGACCACGCTGTCGATGATCGGCTTCGCATCGCCGGCGAACCGCTCGAGCTCGGTCGGGTTCGGGGCATCGAGCGCGATGATCAGCGTGTGAGACGCCCCCGCCGCGGCGAACGACGTCAGGAACATGCGGACCACCTCGTCGCCTCCGATCGCGAAGAACTCGGTGCCCCAGTGGACCGGATCGCGCAGGAACGCGGAGCAGTGCGGGTTGTCGGGGCAGTCGGGATCGCCGAAGTTGGCCGTGTTCGAGGTGGTCATCGTGATGACCGTTCCCTTCAGGCCCCCGGCGGTCGTCGCGGGATCAGGGCCGGCGAGCACGTCGTAGTCGGTGTTGCTGGTGAAGTAGGCGAGAAGCTCGTCAGCGGTCGTCCCGACGCCTTTCACCGCCGTGATCCCCGTGATCCCGTGCCCGCCGGTCGAGCTGTGGATCGCGACAACGTCCTTCCACAGGAGGACCGCGTCAGCGGGTTGGGCTGATGGGTGCAGTGCCAGCTCGCCGCTGTCCGCCTCGCTTGCGAACCAGCCCGAGCCGATCGAAAAGGTCAAGCCCGGCCAGAAGCCCTCGGGCGCGGGCGTCACGTAGTCGCCCGGCGAGATCGCGCAGTGCGCGCCGTCGTGGCAGATGGCGAGGACCCTCGGTCCAGTCGGCACAGGCGTCGCCGTCGCCGAGGTGGTGGCGGGCGGAGCTGTCGAGCTCGTCGCCACCGGACCGCCGGAGCCGCACGCAGCGACAGCGAGCGAGATGCCTGCGAGCACGGCCAGAGCGCGGCGTGGTCGAGCCATGCCCGCGAGCCTAGGCGTCCACCTTGGGCCCCCGCTCGCTCTCCGTGCATGTTGCCCGTTCGACCTGATAGCCGGACGAACGGGGAGGTACTCCATTCCTATCGTTCCGAACCCCACCGCACCGTACGGTTCCCACTGAACTCGCGGGGTGCTCGCCCGCAACACGCTCACGGCACCCGTGGCCCGGTGCCGAACAGGGAGCTGCGCCAAGCCCGATGGCCCTCGCTGCCCGGCCGGGACCGGCCGCAGAGCTCATCACGCTGGCCGAGGCTGCCCGCCTCGCCGGCGTGCATCGCGACACCGTGCGCGCGTGGGCGGCCAGGGGCGACCTGTCGGCGATCCACGAGCCAGGCAGCCGCCGGATCAGACTGCGCCGGGGCGACCTCGAGCGTCTCCTCGACGAACGCGACCGGCGATCGCGGCGCGGCCGGCGCAGGGGCGGGGCAGCCCTCCGCGTCGTCGGGCCGACGGGCACCGATGCGCTGCGCCGTCTCGCCTCCGAGCTATCGGGCGCCGAGTCGCTGCAGCCCGTGTTCGAGGAGGTCCTCGAGAACTCGCAACGGCTCTTCCACGCCGACCGCGCCGGGCTGTGGCTGTGGCACCCGACCCGGGAGCACCCGCTGGAGCTCGTCGCTCGGCGCGACTTCCCCGATGCCATCGCCGAGCGGGTCATGGCCGCGACCGGCGACTCGAACCTCGCCGGGTTCGAGGCGCTCCGGCGCGGGAAGGTCCTCGTGTTCCGCGACGCGACCGATCGCAAGATCACGCCGGAGATGCGCGAGGTCTATGCCCAGCATGACATCGCCTCGCTGTGCTTCGTGCCCGCGGTGTTCCGGGGCGCGCCGCTCGCCCTGCTCGTCCTCTACCACAAGGCGCCATACGACTGGTCGCCCGACGAGGAGGCATTGGCGCGCAGCTTCGGCGACACGATCGCGACCGCCATCGGCAACGCCCGGCTCATGGCTTCCGTCGAGGATCTCGCCGCCAGGCTCCGGGCGATCCAGGACCTGTCGGCACGCCTGTCGGGCATCCAGGACGTGCGCGGCATCGGCGAGACGATCGTCAGCGAGGCCCGCTCGCTGATCGCGTACGACACGGTCCGCGTCTATCGCATCGACCACGACACCGGCTGGTGCGAGCCGATCGCATTCCAGGGCACGTTCATGGGCCGCGCCGATCCCGAGCCCGAGCTGCTGCGGGTCAAGGTGGGCGAGGGACTCACCGGCTGGGTGGCCGAGCACGGCGAGCCGCTGCTCCTGGGCGATGCCCACGCCGACACCCGCAGCCTGATCGTCGGCGAGACCGCCGGTCCGGAATCGATGCTCGTCGTGCCGATGACCTACGAGGGCAAGGTCCGCGGCATCGTGGTGGCCTCGCGCCTCGGCAAGGACCGGTTCGGGCCGGACGACGAGATCACGCTGAGCATCTTCGCCGGCACGGCGGCGCAGGCCCTGGTCAACGCCGAGCGGCTGGAGCAGCTCCGGACCCAGCAGGTCGAGCTGGAGCACCAGCTCGTCAGCCAGCGCCGGCTCATGGCCGTCAACGAGCGGCTCCTGTCGACCCTCGATCCGTCGGGCGTCCTCGAGATGATCGCCGACTCGCTCAAGACGGTGGTCGCCTACGACTCGCTCACGATCTACCGGATCGACAAGGAGCGCGGCGTGCGGCGACCGGTCATCGCCCGCGACCGCTTCGCCGAGCTGATCCTCGGCTACGACGCGCCCCTCGGCACGGGCCTGACCGGCTGGTCGGTTGACCATCGCGAGCCGGTCCTCGCCAACGACGCGCACATGGACCCGCGCTCGGTCCAGATCCCGGGCACCCCGTTCGAGCCAGAGTCGATGGTCATCGTCCCGCTCATGGCCGAGGGCGAGGTCCTGGGCACGCTCAACATCGGCCGGATGGGTGCCGACGAGGCGCACTACAGCCAGAACGAGTTCGAGTTGACGAAGCTCTTCGCCGCCCAGGCGGCGATCGCGCTGCGAAACGCCGAGGCCCACGACGAGGTCAAGGTC
This sequence comes from Chloroflexota bacterium, assembly GCA_005889475.1. Lineage (GTDB taxonomy): Bacteria > Chloroflexota > Limnocylindria > Limnocylindrales > CSP1-4 > UBA5189. The sequence continues at coordinate 40,928 of VBGT01000027.1, read as the reverse complement.
CAGGCCGAGCGCGACGCCCTGAGCGGGCTGCGAAACCACGGCGCCTTCCAGCGTGAGCTGGCCGGTTTCCTGAGCGTCGGCGCCAGCCGCCAGGTCGCCGTCCTGATGATGGACCTGGACCGGTTCAAGGGCTACAACGACCGGAACGGCCATCCCGCCGGTGACGAGCTCCTCGTCGCCGTCAGCCGGGCCATCGAGTCGTGCATCCGCCAGGGCGACCGCGCGTATCGCTACGGCGGCGATGAGTTCGCCGTGATCCTGCCCGACTGCCCGCGCCAGCCGGCCGAGGAGGTCGCCCGGCGCATCCGGGCCGCGATCGAGGCCATCCCGGACGAGAGCGGCGGCCCGCACGTCACGATCAGCGTCGGCGTCGCCTGCCATCCGGACGACGCGACCGAGAAGGATGCGCTCGTCGAGACCGCCGACCAGGCGCTCTTCCTCGCGAAGGGCGCGCCGTTCCGCAACTCCCGCGACCAGTTCGTGGCCGCGCTCGACGAGACCGCGATGGCGCTGCTCGACGGCAGCCGGACGGAGGAGCTCCTCGACTCCATCCTGACCCGCGCGACGCGCCTCCTCGGCGTGCGCACCGGCTACGTCTACCTCATCGAGCCCGGGGACACGCACCTCACCGTCCGCGCGGCCGTCGGCGTGATGACCGAGTACGTCGGCTACCGTCTCCCGGTCGACGAGGGCATCGGTGGTCACGTCTTCCGGACCGGCAAGCCGTTCGTCGTCGACGACTACGACGCGTTCGAGGACGCGGCCGAGGCCTTCAAGGGCAAGGTCGGCGCCGGCGTCGGCGTACCGCTGACGATCGGCGGCCGGGTGGTCGGGGTGCTCGGCCTCGCCTCGGGCACGACCGACCGGGTCTTCCGGCAGCCCGAGGTCGACGCGCTCCAGCGATTCGCCCAGCTCGCCTCGTTCGCACTCGAGAACGCACGGCTCCACGAGCAGGCGCTGTCACCGCATGATCCGGTCACCGGCTTGCCAACACGCGAGACGCTCATCCAGCGGGTCGTCGACGCCCTGGCCCCCGGTCCGGTCGGCATCGACCGTGGACCGGTCTCGGTCATGTTGCTCGACGTCGACCGCTTCCAGATCGTGAACGAGAGCCTCGGCCACGCGGCCGGCGACCGCGTCCTGCGCGAGGTCGGCGCCCGGATCTCGTCCGTCCTCGGGCCGAACGACGCGGTGGCGCGCTTCGGTGGGGACACCTTCGCGGTCCTCATGCTCGAGAGCGACGCCGACGCGGCGATGGCGTTCGCGGAGCGCGTGCAGCTGGAGCTCAAGCCGCCGTTCAACATCGACGGGCGGACGTGGTTCATCAGCGCGAGCATGGGCATCGCTGTGGGCGCGCCGGGCTCGACGGGCGGCGGCGACGTGCTGCAGGAGGCCGAGATTGCGCTGATCAGCGCCAAGCGCCACCCGACGCTGCGGGTCGCAATGTTCGACCCGCTCAGCAGTCGCCACGCCCGCGAGCGCCTCGACGTCGAGGCCGAGCTGTGGACCGCGCTCGAGCGCGACGAGCTGATCGTCCACTACCAACCGATCCTCGACCTGCGGACGTCGCGGATCGTCGGCTTCGAAGCATTGGCGCGCTGGCAGCACCCGTCGCGCGGCCTCGTCCTGCCGGTCGACTTCATCGCCCTCGCCGAGGAGTCCGAGCTCATCGTCGCGATCGGCCGGGTCATCCTCGAGAAGGCGTGCCGCCAGGCCCAGCTGTGGCGGATGCGCTGGTCGGACGAGAACCTGATGATGAGCGTGAACCTCTCACCTCGCCAGTTCCTCGACCCTGATCTCGCCAACGGGATCCGCCAGGTCCTGCGCTCGACCGGGCTCGAGCCGAGTGCGCTGGAGCTCGAGATCACCGAGAGCAGCGTCATGGACCGCTCCGAGACCAGCCTCGGCGTCCTGCAGCAGCTGCGTGCCCTTGGCGTGCGCATCGTCCTCGACGACTTCGGGACGGGCTACTCCTCGCTCGCCTACCTGCGCCAGCTGCCGCTCGACACGATCAAGGTCGATCGTTCGTTCGTCACCGACCTCGACGTGCGCGACCCGAACGTCGGCATCATCCGCGCCGTCGTCTCGCTCGCCCATGGCCTCGGCATCACCGTCGTCGCCGAGGGCATCGAGACCGAGGAGCAGGCGCGCCGGCTGCGCGAGCTCGGCTGCGACATGGGCCAGGGCTACGCATGGGCGCACCCGGCCGAGCCGATGCGCGTCGGCCAGTTCGTCAGCCGCCGCATCGAGGGGCGGCGCCGCTCAAGGAAGGACCTGCGTCAGCCTGCGCGACGCCGGCCTCGCGTCAGTGCCGGGATCGCCGCCGGGCTCAGCGTCGCCCGCCGAGCAGCCGTAGCAGGAACAGGAACAGGTTGACGAAGTCCAGGTAGAGGAGGAGGGCGCCGATCACGGCAGCCTTCTCGACCGAACCTGTCGCGACCGCAAGGTCACCGTTCGCGATCCGCTGGACGTGGTACGCGGTCAGGACCGTGAACAGGATCACGCCGACGATCGAGATGATGAAGCTGAACGTCGAGCCTCCGACGAAGAGGTTCACGATCATCGCCGCGATCAGGCCGAAGATGCCCATGAACAGATACCCGCGAAGGCCCGCGAGCGATCGCTTGGTCGTGTAGCCGTACAGGGCGGCGCCGCCGAACATTGCGCTCGCCGAGAAGAACGCCGTGGCGACCGACGGGCCCTTGTAGGCCATGACGATGATCCCGACGGTGAGCCCGAGGCTTGCCGCGTAGACGAAGAACAGGCCAAGCGCCGCCGTCGCGTTCAAGCGGCGAATGCCGAACGAGATGATCATGACCAGCGCGAGCTGCGCCACGATGACGAGGAGGACGTTGTCCAGCGCTGCCTGCAGCAGCGACGGGCTGAGCCTGACGGCCGCGGCGACTCCCGCGGTCAGCAGCAGCCCGGCGAACATCCAGAAGAACGCCTGGGTCAGGTAGGCGCCCTGGACGGCGCTGCCCTGGCGTGCTTGGGTGACCAGGCGCTCGGTGTCGGTCTGCTGCCCCAGGCTGCCCTCGCCCTGGTTTGGTCGGAACGTCACGTTCGGGTCTCCCTTCGGTTGGCGGCGCCCGGCTTCCTGGCCGGCGTCGCCGCTCTCGATTCTGCACGTTCGGCCGCGCGCGCCAAGACCCACACGAGGTCGGCGAGGCGGTTCAGGTAGGGGATGAGGTTGGGGCCGGGGATGAGGCCCTCGCGCTGGAGCGCGACGGCGCGCCGCTCCGCCCGGCGCAGGATCGTACGCGCGAGCTCCAGGGCCGCGCTCGTTGGCGTCTCGCCGGGCACGACGAACTCCCGCGGCATGTCGAGGTGCCGTTCGAGCTCCACGAGGTCGCGCTCCACGTCGGCGACCATCGCCTCGGAGACGCGCGTCCGGCCGTCTTCGAGCCGGTCCCACGCATCCGGGTTCGTCGCCAGCTCGGCCCCGACCACGAAGAGTTCGCGCTGGATACGCAGGATCAGCTGGGCGAGGCCTCCGAGCCCGGCCGGGAGCGTTCCGATCCGTCGCTTGGCACCGAGGTTGGCGCGGGCCATGCCCAGCGCCGCGACGGCCTCGTCGATCGTGCCGTAGGCCTCGGCGCGCGGGTCGTCCTTGCCGATGCGCTCGCCGCCGAACAGGAGCCCGGTCGTGCCGTCGTCACCGCGCGTCGTGGCGACGGCGGAATCGATCGGACTGCGCCGGTTGGTCAAGGTGGTCACGTTGGTGTCGCCGGTGCCGAGTCGATGGAGGTCGCGCGACTCACCACATGAGACCCGCGTCGCGCGGGTCCCAGCGCTCGGCGAGGAGGGTCACCTTGACCGGGTGCTCGACGACCGACTCCACCTGCTCCTGCACCTGCTGGATCATCGAGCCGGCGTAGGGGCAGAAGGGCGTGGTCAGGATCATCTTGATCTCGGTCTCGTTCTGGCCGAGCAGGATCTGCTTGATGAGCGCCAGCTCGACCACGTTCATCCCGATCTCGGGATCAACCACGGCGCGCAGCGCATCGAGGATCGCGAGCTCGGTCGCGCGGCGCTCGGCGTCGAAGAGCGGCGCGTCGGGGGGCGCAGCGGTGCCCTCGGGCGCCCCGTTCGTGGCGGGCGCAGCCGCCTCCGCGGTGGGGTCGGCGGTGTCGGTCATCACGTTCAGGGTACAACAGGCGAGCCGGAAACCCGACTGGCCGGCTGGGGATTAGGCTTCGCGCGTCGGGAGCGTGAGACGCATCGTCGTGCCGCGCCCATCGGGGCCGGGTGACGCTTCGATGGTGCCGCCATGGGCAGTCACGATCGCGCGCGCGATCGCCAGGCCGAGGCCCGAGCCGCGCGAATCGGTCGACTTGGTGAACCGGTCGAACAGGGACGAGCGCAGCTCCGGCGGGATGCCCGGCCCGTCGTCGATCACGTCGATCACCTGGCCGGACGGGTCGGCGCGCGCGGACAGCGTGATCGAGCCGCCGTTCGGCATCGCTCGGATCGCGTTCTCGACGAGGTTCGAGATGACCTCGCGCATCCGCATCGGGTCGAGCTCGACCGCCGGGAGGCCGCCGGCAGCCTCCACCCGAAGCTCGATCCCGATCGAGGCAGCGCTCGCTCGATGCGCCGCCGCGACGTCCTCGAGCAACACCGCGGGGTTCGTCGGCTCGCGATGGAGTGGCAGCGCGCCGGAGTCGGCGAGGCTGAGGGTTCTGAGGTCGTCGAGCAGGCGCTCGAGCACCCGTGTCTCGTCGATGATCGGGCGGAGGTGCGCCTCGTCGGGCGGGTACACGCCATCGAGGAGCGCCTCGAGATTGCCCTGGATCACGGCGAGCGGGGTCCGCAGCTCATGGCTCACGTCGGCCAGGAGTCGACGCCGGGTCGCGTTCTCCGCCTCGAGGCGGGCGGCCATCTCGTTGAAAGCGCGACTCAGGCCACGCAGCTCGCCGCGGCCCCGTTGCGGCTCGGGTACCCGTGCCGAATAGTCCCCCGCCTCGACGCGCCCGGCGGCATCCACGAGGGCCGACAACGGCCGCCCGACCCCGCGCGCGATTCGGATCCCGACGACCAGCGCCACGAACCCGACCACGAGGACGACCAGTGCTGCGGGTCGCGCGAGATAGGCGAGCGGACCCTCTGCGGACAGCCCGAACAGGCCGGCGAGCAGCCACAGCACGAGGACACCTACCGACACGACCAGCGTCGCCATCGATGCGATGAGGCAGCCGAAGCCGCGGCGCACTCCGCCGCGACGACCGGGTCCCCACCACGGCGGGCCGCCCCAAGCGCCGCCCCAGCCACCTCGCGCCGACATCGGTGGCGGCCAGGGCTCGTCCTCCGGCCACCACGGTGGCCGCCGCCGTGGCGGCATCAGCTGCTCTCAGCCTCGGCGACGCGGTAGCCCACGCCGTAGACGGTGAGGAGATAGCGCGGCCGCGCCGGCTCGGGCTCGAGCTTGCGGCGGATGTTCTTGACGTGGGCATCGATCGCCCGCTCGTAGGCCTCGAAGGCGACGCCGTGCACCGCATCGAGCAGCTGCGAACGGGTGAAGACACGACCGGGCTCGCGGGCCATCGTCGCCAGGAGCGCGAACTCGGTCGCGGTGAGGTCGACCGGCCGGCCGGCGACGGACGTCCGCAGGCGGGGCACGTCGAGGACGAGATCGCCGACCTCGATGCGCTCGCGCGGCTCGGCGGAGCGCTCACTTCGGCGCAGGACGGCGCGCACGCGCGCCACGAGCTCGCGCGGGCTGAACGGCTTGGTCACGTAGTCGTCGGCGCCGAGCTCGAGGCCGAGCAGCTTGTCGAGTTCCGTGTCCCGGGCGGTCAGGACGACGATCGGGGTCGAGCCCGCTGCGCGGATCGTGCGCATGACCTCGAGGCCGTCGACGCCGGGCAGCCCGAGGTCGAGGACGACCAGGTCGAGCTGTCGAACGCGCGCGGCCTGGAGCGCCGAGGCGCCGTCGCCGGCGGTGAGCACGCCGAACCCGGCGTGCTCGAGGTAGTCGCGGGCGAGCTGGACGATCTTGGGCTCGTCATCGACGACGAGGATGGTCTGCATCGGCGGTCACTCTAGAGGCTCGAAATCGGCCGAGGTTGGCGGCGGCCAGAAACGCCATGGCGGCCGTCGAGTCGACGGCCGCCGGGTGGACGAGCTCCGGGCTCGTCCGAGAAAGGTCCCGTTGCGTCAGCGAGCAGAGCCGGAGGTTCCGGAACCCTCGCCGGAGGACCCTGAGGATCCCGAGGGACCCCTGGCCTCCTCGTCGTGGAGTCGCCGGTGCAGGTCGGAGATCTGCCGGTCGCGCTCCTCGCGCCAGGCATCGGGCCCGCCGGAGCCGGGGCCGTAGCCCTTGCCCCAGCCGGGGCCGTAGCCATAGCGGCCGCTCCAGCCGCCGCCCCAACCGCGACCCCGTCCGAACGCCGCCCGGACGAGCCCGAAGATGAGGAACAGGAACAGCAGCGGGAACAGCAAGCCGAGGAAGCCAAAGCCGTGGAAGCCCCAGCCGTAGTAGCCCGCGACCGGGACGACGCCCGCGGCCGGCACGCGCCCGGCATCGACGATGCCCTGGGTCACGCCCGCCTGATAGATGCCGACCCCGACGCCGACGAAGATGCCGACGACGATGAGGCCGACGAGGAAGCTGACGATTGCTCGTCCGTTCATCTGGTGCCATCTCCTTTGTGTGAGAAGTCGATGGCGCCATCCTCCGACCGGGTCGTGGAGGAAATATGAAGGCCCCATGGAGATTCCGCGGGTTCGCCGTCGCGAGCGCAGGCAAGAGCGCCGGCGCGTCAGCCCGAGGCTGGCTTGATCACCACGCCCGGGATGCGGTACCGCTCCGGGAGCCCATCGGCCTCCGCCGCGCTGTAGCCCGGCCCGGCCAGCGAACCGTCGCGCTCGAAGAACTCCGCATAGCGGTCCCTGTGGCCGGCGGCGTATGCGTACGCTGCGGCGACGCCCATCCGCCGGAGCTCGGGATGGTCCTTCAGCATTCGCGCCAGCGTGTAGCCGCTGCTGCGCAGCTCCAGGATGTTCCGCACCGTGAGCCGTGTCCCGTAGCAGAACGGCTCGCCGTTCATGACCAGCGGGTCGGTCACGACCCACTTGATCGTCACGTCACGCGCCCTTGTAGATGAAGGCGAGAAACGTGTTGCGCTTCCGGGCGTCGCCCGCGAGCCGCCGATGCCACTTGAACACGGCGATCGCCTCGTCGAGGGCGGCGTCGATCGCTGGAACCGAATCAGGCTCGACGACCGCGGCCGCGGCACGCCGCAGGCCCTCGCACAGCGTGACGAGGTCGTCCATCGGGACCTTGCGCTTGCGGTAGCGAACCGCGACCAGGTCGGCGAAGGTCGCCATGGCACGAGGGTCGCCGCTCGAGACGGCGGTCACGAGCCGGTCGACGAACGCCTCGAGGTCGGACAGCAGGGATTGACGAGCCAGATCGTCGTAGCGGTCCATCAGCGTCGGGTCGAGATCCAGCGCCGCCCGGAACGCACGGGCACGGAAGCGGGCGCCGGCGCTCCGGAGGGCCGTCGCGGCAGCGTGATCGCCGGCGCGCAGGTTCCGCGGCGGCAGTCCCAGGCTCGGATGGCTCACGGCGGCGAGTCTACCGCGCGTTCCCCGGCGCCGGTACGATGACCCGATGGCAGGCACGGAGCCGGGCGAGCGCGGCAACCCAGCTGCGGATGGCCCGAAAGGGCGGCTGGAACGGCCACCCTCCGATCGATACGCAGATGCGCCGCCCGCATCGAGCGAGAGCCGATCCACGGCGGCCTCATCGAGGCGGGGCCCGCTGTCGTTTCCCGTCTTCAAAGCGGCGGTCGCCGCGCTCCTCGGCGCCGCGGGCCTGTACGCGGTCGGGGCGCTGCTCGCCTCCACGGCAGGGCTCCTGTTCGTCGCGGGCCTGACCGGCGCCGCCGTGGGACTCCTCCTGGCTCGCGCAGCCGTGCCCGGCCACGTCGCGGCGCCGGCCCTGGCTCGAGGCCAGGTCATGTGGCTCGCGATCGCCCTGTCGATCGGGGCGATCGCTGCCGGCGCCATCGCGACGTGGCTGCACGCGCTCGGCGAGGGCGGGACGCTCGGCTTCATCGACTACCAGCTCGAGACCTTCGGCCCGTTCATCCTCGGCGAGGCGGTCATCGCGACGCTCGCCGCGGCGTGGGGCGCGACCGCGGGTCCCATCGAAGGCTGATGTCCGGCGAGGGTCTCGAGAGCGTCACGTTCCGCCGCCCGACCGAGGCGGACTACGAGGCAATCAGCCGGGTCGTCGACGACTGGTGGGGCGGGCGCCAGCTCGATCACCTGCTGCCGAGGCTCTGGCTGCAGCACTTCACCGGCACCTCGTGGCTGGCCGAGGCGGCCGATGGCCGCCTCGCGGGCTTCCTGATCGGCTTCCTCTCCCCGGACAAGCCCGACGTCGCGTACTGCCACCTCGTCGCGGCCAACCCGAACCTGCGCCGGCACGGCCTTGGTCGGGCGCTCTATGAGCGATTCTTCGACGACGCGCGGGCGGGCGGGCGCACCGTGGTCAGCGCGATCACGTGGCCCGCAAACCGAACCTCGATCGCGTTCCATTTGGCCCTCGGCTTCGAGGTGCAGGCTGGCACCGGGAGTCAGAACCTGTACGGAACGCCCGCCAGGGCAGGGTACGATTTCGACCGGGAGGATCGGGCGATCCTGGTCCGCAGGCTCTGACCCAAGGGGGAGGGACGTTCATGCGAGGACTGGCGATCAGGGTCGGCATCATCGCCGCAATCGCCGGCGGGGTGTGGGTGCTCCGCCCGTTCATCTCCGGGGGCGCGGGCAGCCTGGCCGTCGGCGACTGCTTCGACGAGCCGGCGACGCAGACCGAGACCGTCGACGAGGTCCAGCACCACCCGTGCACCGATCTGCACGACGGCGAGGTGTTCTTCGTCGGCAACTACGAGCCGTCGGCCGGGACCTACCCGAGCGATCCCGAGTTCTTCAATTTCATCAGCGATCGGTGCACCGGCGCCTTCACGTCGTACTCCGGGCTCGACATCAACACGACGCAGGACTTCGACTTCTCGGCCTTCACCCCGACCTCCGAGGGCTGGGGGAAGGGCGACCGCAAGGTCACGTGCTACGCCGTAAAGGTCGACGGAACGAAGCTCAACACCTCGATCAAGAAAGCCAGCTGAGCCGCGCGTCGTGGCTCGCTCGAGCCCCGGCGCCTCAATCGGTCAGTCGCGAGTCTCGCCAACGAACGGCATGCCGTGGCGGGTGAGCGCATCGACGCTCATCCGCAGCACCGCAGTCTTCGCCCGCGCCACCTCGCGTACGTAGCCGGCTTCCTCGTCGGGGGTCATCGACCGCCCGCGCACGGCCTCGCTCGGGCGCCCGACCTGGAGCCAGGCGAGGTGGTAGCGGTCCATCGAGCCCCACGCGGCGGCGAGGAGCTCGTCGGTGAGCTGGAGCCAGACCCGCAGGGCGGCGTGGCTGGGGTTGGCGACGAGCCGGTCGCCCTCGTCGATCAGCTGGCGCGTGTTGCGGACGAGCTCCTCGCGGGTCACGCGGGCTCGCGGATGAACGCCTCGCGGGCGTCACGGGCGCGGAGCGTCCACGGACCGGGCACGCCGGCCCCGATCGGCCGGCCGTCGAAGCGCGTCACGGGCAGGATGCCGGCGACGCTCGAGCACAGGAACGCCTCGTCGGCGCCGGCGAGATCCGCGGCGGTGAGCCAGCCCTCGACCGGGGTCAGGCCGACCGTCGCCGCCCAGCCGAGCAGCCACGTCCGCGTCGTCCCGGGCAGGATCGCGCACCCGAGCGCCGGCGTGGCAAGCTCCGGCGTGGCGCCGCCGGCGCCGGCGGCGCGGACGAGGAATACGTTGGCGCTCGTCGCCTCGGAGAGGTGGCCGTCGATCGTCAGGAAGAGGGCGTCGTCGGCGCCGGCGCGGCGCGCCTCGAGGCGGGCGAAGACGTAGTCGGCGCGGCTCGTCGTTTTGAGGGCGGAGAGCGGGTTCTCCGGGTCGCGCCGGACGGAGCTCACGGCGAGATGGAGCCCACGCTCGAGGTGGTTCGCGGGCGGGGCCGGGACGGGCCATGCCTGGATCACGATCGTCGGGGTGGCGCGCTCCTGGGGAAGCAGGCCGCGCGCCATGATCGCGCCCCGGCTGACGGTGATGCGGATCGACGCATCGCCATCCGGGCCGGCCAGGCCGTCCGCCGCGAGGAGCGCGGCGATGCCATCCGCGATTCGCGCTTCCGTGCCGGCGTCAAGCTCGATGTCGAGCCCATGGGCCGAGCGCCGCAGGCGTTCGAGATGCTCGCCCAGCTCCGTGGGTCGTCCGCCGCGGGCACGCAGGGTCTCGAACACGCCGTCGCCGAGCTGGAAGCCGCGATCGAACGCGGAGAGATGGCGAGCGTCGGCGGGCTGCAGCGCGCCGTCGATCCAGACGTGCCGGCTCGTGAGGTCCCTCACACGACCTCGCGGGCGCCGATCGCGGACAGCGGGCCGCACGCCTTGGCCACGGTTTCGTCCCACTCGGCGGCCGGGTCGCTGCGCCACGTGATCCCGCCGCCGACGTGCAGCGTCAGGCGCTCGCCATCGGCCACGAACGTCCGGATCAGGATGCTCGTGCTCATCGCCCCATCCGGTCCGATCCAGCCCGCGATGCCCGTGTACGGGCCGCGCCGGACCGGCTCGAGCGCTTCGATGAGCTGCATCGCGCGGATTTTCGGCGCGCCCGTGATCGAGCCGCCGGGAAACGATGCGGCGAGGAGGTCGAACGCGTCGCGGCCCGGCGCGAGCCGGCCGGTGACCGTGCTGACGAGGTGCTGGACGGCGGCGGTCCGCTCGAGCCGGCACAGGCGCGGAACGCGCACGGTACCGGGCCGGCACACCCGGCCGAGGTCGTTGCGCAGCACGTCGACGATCATCACGTTCTCGGCGCGGTCCTTGGCCGAGGCCAGCAGCTCGCAGGCCAGGCGCCGGTCGGACTCGCGATCGCGGCCACGGGGGCGGGTGCCCTTGATCGGGTTGGTCGCGACCTCGCCATCCCGAGAGACGGACAGGAACGGCTCCGGGGAGGCGGACGCGACGGCGCGCGGCGCCCCGGTGAATGGGCTGGGCCCGAGGTCGAGGTAGGCGGCGAACAGCGCCGGATCGCCGGTTCGCAGGCGCCGGTACAGCGACCAGGGATCGCCGCGGAATGGCGCTTCGAGCCTGCGCGTCAGGTTGGCCTGGTAGATCTCGCCGATCGCGATCGACTGGCGGACCGACTCGACACCCGCCTCGTACGCTGCCCGATCGAGGCCCGAGCGCAGCTCAATGCCGGCCCCCATCGGATCCAGCGCCGGCGCTCCGGCATCGCCTGCCGGCGCCGGCCCGTCGAGGCGGGCCCGGACCTCGGCCAGGCGTCGATCGAGCCGTCCGACCAGCTCGTCGACCGCCCGGCCGGCCAGCCACGCTCGACCCTCGCGGCGATCCCAGGCGATGACCCAGTCGTGGAGCGCGAGCCGGAGCGGCGGCAGCTCCTGGTCGGCGGCCGCGATCGAGGGCATGCGCTCCAGCCGCCGCCCGACGTCGTAGCCGACGAAGCCGACCAGTCCACCAACGAACGATGGGGCGACCGGGTCGTCGACGGGGTCCGAGGCGAGGCGGCGAAGCAGCCGGCGGGCGCCCGCGAACACGTCCCGACCTTCGGATGGCGTCTCGGTGACCGCGACAGGGTCGGCGGTGAGGTAGGTCCAGCGGGCGTTGCGACCGGGCCGCGCGCTCTCGAGGAGGACGAGCCCGGGCAGGTCGCGGAAGCGCTCGGCGACGTCCATCGGGGCGAGGCCGGCGATCTCGGGCAGCTCGGTCAGCCGGATTCCCGGGGCGAGCGGCCACACGCCGGCACGAGAATGCCGGGCCGATCCGATCTCCTGCGCGTCCACCACTCGATCATATCGGGCTGGGATTGCCGACGATACTACGGCGCCGTAGTATCTCAACATGCGGCACAGCGCAGGCCTCGCGATAGCCGCGCTCCTGCTCGGCAGCACGATCGCCTGTGCGCCGCTCGGGCCGACGCAGGCGCCCCACGGCACGAGCACACCCGCGAGCGCTGTAGCGACGGCGCGGACCCCCACGCCCGCCCCGTCGCCGACGCGGGATCGGATCGCCGGCTGGCAATCGGACATTAGGGGGCTGGTGCCCGCGATGGACGCGATCCATCCGAATCTTGCCCACGGCACCAGCCGCGCTCAGCTCGACGCGGCCGCGGCCGACCTCCTCGCCAAGGTCCCGACAGCGACGGACGACGAGCTGATGGTCGGCGTCCTGCGCATCGTGGCCATGGGCAGCTACGGCGGCTGCGATGCCCACACGGGCGCGTTCATCTGGGGCAGCGGCACCTACCCCGTCGATAGCCTGCCGTTGCGGCTGTGGCTCTTCGAGGACGACGTCGTGATCGTCGACGCCCTGCCGCCGTACCAGGGCCTGATCGGATCCAGGATCGACACCGTCGACGACACCGTGATGACCGACATCCTCGCGGCGCTGTACCCGGTCATCCCGCGTGACAACGCCCAGACCCTGCGGCTGCTCGCGCCGCGCTACCTGCTGATCCCGCAGGTGCTGCGCGGTCTCGACATGGCGAACGACGGCGACGTCACGCTCGGGCTGACCGACGACGCCGGTGCTCGCCAGGCGGTCGACGTCGCACCGATCCCGATGGCGGCCTACAACGCGTGGGCCGGCCCGTACGGCCTGCACCTGCCGGCGGACCCGAACGTCGAGTACCTCTCGCGCATCGACGAGGCGCTGTGGTGGAAGCGCCTGCCCGACGTCGAGACCCTGTTCATCCAGGACAACCGCGTCGATCGGCTGCCGAGCACGACGCTGAACGACCTCAGGTCTGCCCTGCACGCGCCGGACGTGGCTCACGTCATCCTCGACGTGCGCCACAACTTCGGCGGGGAGGTCTCCGCCGTCGATCCGATCCTGACGCTGTTCAAGGACCCCGCCGTCGATCGGCCGGGCCGGCTGTCCCTGATCACCGGGCGGAACACGTTCTCGGCCGCGAGCCTGCTTGTCGCGCGCCTTGATCGCGACACCGGCGCGACCGTCGTCGGGGAGGAGATGGGTGGCTGCCCGACGGCCTACGGCAACCCGACGGACGTGACGCTCCCCTCCTCGGGCATCGTCGTGAGCGTGGCCGGCATGCTCGAGGTGGGCGTTTCCGCGGACGACACGCGCCAGTCGATCGAGCCGGACGTCCTCGCCGAGCTGACGCGTAGCGCCTGGGAGGATGGCCGCGACCCGGCGCGCGAGGCGATCGTGGGCATCGGGCCGTGACCACGGGCCGCCGCGACCCACTGGACACGTCGCTCCTGTTCGACGTGTTCGCGCTCAACCAGGCGGTCGGGCGCCTGCTCGCGAGCGCGATGCGAGACGGCCCGCTGACGCCATCCGAGTACGCGGTCTACAGCGCGATCTTCGAGCTCGAGTCGGCGTCGCCCACGGCGCTGGCAGGGCGCCTCGGGATGCGCCTCACGACGTTCATGGACCATCTCCGGCTGGTCGAGGGGCGCGGCCATGCGCGACGCCTCCGGAATCCTCGCGACGGCCGCTCATACCTGGTGACGTTGACCGCCGGCGGGCTCGACGCGCATCGAGCCGCGAACCGCCAGTTCGAGGCCGCCTACGCCGCGTTCATCGCCGGCCTGGACGGTGGCGAGGCGGCGGGCAAGCATGCCCTCGGGCTCATCCGACGTGCTGCCGACGCGGTACTCGAGCGCGAGACGGTCAGCCCTCACCGGCCCGCCGGTCGCGCCGGCTGAAGTCGGCGAGCACCTCTCGACACGCGTCGGCGAGCCGCTGCGCCTGGCGGATGATCCATGGATCGACCCGACTCGAGTCCTCGATCGTCAGCGTCGCCCCGGCAGGACCGTCCTCGAGGACGATCCCGCTCGCGTTGCGGTAGTCGGTCAGCCAGTTCGACTGGAGCTGGATGAGCGCATCCGCGACGACGCGCGGCTCGAACAACCAGTCCGGGTACGTCGCGTTCAATCGATCCACGATCACGGACATGGCGATCGGCCGGCCGCGCGGCAATCGCGCAACCAGCTCGATGACGCGCAGCGCGCCGAACGGATCGCCGGACTCGGCGATCACGGGTGGCGCCAGGTCGGCGCTCGGCATGGCGGGAATCGGGGCGCGGAGGTCGTCCACGGCGCTCATTGTCGTGCCGCCGCCGGGAGCGCGAGACGCCTAAAGCAGCTCCCCGTGCGCCGAGGCGGTCGGCTCGCCCTCGCGCGGCCGCGGCTCCTCGCCGGGTCCGTAGGTTGCGCCCCTGGGCTTCGTGCCATTCGTCTCGGCGGTGCCCGCCTCGAGGACCGGCAGCGGTCGACCCGCCCTGCCCTCGATCGCGCCGACGCCGAAGGGCACCCACTTCGATGGGTCCTGCAGGCGATGCGCCTGCGTGTTGCCGCGGCTGTGGATGTCCTCGAAGCCCTTCGGTTCGATCCACATCCGCTCGCCCTCGAGCAAGCCCAACACGCCCGATTGGCCCGGCTCCGGGCGCTCGTGCTGGCAGTACGCGCACGTCGCCTGGTCGTGCTTCTGGTACGTCTCGGGCTCCTCGTAGGTCGTGATATAGCCCTCGTAGTTGCGCAGCACGACCTTGTGGTCCGAGTAGCTGATCAGGTAATTGGGCATGACCGGGATCTTGCCGCCGCCGCCGGGAGCGTCGATGACGTAGGTCGGGATGGCGTAGCCCGACGTGTGGCCGCGCAGGCCCTCCATGATCTCGAGGCCCTTGCCGACCGGCGTCCGGAAGTGGCCGGAGCCCTCGACGAGGTCGCATTGGTACAGGTAGTAGGGCCGGATCCGGTTCTCGACGAGCTTGTGGACGAGCGCGCGCTGGATGTGCACGCAGTCGTTCACGCCCGCCAGCAGGACGCTCTGGTTGCCGATGGGGATGCCGGCCCGGCTGAGCTTGTCGACCGCGCGCGAGACCTCCGGCGTGATCTCGTTGGGGTGGTTGAAGTGCAGGTTGATCCACAGCGGGTGGTACCTGGCGAGCATCTCGCACAGCTCGTCGTCGACGCGCTGCGGCAGGAACACCGGCACCCGCGAGCCGATCCTGATGATCTCGATGTGCGGGATCTCGCGGATGCCGCGGATGATCGATTCGAGCAGCTTCGGCGCGAGGGTGAGCCCGTCCCCACCGGAGATGAGGACGTCGCGCACCTGGGGCGTCCGGCGCAGGTACTCGAGCTGGGCCTCGTGCTCGCGGCGGTTGAAGTTCTGGGTCGGGTCGCCGACGATCCGGCTCCGGGTGCAGTACCGACAGTAGCTGGCGCACTGCGTGGTCACGAGCATCAGCACGCGATCCGGATAGCGGTGGACCAGGCCCGGGACCGGCGAGTGGCGATCCTCCGCCAGCGAGTCCTCCATCATCGCCGTGAAGGCCTCGTGCTCTCGGCCGAGCGGGATGACCTGGCGACGGATCGGGTCGTTCGGGTCGTCGGGGTCGATCAGGCTCGCGAAGTAGGGCGTGATGTCGACCCGGAACTTGTCGTCGGCCGTCAGGCCCTCGCGCTCCTCGTCCGTGAGGTTGAGGACCTGGCCGACCTCGTCGAGCGTATTGACGCGGTTGCTGAGCTGCCAGCGCCAGTCATTCCACTTCTCGTCGGGAACGTCCACCCACTGTGGCGCGCGGCGGCTGCGCGCGGGCAGCCCGTCCGCCCCGAGCGCGAGCGCGGGGTCACGCGGGTTGACCCACGGCGTCTCGGTGATCGCGCTGCTCTCGTGTTCGGTCACGGTGCCTCCGCGGCGGCGAGTGCATAAAGTCTATGCACTCTGCAAGTCCGCGGATCATAGCGCGAGGGTCCCGCCCATTCCAGCCGAATGGCAGCGATCTCGTACTAGTTCGAGGTGCGGGGCGGCTCGCGATCGCCATTCACGGCGTCGGCCAGGTCACGCTCGATCCGGCTCTTCTGCTCCACCTGTCCCGCCAGGCGTTCAGCCTCCCGTGACAACGTTGTGAGGCGCGGGTCGCCGGCCGCGAGATCGCGCTTCTCCTCTTCGATCTCGACGACCTGCCGGGCGTCCTCGCGAACTGAGTCGGAAGTGGCCGCGAGATCGTCCATCCGCTCGTCATCGTCAGGTGTGGGCATCTGCGTCGCTCCCGATCCAGTGACCTTCGCGATAGACGTACCAGACGGCGATTCGCTCGCCGGCAAGCTCGCGGGGCCGCACGATTGCCAGCGGGTATCGCGTCCGCAGGATCGCCTTGAGCTGCTCCGGCAGCGCCGCGCCCGATCGCAGCCCGGCCCTGATCAGGGCCAGAAACCGCCGATCCCCGGGCGGGTTGGCGACGATCACGGGCCGGCGCGCCGGGTCCGTTCCCGTGAAAGACCGCCGTTCGAGTGCGCTCCTGAACATTCCGTGCTGATCCATCGTTGGCAGGGTCGATCCCTCGCTGCCTTCACTGCAACGGCGCTATCGTCCCCGACGAGTTGCGACGGTCGTGCTCCGGCAAGCGGCCGAGCCCTTGCACCTGGCTACCATCCGCACGGTGTCAGAGGAGCTCCCGGAGCACGTCCGCGCCAATCGCGAGGCGTGGGATCGCTTTGCCCACGAATACGTCGAGCGTGGGCGCCGCAACTGGGCCGAGGAGCCGCACTGGGGCATCTGGCACGTCGCGGAGGACGAGCTGCGCCTGCTGCCGGACGACCTCCGCGACAAGGATGTCGTCGAGCTCGGGTGCGGGACTGCATACGTCTCCGCCTGGCTCGCCAGGCGCGGTGCGCGCCCGGTCGGCATCGACAACTCGACCGTCCAGCTCGACACCGCCCGCACGCTCCAGCGCGAGTTTGGTTTGGACTTTCCGCTGCACCTCGGTAACGCCGAGGCCACGCCCTTCGAAGACGCCAGCTTCGACTACGCGATCAGCGAGTACGGCGCGGCGCTCTGGGCCGATCCGTATGCCTGGATCCCCGAGGCGGCGCGAATCCTGCGACCCGGCGGCGAGCTGATGCTGTACACGAACGGGGCGCTGCTCCACCTGACGATCCCGGAGCTCGAGGCCGACGGTCCGGCCGGGACCCAGCTCCTTCGGCCGTACTTCGGCATGTACCGCACGATCTGGCCGGACGACACGTCCGTCGAGTTCCACCTGCCCCACGGCGAGTGGGTCCGGCTGCTGCGCGCGAACGGCTTCGACATCGAGCGGCTGGTCGAAGTCCAGGTACCCGTCGATGCGGTCAGCGATGAGCAGTGGCAGTTCGCGACCGCCGAGTGGGCCAGCAAGTGGCCATCCGAGGAGGCCTGGATCGCGCGCAAGCGCGGCAAATCGACATGACTCCAGCGCAACTCTCGGCCGTCGGCACCCTGATCTTCTCCCTCGTTCTCCTCCTGGTGTTTGTGCCCGGAGCGATTCGGAGCTGGCAGACGGCCGCGGGCGTGAGCGCTCGGCGACAGGAGGACGCAACGGGCCGAGCGCCCAAGCCAAGCGCTGACCGCGCTCGCCGCATCGCGACCTGCGAAGCGCTCGGCTACCGCCCCCTGGGCGAGACCGTGACGCGGATCCCGGGCGGTGACGTGTTCGGCACCGTTCTCGCGTCGGACGACGGTTGGGCCTACGCGCTGTTCGCGGACGGTCGGCCGGAGCCCGGACTGACCGGCTTCTACAGCGCATGGCCGGATGGCACCTGGCTTGGGACCATCCATCCGCGTGGCGATCCATTGGAGATTCCCGGGCTCTCGTTGCGCATCGAGACCGGCACCCTGCCTGCGGCCGAGGCAGCCCATCGTGACCTGCTGACGCGCACCGCTCAGCGACACGGGCCGCCGCGGCTGGTGCGCAGTCTCACCGACGTCTTCGCGCTGGACGCGGACTACCGGACCCGTTTTGGCGGCCGCGAGCTTCGGCCGCTCCTCATTCGAGCTGTCGCGCCCGCGGCCGCCGCACTGCTCTTGACGCTGATCTCGGTGGCCCTGGTCCTCGTCGTGCGCTGACGAGCTCGACCCAGGATGCAGCCGCCACGCGAGCGCGGCTACTCGCCGATCACGCTCCAGATGAAGCCCATCGAGATGAAGAAGCCCGAGAACAGGGCGATGATCCCGAGGCCGCCGTACGGCGAATTCGCGCCCTCGTGGGGCACCAGCTGCAGGCCGACGCCGAAGACCACGGCCCAGAGCAGGAACAGCAGGCCGAAGAGCCACTTCCCGTTCGGGCCGGTGACCCGCTTCGTCCACCGCGACCGACCTTCGGCGGAGAACGCGGACTTTGCGATGATCACGATGAGAAGGATCGCGACGCCGGCCGACACGAACAGCGCCGGCAGGTTGTTCGGGAAGTTCTCGAACCAGAGCGTGAAGATCGTCACGGCCGCGGCCGATCGTAGCAGGCGGCTAGCATGACCGCCCGACGATGAACCGCTTCGAGCGCCTCGGGCGATGGTGCGCCCGCCACCGCCGCCCGGTCGTCGTCGCGTGGCTGGCGCTCGTCGGCTTGTCGGTGCCGCTTGCCATCCAGGCGCCCGGCGCGCTGCGTGCCGGCGGGTTCATCAACGCCGATCTCGAATCGGCCCGGGCAAAGGCGCTCCTCGAGACCCAGATCGGGCTGGCGCAGGCGGCCGTCGTCGTCGTCTTCCACTCCGATGCTGCCCGCGCGGGAGATCCCGCGTTCGAGACGGCTGCCGCAGCTGCGGTTGCGGACGTCCCGAACGCGCCCTACGTCCGAGCCGTCGTCTCGCACACGCTGGCCTCGCGGCAGATCTCCCCGGACGGCCACACCGCGTACGACCTCGTGCTGCTCGATCTGCCCGCGGACGACTCGCCCAAGGCGCTGCCCGGCCTGCGGGCGGCGCTGCACGACGCGCCCGGTCTCGAGGTCGGACTCTCCGGTGGTCCCGCCTTCTATGGCGACGTCCAGGCCGTGTCCGAGGCGGACCTGCGCCGCAGCGAGCTGATCTCGCTGCCGCTCGCCGCGATCGCGCTCCTGATCGTCTTCGGGTCCGTCGTGGCAGCGGCTGTGCCGCTGGTCGTCGGCGGCGCGGCGGTGGTCGTGGCGCTGGCCGTGATCTTCCTCGTCGCCGGCACGGTCCCGATGAGCATCTTCGTGCTCAACCTCGCCACGCTGCTGGGGCTGGGCCTGGGCGTCGATTACTCCTTGCTCATGACGAGCCGCTTCCGCGAAGAGCTGGCGGGTCGTGGGTGGGCCCCCGAGGCGGTCGAGGATGCGGTGGGTGCGACGGCGCGGACCGCCGGGCGGGCCGTGTTCTTCTCCGGCATGACCGTCCTGCTGGGGCTGCTCGGCCTGGTCCTGTTCGACTTCATGATCCTGCGCTCGGTGGGCATCGCCGGCGCGGTGGTCGTGGCGCTGGCCGTGGCCGCGGCGATGACGCTCCTGCCGGCGGCCCTCGCCTTCGCCGGCGTCCACCTCGAGCGCTTCCGCATCCGCAGGGTCACGCCGCGGCCGGCCGAGGAGGGCGCCTGGTCCCGCCTCGCCTGGTGGGTCATGCGCCGACCTGTCGCGGTGCTCGTCCCGACGCTGGCCCTGCTTCTCGCGCTCGGCACGCCGTTCCTGCACGTCCGGTTCAACGCGCCCGACGCGCGGATCCTGCCGGAAGATGCGCCGTCCCGCGACGCGTTCGACCGGCTGACCGAGGCGTTCGGGCCGGGCCCGTTCGCGCCGATCGTCATCGCCGTGCGGACGACCGGGCCCGTCCTGGACCCGGTCAACCTCGCCGCATTGTTCGACTATTCGCGCCGGCTGGCCGGCGACCCGCGCATCGACCGCGTCGACGGCCTGGTCGACGTTGATCCCCGGCTGACCATCGAGCAGTACGAGCTGTTGTACCGGCCTGGTGCGCCTCCGCCAGACCGCTTCGCGGCGGAGGTTCTCCACGCCACGACCCAGGGCGCCCTGACGGCGTTCACGCTGACGACCCCGTACGGCCCGAACGAGCCGATCGCGCGCGAGCTCGTCCGCGACCTGCGCTCGGGGACCGGCTCGCTCGCGCCGCCGGCGGGCACCACGGTCCTCGTCGGCGGTGGGGCGGCAGACGTCGAGGACGTCGTCACCGGCATCGGCGCCGAGTTCCCGAGGACGGCCGCGTTCATCCTCGTCAGCACCTTCATCGTGCTGCTGCTGCTCCTGCGCTCGGTGGTCCTGCCGATCAAGGCACTGGCGATGAACTCGCTGTCGATCGTGGCCTCGTTCGGCGCGCTCGTCTGGATCTTCCAGGACGGGAACCTGTCGGCGCTCTTCGGCACGCGGCCGCTCGGGTTCGTCGAGACGACCCAGCCGGTGATCCTCTTCTGCGTCCTGTTCGGGCTGTCGATGGACTACGAGGTATTCCTGCTGACGCGCATGCGCGAGACGTGGGAGCTGACCCGCGACAACCCGACCGCGGTCGCCCATGGCCTCGAGCGGAGCGGCCGCATCGTCACCTCGGCGGCGCTGATCGTGATCGTCGTCGCCGGCTCGTTCGCGTTCGCCGACATCGTCCTGATCAAGGCACTCGGCGTGGGCATCGCCATCGCGGTGGCGCTCGACGCCACGGTCGTGCGGGCGCTCCTCGTCCCGGCGACGATGCGCCTCCTCGGGCGCTGGAACTGGTGGCTGCCCTCCCTCCTTGCGCGGCGGCTGCCGGCGGTCGAGGACGCGGAGCCGGCCGAATGAGGGGCACGCCGTGCTCGTGAATAGCCAGCGCGCGCGCAGCCGGACCCCCTGGCTCGCAATGGTCGTTGCCGGCACGCTGGTCGTGACCGGCTGCACGACCCCGATCCTGGCCAACGACCCGATCGTCTTTCCGGCGCCACCAACGCCCAGCGCCGGGCCGTCGCACGCACCCGACCCGATCCCGATCAACCTGCCCCGTGACGACGGGCCGCACGACCGGCTGACCGAGTGGTGGTACTACACCGGCCACCTGCGCACGCAGGCCGGGCGGCGCTTCGGGTTCGAGGCGGTCGTGTTCCGAGCAGAGCGAGGCTCGGTGCCCGTGGCGTGGGCCGCTCACCTCGCCCTCACCGACGAGCAGGGCAGGACGTTCCACTACGCCCAGCGGAGCGAGATCGGGCCGGCGGTCGATCACTCGCCGCGCGGCGCCTCGGGCGCACCGACCGGGTTCGACCTGCAGGTGAGCGGCCTCAGCCCGACGCTGATCGCGGCCGGTGCCCCGCAACTCGCTGCACCGTGGCGTCTCGCGGGCGCGAGCGGCTCGGACCGCGTCGAGGCGGCGCTTTCGCCGGAGGAGGCCCGGGCGAGCGGCGCCGCGTTCGGGCTCCAGCTCGACCTGCAGGCCACGAAGCCGCCCGCGTTCCACGACGGCGACGGGTTCGTCGACTTCGGGCCGGCCGGCAGCTCGTACTACTACTCGCGAACGAGGCTCACAGCGAAGGGCACGCTCGAGCTCGACGGCCAACGCGTGGCGGTCGACGGCATTGCCTGGTTCGATCACCAGTGGGGCGACTTCGTCTCGGTCGGCGCCGGGGGCTGGGACTGGATCGCCATCAACCTCGACGACGGGACCGACATCACGTCCTCCACCGTCTTCGACGCCGCAGGCGGACCCATGGTCCAATACGGCACGCTGGTCACGGCAGCGGGCGAGGTCCGCCACCTCGACCAGGACCACATCAGCGCCGGCGAGGGGGGCTTCTATCTGAACCCCTTGACCGGCCAGCTGTATCCGGCGCTGTGGCAGGTCCTCGTCGACGACTACGAGATCAACCTGACGCCGACCGTGCCCGACCAGGAGCTCGATACCCGCGCCACCACGGGTGTCGCCTACTGGGAGGGCTCGCAGACCGTTGCCGCGACGAAGGCCGGCGCGCCCGTCGGCGGCGAGGCGTACGTCGAGATCACCCGCTACGGGCCCTAGCGGCTCGGCGTGGCATGACGGCGTCAGCGGGGCGGGTGCTCGCCTTCCCTGAACCACGCCGGCGCGCCCAGCTTCCACTCGCGCCCGGGCCAGGGGTTGATCGGCTCGCGGCCGTTCGAACCCAGCGCGAGGTTGATCTCGCCGAGATGGTAGGCCTCGTGGCTGAGCAGGCGGAGCAGGATCGACTGGCGGGTATGGACCTCCGAGGGCCGACCCGCCTCGTCGCGACGGATCTCGTCGCCGAGCATGGCCGGCGTCCAGCGGTCGAGACAGCCCGCGACGATCGCCCATGTCGACTCGAACGCGCCGGCGATCTCTGCAGCGGTGCGGGGATGCGCGAGGTCGTCCTCCCAGCCCGGCGTGTCGCCCTCGAACGGCGTCAGCTCCGCTCCCGGCTCGCCGAACACATCGCACAGCCAGAAGACGCGCATCGCCGCCGTATGTCCGGCCACCGCCCAGACCGGCCACGGCTCCCCGCCGCCGTCGCGCACGGAGAGAACGAGCAACGCGAGGTCGTCGTCGGACAGCGTCCGGAGGCCCTCGATCGTTCGGCGGTTGTAGCCCGCCCAGTCGGCATAGAACGGGCGGAGCGAGGTGGGCACGCGCTCGGTCACGAGCCGGTGATGAACTCCCCGCCGTCGACGCCGATGATCTCGCCGCTGATGAAACCCGTGCCCTCGCCCGAGAGGGCAACGATCGCGTTGGCGACGTCCTGGGTCGTGGTCATCCGCCCCGTCGGGTTCCGGGCCATGGCCGAGGCGATGATCATCTCGTGCTCCGGGATCTTCATGAGCGCCGGGGTCTTGGTCACGCCCGCTCGAATCGAGTTGATCGTGATGCCCGACCCAAGCCGACCGAGCTCCATCGCCAGCTGCCGGACGTGGGACTCGAGCGCCGCCTTGGCCGACGACACGACCCCGTACGAGGGCACGACCCGGGACGAGCCCTCCGAGGTCATGGCGTAGACCTTCGAGCCCTCGCGGAGGAACCCGCCGCGGTACAGGTCCTGGACCCAGTACACGAGGCTGTTCGCCATCACGTCCTGGGTCATCTCCATCTTCTTGCGGTCGACCGCTGCCTTCGGGTCGTCGGCGATGAACGGGACGAGACTGCCGAACGCGAGCGAGTGCATGACCACCCGGACATACGGATCTCGGCCCCCGGCGCGAGCGGCCTCGAAGCGGGCGCCCAGCTCGGCGAGGGCCGCGGCGCGCTTCTCGTCGTCGGCCGCGTTCATGTTCACGTACAGCACCTCGGCGCCGGCCTTCGCCAGGTCGGCCTTGAGCTCGTCGACGTGCTGCAGCCCGGCGCGGAAGTCGAGATGGATCCCGCAGACGTTGTATCCGGCGGCGGCGAGCGCGCGGGCGGTCGCCTCGCCCATACCCGACGAGCCGCCGAGGATGAGCGCCCAGCGGTCGCGGGAATCGGCCATCGTCGAAGGTCCCTCCACCCGGCGTTTCGAGAGGCGGCGACGCCGGCGCGGCGAGTCTAGCAAGGGCGGCGTGAAGCACTGCCACGCTCGCCCCGGAGGACGCAGACCGGCTCCCCGGGTACGGTGACGCGGTGCACGAGCTCGTCATCGAAGCGCGCGGACTGACGAAGCGCTTCGGCAAGGTCCTCGCGCTCGACCATCTTGACCTGGAGGTCCCGATCGGCACGTGCCTCGGCCTCGTGGGCGAGAGTGCCGCGGGCAAGTCCGTCGCGATGCGGCTGCTGGCCGGCCTCGCCCGCCCGACATTCGGCTCGGTGACGCTCGCGGGGGTGCCACTCGACTCGCGCCGCGGCCTCGCCGCGCGCGACAGGGTGGGCGTCCTCGATCAGGAGCCGTCCTTCTACGACTGGATGACGGGCCGCGAGCTGCTTGCCTTCACGGCCGAGCTGCTCGGGATCGGCCGCACGGAGGCTCCCGCCCGGATCGAAGCCAGGCTCGGATGGGTCGGCCTCGCCGACGCCGCCGATCGAAAGATCGACGACTACCCCCTGTCGATGCGCCAGCGGCTCGGGATCGCCCAGGCGGTCATCGGTGAGCCGGACGTGCTGCTCCTCGATGAGCCGCTCGGCTGGCTCGAAGCGGCCGGGCGGGAGGAGATGCTGGCCCTCCTGCGCGGGCTTCGCCAGTCGATGACGATGGTCATCGCGACCGGTGACCTCGATCTCGCCGAGGCGGCCTGCGACAGCGTGGTCGTCCTCGACGGAGGACGCGCCGTGATGCGCGCGTCCATCCCCGAGCTGCTCGAACGGGTTGCGGCGTCGGAGTACGTCATCGAGGTCGAGCCTGGGTCGGGCCTCGCCCTCGGCGGCCTCGTCGCGCGCCTCGGGCGAGAGGCGTGGGTACGCAAGGTCCGCGTGGTCGGGGGCATCCTCCGCGTCGGCATCGCCGACGAGGTCCGCGCCGGCCGGGAGCTGTTCCCGGCGGTGGTCGCGACGGGCCTCCCGATCGTGGCAGTCCGGAGGGAACGGACCGACATCTCGGCGCTCGTGGGCCAGCTTCGGGACGTGGTCCAGTGAGAGGCTACCGAGCGATCCTCGAGAAGGAGGTCGTGGAGGCCTGGCGCTCGTACCGAATCGCGGTCGTGTGCGGCCTGTTCGTCGTCCTCGGGATTGCCTTGCCGATCGTCGTCCAGTCTCTCCCTGCGATCACGCGGGTGTTCGGCCAGGTCGACCCGGAGATCGGAATCAACCAGACCGGGGTGCCCGACGTCGTCGACGTCCTGGTCCGCCTGCTGTGGCAGCTCGGCGCCGTCGCGGCCATCTTCCTGGCGATGGGCAGCATCGCGACCGAGCGAGCCGCCGGCACGGCGTCGTTCGTCCTGGCCAAGCCGGTCAGCCGTGGCGCGTTCCTGTGGGCCAAGTTCGTGGCCCTGGCGCTCATCCTCGGCCTGGCGACGGCGCTCACCGTCGTCGCCGCTTGGCTCTACGTCGCGCTCCTCTTCGAGCCGCAGTCCGTGATCGACTGGGCGCAGCTGTGGCTCCTCGCCTGGTTGTCGGCCCTCGTCTACGCGGCGATCACGCTCGCGGCCTCGAGTTCCGTTCGATCGCCGGCCGGCGCGGCCGCGATCGGGTTCATGGCCTTCGCCGTACTGGCGCTCGCGTCGACGGTGATCACCCTGAATCCATGGCTCCCGACGGGCCTCGCCGAGGTCGCCCAGGCCACGGTCCTTGGCGAGCTCGGCCCCGACGTCGACCCGGGCCGGACCGTCGCTGCGTCGATCGCGTTGATCGCGGCGGCGCTCGGCGTTGCCTGGCTACGCTTCCGGCGAGAGGATCTTTGAGCACGTGAGCCGAGAAGCCGAGGATCTCAACCGGCGCCTGCTGCGCGCTCGCGACGCAATGGACCGCGCCTACGCCGAGCCGCTCGACGTCCGCGCCGTGGCCGCGGTGGCCTACATCTCGCCCGCGCACTTCAGCCGCAGCTTCCGTGCCGTCTTCGGCGAGACGCCGCACCGATACCTGCAGCGACGGAGGGTCGAGCGCTCGATGTTTCTGCTCCGCGAGACCGATCGGAGCGTGACCGAGGTCTGCTTCGACGTGGGCTTTACGAGCCTTGGGACATTCAGCCGCACCTTCCGCAGGATCGTGGGCGAAACCCCATCGGGATACCGGTTGGGCAATGGTCCAATCGTCGCGCCCCACTGCGTTCAGCTGGCGGCGATGCGGCCCAGAGCGGCGGCCGGAGAGTCGACGCAATCGAGCAGTTTTGGAGAAGCGAACCCCGCCATCGCGTCCTAGGGTGCGTGACGTCCGCATCTACCCCCACACAGGAGAACCAACCAAGATGATCACCAGGCTCAATGTCACTTCGATCTACGTCCTCGACAAGGACGAGGCGCTCGACTTCTACGTCAACAAGCTCGGGCTCGAAAAGGGCAACGACGTCCGCCAGGGTGAGTACCGTTGGCTGACGATCCGCGTACCCGGCCAGCCGGGCACGGAGGTCTCGCTGGAGCAGCCGGGCGCGCCATTGCATGACGAAGCGACCGCGGCGCAGCTCCGGGAGCTCATCACGAAGGGCGCACTGGGCGGGCTCGTGTTCATCACCGACGATGCGCGCGGCCTGTACGACATGCTCAAGGAGCGGGGCGTCACCGACTTCACCCAGGAGCCCACGGACCACTTCTACGGCACCGACATGGGCATCCGCGATCCGTTCGGCAATCCGATCCGGATCCTCCAGCAGGGCAAGGCCGCGCAGAAGGCGACCGCCTGAGCCCACCCCACGATAGGAGGCCACGAAGTGCCCACCAAGCAGGCAACCAAGAACCGCTACGAAACGCGCAACGATGACAAGGTGTTCACCGAGGAAGAGCGCGCGGCGGTCGCCGCGACCGCCCGCGAGCGAAAGTCGGCCTCTGGTCGCAGCCCAGCCGAGGAGCGCGCCGAGGGCCTGCAGGACCTGCGGGCGAGCCTCGCCAAGATGCCCGCCGATGACCGCGCGATGGGCGAGCGGATCCACGCCATCGTCACGGCCGCCGTTCCCGCACTCGTGCCGAAGACCTACTACGGGATGCCGGCGTACGCGAGGGAGGGCAAGGACGGCAAGGTCATCGCCTTTTTCAAGCCCAAGTCGAAGTTCAAGGTCCGCTACTCCACGTTCGGCTTCCAACCCGACGCAAGCCTCGACGATGGCGAGATGTGGGGCACCGAGTTCGCGGTGACAAAGCTGACGCCCAAGGTCGAGTCCCGGATCTCGGAGCTCGTGAAGAAAGCTGCGGGCTGAGCGCTGGCCGATGACTGGGGCGCCATCGAGGTCCGGGGCGCCCGGGAGAACAACCTCCGAGACATCAGCCTCGACATCCCGAAACGCCGGCTGACCGTGTTCACCGGCGTCTCGGGGTCGGGCAAGAGCTCGCTCGTTTTCAGCACGATCGCCGCCGAGTCGCAGCGGCTGATCAACGAGACCTACAGCGCGTTCGTGCAGGGCTTCATGCCAACGCTGGCCCGCCCCGACGTCGACTCGCTCGAGGGACTGACGACCGCGATCATCCTCGACCAGGAGCGGATGGGCGCGAACGTCCGCTCGACGGTGGGCACCGTCACCGATGCCAACGCGCTGCTGCGGGTGGTATTCAGCCGGATCGGGCGGCCGCATGTCGGCGGGCCGCAGGCGTACTCGTTCAACATCCCGTCGGTCAGTGGCGCGGGGGCGATCAAGATCGATCGCGGGGACGGCCGGACGGAGAGCCGCAGCTTCAGCGTCGCCGGCGGGATGTGCCCCCGTTGCGAGGGCATGGGCACCGCGACCGCGATCGACCTCAGCCAGCTCTACGACGAGAGCAAATCGCTCAATGAGGGCACCATCCGCGTTCCGGGCTACACCGCGGACGGCTGGTCGACGCGGATGTTCAGCGAGTCCGGCTTCGTCGACCCGGACACGCCGATCCGCGACTACAGCGAGACCGAGCTCCAGGACTTTCTCTACAGGGAGCCGACCAAGGTCAGGATCAACGGCATCAACCTGACCTATGAGGGCCTGGTTCCCCGGATCCAGAAGTCGATCCTGTCGAAGCACGTCGACGCGCTGCAGCCGCACATCCGCGCCTTCGTCGATCGAGCGGTGACGTTCAGCTCCTGCCCGGACTGCGGCGGCACCCGGCTCAACGAGGCGGCTCGGTCCTCGAAGATCGAGGGCATCAGCATCGCCGACGCCTGCGCGATGCAGATCAGCGACCTTGCCGCATGGGTGGGGCGCCTGCAGGAACCGTCGGTGGCGCCCCTCCTCGCGGCGCTCGGCGACGGCCTCGATTCGTTCGTCGAGATGGGCCTCGGCTACCTGAGCCTGGACCGGGCCTCCGGCACGCTCTCCGGCGGCGAGGCGCAGCGCACCCGGATGATCCGGCACCTTGGCTCGCCACTGACCGACGTCACGTACGTCTTCGACGAGCCGACCATCGGGCTGCACGCGCACGACGTGGAACGGACGAACGCGCTGCTCCAGCGCCTCCGCGACAAGGGCAACACCGTGCTCGTCGTCGAGCACGACCCGGAGGTGATCCGCATCGCGGACCGCGCGGTCGACATGGGCCCCGGCGCTGGTCCGCACGGCGGGACGGTGGTCTACGAGGGCACGGTCGAGGGGCTGGTCGCGTCGGGGACCGCGACGGGCCGACACCTCGACGTCCGGCCGGAGCTGAAGCCGCAGCCGCGCGTATCCCGCGGCTCCATCCCGATCCGCAACGCCCGACTCCACAACCTCCAGGACGTCTCGGTCGATGTGCCGCTCGGCGTCCTTGTCGCCGTGACCGGCGTGGCCGGCTCGGGGAAGAGCTCGCTCATCCATGGCTGCCTGCCCCGGACCGACCCGTCGGTGACGGTCATCGACCAGTCCGGCATCCGCGGTTCGCGACGCTCGAACCCGGCGACGTACACGGGCATCCTCGACCCGATCCGGACGGCATTCGCCAAGGCGAACGGCGTCAAGCCTGCCCTGTTCAGCGCGAACTCGGAGGGCGCCTGCCCGAATTGCAACGGTCTCGGCAAGACCTACACGAGCCTCGGGTTCATTGCCGAGGTCGTCAGCGTGTGCGAGGTGTGCGATGGCCGCCGATACACGGACGAGGTCCTCGAGTACCGCCTCCGGGACCGGAACATCGTCGAGGCGCTGGCGATGTCGATCGAGGAGGCGCGCGGCTTCTTCACGGAGAAGCCGGTCAAGGTGATGCTCGACCGCCTCGCCGACGTGGGTCTCGGCTACGTCTCGCTCGGCCAGGAGCTCGACACGCTCTCCGGCGGCGAGCGCCAGCGGCTCAAGCTCGCGATCGAGATGTCGACGGATACCGAGGTGTACGTCCTCGATGAGCCGACGACCGGCCTGCACATGCAGGACGTTGACAACCTCATCGGCCTGCTCGACAGGTTGGTCGACGCCGGGCGGACCGTGATCGTCATCGAGCACAACCTCGACGTCGTCGCGCGGGCCGACTGGGTGATCGACCTCGGGCCGGGCGCCGGCCACGACGGCGGCCGGGTCATCTTCGAGGGACGGCCGGCCGAGCTCGTCCGGGAGGACGGTTCGCTGACCGGACGGCACCTTCGCCGGCGACTGGACCCGATCGCAGCGGGCTGACCCTTGGCGCAGATCGCGCAGCCGGCGACGGCCTAGATGACCCCTTCGCTCCCGAGCCGCTCGATCGCGTCGGGGCCGTAGCCCGCCTCGGCCAGGATCTCGGCGCTGTGCTCGCCGAGCATCGGCGGGGGCGTCCGGATCCCCGCCGGCGTCGCCGACAGCTCGAACGGGATGCCCACCTGGTCGACCTGGCCGAGGATGTCGTGGCGCACCGGGACGCGGCTGCCCAGCGCGACCGCCTGGGGCGACGAGAACGCGGCCGGCAGGTCCAGGATCGGCCCGGCGGGGATGCCCGCCCCATCGAGGGCGCGCAGCCACGAGGCGCTGGTTGCGGTCTGGAACCGTGCGGCGAGGATTGGGATCAGCTCGGCGCGATGCTCGACCCGGTCACCGTTCGTGGCGAACCGCGCCTCCGTGGCGAGCTCGGGCAGCCCGATCGCGGGCCCGAAACGCGCCCACTGGCGCTCGCTGCCGACGCCGATCGCGATCTCACCGTCGGCGGTGGCGAACGTCTCGTACGGGACGATGCTCGGGTGGGCGTTGCCGCGCCGGATCGGCACCCTTCCGGTCACGAGCGCGTTCTGGGCCTGGTTCACCAGCACGGCGAGCGTGCTCTGGAGCAGCGACACGTCGATCCGCTGGCCGGCGGGCGGTCCGCTCGTTCTCGCGCCGTCGCGCTCCCGCGCCACCAGGCCGGCGAGCACCGCGACGGCGCCGAACAGGCCGCTGACCACGTCGCTGATCGCCACGCCGACCTTCATCGGCCGGCCCTCGGGCTCGCCCGTGATCGACATCAGCCCGCCCACGGCCTGGATCACGAAGTCGTAGCCGGGCTTGTCGGCGTCGGGGCCGCGCGTCCCGAAGCCGCTGATCGCGAGGTGGATGAGTCCGGGATTGAGCTCGCGCAGGATCTCGTCGGAGAAGCCAAGCCTGGCGAATCCACCGACCCGGAAGTTCTCGACGACGGCGTCGGCGGCGCGCAGGAGTGCCGCAAGCACCTCCCGACCCTCGTCACGCGAGAGGTCGAGGCGAAGGCTGCGCTTGTTGCGGTTCACGGCGAGGTAGTAGGCCGCCGTCCGCGAGCCATCGGTCTTCGAGCCGACCCAGGGCGGGCCCCAGCCGCGTGTCGCGTCGCCCTCCGGCGGCTCCACCTTGATCACGTCGGCGCCGAGGTCGCCCAGGAGCATCGTGCAGAAGGGCCCGGCGAGGACGGTCGAGCAGTCGACGATGCGGAGGCCGGCCAGGGGTCCGGGGTTCGGCTCGGGCGGCACGGCTGCATGGTAAGCAAACGACGTCGCGGCCCGAGAGGCTGGCGCGGCCGCTGGCTAGGCTGGGAGGTCGAAGCTCCGTGCGTCCAGCTCGCCCTCGCGGACCCACTCGACGAGGTCGCGGTTGACGACGATCGTGCCTGCCGGTTCTTCGACGATGTCGGCGCGGACGCGGAACATGATCGATGCGTCGGTCAGCGGCACCATCGGATCGCGCCGGCGCAGCGCGGCCAGGGGGTCCTCGCCGGCATGGCTGTGCAGCCGGCCGGCGATCAGGTAGCGGCCCGAGCGCATCACGAGGCGGTGCTTCGTGGTCGGGATGCGGAGCGCGCGATCGCCGCGCGGCCCGCCCACGCGCACGAGCGCGAGCTCGTGGCGCCGGATGAGGATCTCCGGGACGACCATCGAGCCGCCCTCCGGCAGTCGCTCGGCGAGGGCGTCCACGAGCACGTACTCGCGATGGGCGTTGAGCATGTCGGTGAGGCGCGCCGCATCGAGCCGGATACGCCCGGACAGGCGCTCGCTCGTGGAGTACGCGACGAACTCGACCTCGGGCAGGTCCGACGCGTCGACCGCGCCGACAGCGCGGTTCAAGCCCGGCTGCCGCAGGACGAGCCGAAGACGCGACCCGATCGAGCCGATCACGAACGAAGGATGCCTGCACGCACCACCCTCGTCCGTCCGACGAAGGTACCGGGCGGGCCCTGACCCGCGTAGCGGGCGAAGAGACGCCCCGTTCGGGCGGGCGAACGGGGCGTCGGATGGATGCGGTCGTGTGGCGGACCCGACCGGATTCGAACCGGCGATCTCCAGCGTGACAGGCTGGCATGTTGGGCCGCTACACCACGGGTCCGTGCGGCGAACGCGGAGGATAGCAGACCCATCCGCGCTATCCTCGCGGGCCAATGCCGGTCATCGACCTTCGCTCGGATACGGTCACGAAGCCCACGCCCGAGATGCGCCGAGCCATGGCCGAGGCCGAGGTCGGCGACGACGTCTTCGGCGACGACCCGACCGTCATCGCCCTCGAGGAGCGCGCTGCCGAGCTCCTCGGCAAGGAGGCCGGGCTGTTCGTCGCCTCCGGCGCGATGGGCAACCTCGTGGCCCAGATGGCGCACCTCGCCCGCGGCGAGGAGACGATTGCCGGCGAGCAGAGCCACATCGTCATGGACGAAGCCGCGAGCCACGCGGTCGTCGTGGGCAGCTCGATCCGGGTGATCCGCGAGCGGCCGGACGGCACGCTCGACCCCGGCGAGGTTCGCGCCGCGTTCCGGGACCCCACCGACGTCCACGAGCCGATCACCGGTCTGGTCGCAATCGAGAACGCCAACGCGCACACCATGAACCAGCCGCTGTCGGCGGCGTACACGCGCGAGATCGCTCAGGTTGCGCGCGATGGAGGCGTACCGCTGCACGTCGACGGCGCCCGATTCTGGAACGCGGTCGTGGCCCTGGGCGATCGCCCGACGGACCTCGCCGGGCCCGCCGACAGCCTGACGTTCTGCCTGTCCAAGGCCCTCGCCTGCCCGGTCGGCAGCGTCGTCGTGGGAAGCCGCGACTTCATCTGGAAGGCGCGCCGGGCACGGAAGCTGCTCGGCGGCGGGATGCGCCAGGTCGGCGTACTTGCCGCGCCCGGGCTGCTCGCGCTGCGCGACGGGCCCGCGGGCATGATCGAGCGCCTGGCCGACGACCATGCGAACGCGCGCCGCCTGGCCGAGGCACTGGCCGAGATGGACGGCATCGTCTCCGCCGGCGACGTCGCGCAACCAACCCCGGGCCGCCTCGATCCCGCCCGGGTGACCACGAACTTCGTCATCTTCAAGGTCGAGCGCGACCGCCCGGCGTTCATTGATGCACTCGAGCGGCGCGGCGTGCTGCTGGTCGCCTACCCCCACGGCCAGGTCCGTGCCGTCACCCACTACGGCGTCGAGCAGGCCGACATCGAGACGGCCATCGACGCGTTCCGGCAGGCACTGGCGGAGACGGACCACGCCCCGGTCGAGCCCTCGCCGGACCGGCTCGCGGGCGCGGCTGCCTGACGGCAGTGGCGCGACCTCGCACTCGGTGACGGCCCGAAGCTTCGGCGGCGTCGAGCTCACGCGCGCCACGCCGGCGGCCATTCCGGGGCCGCTCGACGACCGGCTCTACGACCTCGTCGAATCGCGCTTCCGGCGGGTGGTCGAGTCGGAGCCGACGCTCGCGACGCTCCTCGGCATCCATGCCTGGGATCACGAGCTGGCGGACCCGTCGCGGGAGCGAGTGCTGGCGGACATCCAGCGCGACAAGGCCCACGTGGCCTCGCTCGAGGGGTTCGATCCGGCCGGGCTCTCGCCGGAGGCGCGATTCGAGCGTGAGCTGGAGCTCCATCACGTCCGCCTGGCGATCTACCGAGCGGAGACGGTTCGGGTCTGGGAGCGTCGCTCGACCGGGGCGTCAGCCCTTGGCGACGCGCTGTTCCCCCTGTTCACCCGCGACTTCGCGCCACTTCCCGAGCGACTCGAATCGATCGCCGCCCGGCTCGAAGCGGCGCCCGTCTTCCTCGCCGCATACCGCAGTCGTGCGGTCGTGCCCCAGGTCGCGCCGTGGCTGGAGATCGAGCTCAACGCCAGCCGGAATGTGCCGCGCTTCCTGGACGAGATCGTCGCCGCAGCCGAGATGCAGGGCGCCGACGTGGCTGCCGCGGACCGCCGTCGCCTCGGCGGCGCCGTCGAGCGCGCCAAGAAGGCGATCGAGGACCAGGCCGAATGGCTGCTCGAGATCCTGCCCGACGCGACCTCCGACTGGCCGATCGGCCGCGAGCGGTACGACGAGCTCCTCCGGCTGCGCGCGTTCGATGGCCTCGATGCCGACGCGATCCTCGAGATCGGGTGGCAGCAGCTCGAGCGCAACCATGCCGATCGGGCCGCGGCCGCGCGCAAGATCGATCCCGCCGCGACCGAGGCCGAGGTCATCGCCCGCGTCAAGGCCGACCATCCGTCGACGTTCGAGGCGGCCCTGGAGGGCTACCGCGACGACATGCGTCGCGCCAGGCAGCACCTGATCGACCACGACATCGTGACCGTGCCGCCGGACGAGCGGGTCGAGGTCATCGCCACGCCGCCCTACCTCCGCGGCGTCATGCCCTTCGCGGCGTACTTCGAGCCCGCCCGGTGGGACCCGGCGCCGGTCGGGGTGTACGTTGTCACGCCGTCGGTCGACGATCATCCCGACGCCCTTCGCGAGCACTATCGCGCCTCGATCAGCAACACGAGCATCCACGAGGCGTACCCCGGCCATCACCTGCAGCTCGCGCTCGCCGCCCGCCACCCGTCGCTGACGCGGGCCCAGGTCGACGCCCCCGAGTTCGTCGAGGGGTGGGGCATGTACAGCGAGCAGATGATGCGCGAGCAGAGCTTCGACGACGGTCCGGAGTTCCGGCTGGCCCTGGCGACGGACGCGATCTGGCGCGCCGCCCGGATCATCCTGGACGTGCGGATGCACCGGGGCGAGGTGTCGATCGAGGAGGCGACGGACTTCCTCGTGGCGCACACCTCCTTCGAGCGGCCGAATGCCCTCGCCGAGGCACGGCGCTACACCTACACGCCGACATACAACCTGTCCTACCTGCTCGGCAAGGTGCTGCTGCTCCAGCTGCGGGAGGAGGAGCATCGCCGGCTCGACAGCGCCTTCTCGCTGCGCGGGTTCCACGACGCGCTGCTCCGCGGCGGCTCGCTCCCGATCAGCTTCCACCGGCGGGCGCTGCACGGCGAGGGCAGCTCCGGTCCTTCGGATGGCGCGGTGTCGGCTCCGGCACGGGCGCCGGCCCGGCCCGCCTGACGGCTCGGTGCAGGTCATCCCCGCGATCGACATCGAAAAGGGGCGCTCGCGGGTCGTGTTCTGGCCCGGCGTCTCGACCGGCGTCGGGGCGCCGACCGATCGGCCCGAGCGTATCGCCGAGCATTTCGTCGGCCTCGGGGCGCCGCTCGTCCACGTGGTCGACTTCGACGGCGCCCGGCGAGGCGCACCGGTCAATCTCGAGGCGATCGGCGCGATCGCCGGGCGCGTCGCGACGCCGCTCCAGCTCGCCGGCGGGCTCGATTCTGCCGAGGCGATCCAGGTCGCCTTCGCGGCGGGCGCCACCCGGGTCGTCACGAGCCTGGCCGTGGCCGACGATGCGGCCGTGCTGCGCGCCTGCCTCGACGTCGCGGGCGACTGGCTGGCGGTCGGGCTCGACGCGCGCGCCGACCGCTTGGCCGCGTTTCCGTGGCATCGCCCGGCCACACCGACGCTCCACGACCTTCTCTCGGAGCTCGCCGGCCGGGGCGTGCGGCGCTTCGTGCTCGGCCACGCGACCGGCGACGCGGAGGTCGGCCAGATCGCCGCCATCGCCCGGACCGTCGACGCTGATCTGCTCGTCGCCGGCGGCGTCGGCGACGTCGAGGGGGTCCGGCGCGTGCGCGACGCGGGCGCAGCGGGCATCATCCTCGGCGAGGCGCTCCTGTCCGGGGCGATCGACTACGAGACCGCCCGAGAGGCCGCCGCATGAGACCGCTCCGCCGTCGAGGCCGCCGCATCCCGCCCGCGGGACCAGGCCAGCGCCCCACCTCGCAGCCCTTCGTCGGCGGTGTCGGCGGTGCCGGCGCAGGGAGTGCCGG
The DNA here is from genome assembly GCA_005889475.1 of Chloroflexota bacterium. Lineage (GTDB taxonomy): Bacteria > Chloroflexota > Limnocylindria > Limnocylindrales > CSP1-4 > UBA5189. The sequence goes on along the minus strand of VBGT01000027.1, from coordinate 6,147 downwards.
CGCCGGGATGGGCGAAGGAGACGCGGCGTCGGAACGGGCTCGGCAGCTGACCCGAGCCCAGAACCGGGCGGCGAAGCGTGCCGCGTCCGGCGTTCGGCCCAAGGCCGTCCGTGGCGGCCGCGTCTCGGGTCGCCGGAGCCGCGGCTACAACCCGGCCATCCTCGCCTTGGCCATCGCCGCGGTGGTGGTGGGCGGCGCCGTGTTCCTCATCGGCAACCCGTTCGGTGCTGCCGCCCCCAGCCCGAGCGCGTCGGGCAGTGCGACGCAGGCCGCCGTACAGAGTCACGGTGACGGCACCTGTCCGACGAACCAGCCCGCACCGCTCGCGGCGGGCCAGGTCAAGATCGTGACGATCGAGACCGCCAAGGGCACGATCGTGATGCGCATCGATGGCGCGCTGGCGCCGATCGCAACCGGGAACTTCGTGGCCCTCGTCGCCTGCCACTTCTACGACGGCATCGTCTTCCATCGCCTCGTGCCGGGCTTCGTGATCCAGGGCGGCGACCCCGCGGGAACCGGAAGCGGCGGGCCCGGCTACACGATCAAGGACGACCCGCTCAACGGGACGTACCACCGCGGCACTCTCGCGATGGCCCGAACCGGGAACCCGGACAGCCAGGGGTCGCAGTTCTTCATCGTCCTGTCCGATGATGCGAATGCGGCGCTGACCGACCCGTCCGTCGCGTACCCCTACGCGATCATGGGCGAGGTGACGTCCGGCATGGACGTCGTCGACGCGATCGCAGCAATGCCGAACAGCGGCCCCAACTCCGGGAACCAGGCCCTGGACCCGGTGGTGATGACCTCGGTGACGGCCGCGGATGCCCCGCCGCCGAGTGCCTCCCCAGCTTCCACCAGCACCGCTCCGGCGGCCACGCAGTAACGAGGAGCCAGCCATGACCAGCGCGACCATCTCGACCGAGGTTGGCGACATCGAGGTCGACCTCTACACCCAGGCGGCGCCGAAGGCCGCCCAGAACTTCATTGACCTCGCGAAGAAGGGCTTCTACGACGACGTGATCTTCCATCGCGTCATCCCGGGCTTCGTCGCGCAGGCGGGTGACGGGCAGCACGGCAAGAAGTCAAGCCTCAACGCCGCGCGGGTCGGCACCGGAGGACCGGGCTACACGTTCCCCGACGAGCCCATCCACGGCGACTACGGCCGCGGGGCGCTCGCGATGGCCAATGCCGGGCCGAACACGAACGGCAGCCAGTTCTTCGTTTGCGTCGCCGACTTGTCCGGCCGGCTGCCCAAGAACTACACGATCTTCGGCCAGGTCACCAAGGGCATGGACGTCGTCGACAAGATCGTCAGCGCGCCGCGCAACAGCAAGGACATGCCTGATTCGCCGGTCGCGATGACCTCGGTGACGATCGTCGAGGAGTGACCGGCGGCTGTGACAGAAGTTGCCAACACATGGCACTGCAACACGGCTGTAAGGCCGGCGAGACGCCCGTGAGCACGAACCGTTAAGGGATTTTTACCAAGTTCGTGACGAAAACCCTTGGATTCGAGGGCCTCCTCCTCTAGACTACGGAGTGCACTGCGTTCGCGCAGGGTCAGCTGCCCCAGCGGCAAGGTCATGGGTAGGTTGGGTCAGGGTAGTCGGTGCAGCCGACGTGATAGATGCCCTTGACGCGTGGCAGAAGCGTCCGTTTCGACGGATACCTTCACCGGGACAGCATCGGAGCGGCTCCTTCGGGAGCCGCTCCGAACATTTTCAGCTGCCGACCGTACCCGGCCGTGCGACCTCCGCGCGGCGGACCTGCCCGCATCTTCTCGTCATTTCTGCGTATTTCGCAGCGGGTGGCGTCGAACTCGGCCCCGAAGACGCCAGGAGTTGACAGGGCTCCGCATTCTGCAGCGCTGTCAGAACATGGCGCGGCAGGCCTTCCATGTGCTGCGTATTTCGCAGATCTGACAGGAACAGGCGGCTCTGGCAGGAACGGGCGACGGGGCCCAGGCTCAGCGGCGGCGTGCGCCAGGCTCAGCCCGTGATCTCGGCCCGCTCGGTGAATCCCACGGCAACGACAAGCGAACCCACGAGCCAGGCGGCGACGAGGAGCAGCGCCGTGTCCGGTGCGAGCGCCTGGGTCAGCCCCCCGCCGCCGATTCCGCCACCGGTCGCGCCAGTGTCGACCGCGGCGCGGGCCACGGAGAACGGCATGTACTTGATGATGTCGGGCAGGAAGATCGAGGCAAAGCCTTCGCCGAAATAGAACGCGATCCCCGCCCCGATCCCGGCCAGCTGGCTCCGGGCGAGCGTGGCGATCGCAAACCCGAGGGCGGCCTGCTCGACGACCGAGAACCAGCCGCGAGCGGCCAGTGCCGGCAGGCGCGCCAGGGTATCGGCGTCGGTCAGCCCGGCGGTCGATACGCCCGCCAGCGATGCCCCAACCAGGGCGATCCCGACACCGAGGACGAACGTGAGCGCCAGGCCCGCCGCGACCATGACCACGATCGCGGCGAAGGTGCCCAGGACGTAGCGGGTCCGGCTCTCGCCCCGAGCGACCGCGTTCTTGAGCGTTCCCCAGCCCCACTCCGAGCCGGCGATCGCGGCGCCGTAGATGACCGCGACCAGCCCCCCGAAACCGAGCATGAACGACAGGATCAGGTCATACGCGCCGGGGAACGTCACCAGCGCGAGCGCCCGCGCGCCTGCGTTCGGTGACTCGGACCGCTGCGCGACCGTCGCCGAGGCAATGATGATCAGCCCGAGGAGACCGACGAGCAGCCCGACCGAGACGAACGACGCCGGCCGACCGACCAGCTTGCGCAGCCCGCTGACGAAGATCCTCATCGGGCGATGCCCTGCATCGTGCCCTCGGCCGACGCGCCGCCGCCGGTCAGCTCCAGGAACAGCGGCTCGAGGTCCGTGCCGGCCTCGAGCCCCGAGGCATAGATGCCGGCCTCGGCGAGGCGGCGGTTCACCTCGGCGGCGCGGCTCGGCTCGACGTGGACGGTCAGCCAGACCTCGACACCGCCGCCTGCGACCGCGATCTCGGGAGCGATGCCGTCGAGCGCGGCGCGCGTGGCGTCCGCCTGCTCCCGCCCCACACGCACGCGCACGACGCCCTGATCGGTCAGGAGCGCTTCGAGGCTGCCCTCGCGGACGAGCCGGCCCGCGGCGATGATCCCGATGACGTCGGCGAGGACCTGCACCTCGGCGAGCAGGTGGCTCGAGACGAACACCGTCTTCCCCGCGGCAGCCAGGCGGCGGAGCGTCTCACGCATGGCCACGATCCCCGCCGGGTCGAGGCCGTTCGCGGGCTCGTCGAGGAGGAGCAGCTTCGGGTCGCTGAGTAGCGCCCCTGCGATCCCGAGCCGCTGCTTCATGCCCAGCGAGTAGCCCGACACCTTGTCCTTCGCCCGCTCGCGCAGGCCGACGAGCTCGAGCAGCTCGTCGATCCGCCCCGCCGAAACCGACGCTCCCGCCGCCGCGAGTGCGCGCAGGTTCTGGCGTCCGGACAGGTACGGGTAGAACGACGGCGACTCGACCAGCGCGCCGACCTCGAACAGGCGCCGCCGGTCGCCTCGCCGGAACGGCTGGCCGAGCAGCTCGATCGAGCCGGCGTCCGGGTGGAGGAGCCCGGTCAGGAGGCGCATCGTCGTTGTCTTGCCCGCGCCGTTCGGCCCGAGGAACCCGTAGACGACGCCGCTGGGCACGGACAGGTCGAGCCCGTCGAGGGCGAGGCGAGAGCCGTAGCTCTTGCGCAGGCCGCGCGTCGCCACGGCCAGGGTGCCGGGGGAGGTCATGGGCGTCTATCTTGCCCGGGTGGAGCTTCCGCCGCCGCGCGCCTCCGGATTCTGGCGCCGCGCCCTGCCCGCGATGTACGCGTTCATCGGCTTCATGGATCCGCTGATCCGGGGGTCGTGGCAGGCGTCGGGCGCGGGTCTCGGCAACGTCGTCGAGCTGCGGGTCGCGGGCCGGAAGTCCGGCGCCTACCGGCGCGTGCTGCTGACGCTGCTCGTCGACCGTGACCGCTGGTTCCTCGGTCACCCGAACGGCGACGTGAGCTGGACCCGCAACCTCGAGGCCGCCGGCACCGCTGACGTCGCGTTCCGGCGGACGGCGCCGATCAGCGTGCGGGCACGCCGGCTCGAGCCGGGCGATGAACGCGACCGCGCCATTCGCGCGACCGGCCAGCAGCCGTTCCCGGCGAACATCGTGTACCGGCTGGCCCGCGCGCACATCCGCGCCGTGGGCGTCTTCTACTCGATCGAGCCCGTTACAGGCTGAGGTGGCTGATGCTCTATCTGAGCCAATTGATCGGTCGGCCCGTCCGCGATACGCGGGATGAGCCGATGGGCAAGGTGGCAGACCTCATCGTGGAGGTGGGCGAGCGCTACCCGCCTGTTACCGGCCTCGTGGTCGCGACCGATCGCCGCAAGATCTTCCTGCATTGGTCGACGGTGGCAACGATGGACGCCACCGGCGCGCGGCTGAACACGTCGACGCTCGACATCGCCAAGTTCCAGCAGCGACCAGACGAGATCCGCCTCAAGGTCGATCTGATGGACAAGCAGATCGTCGACATCGACGGCCGTCGCGTCGTACGGGTCAACGACATCAGCCTCGATGACGTGGAGGGGTCGCTCCGTCTCGTCGCTGTCGATGTCGGTGCCGCCGGCCTGCTCCGGCGCCTCGGCATCGAGGGTCCGTTCCGAACGCTCGCGAGAAATCTCCGGCTGCCGCTCCAGGAGCGATACATCGATTGGGAGGACGTCGACCCGGTCGAGAGCTCGATCGCGTCGGTGAAGCTACGGGTACCTCACGCGCGACTCGCCGAGCTCCATCCGGCCGACCTCGCGTCGATCATCGACCAGCTCGTGCCAAAGGATCGCGCCGGCGTCCTTGCCTCGCTCGCCGACGAAGCGGTGGCCGATGCGATGGAAGAGATGGAGCCCGACACCCAGGTCGAGATCCTGGAGGACCTCGAGCCGGAGCGAGCGGCCGACATCCTCGAGGAGATGAGTCCCGACGACGCTGCCGACCTGGTCGCCGACCTGTCCGACGCGGCGCGTGGCGAGCTCCTCGCCCTCATGCAGCAGGACGAGGCCGAAGAGGTTCAGGGTCTCCTGGGATATCCCGAGAACTCTGCCGGCGGGAGCATGACGACCGAGTTCATCGCCGTGCCGGCGACCCTCACCGCCGCCCAGGCGATCGATCGGCTTCGCGAGCTGGAGCCTGACGCCGAGACGATCTACTACGTCTACGTCACGGACGCCGACATGCGGTTGGTCGGTGTCCTGTCGCTGCGCGACCTGATCGTCGCCAAGCCGGATACGCCGATCTCCCAGGTGATGTACGACGAGCCCGTCGCCGTCGGCCTGCTGGCGGATGAAGAGGAGGTCGCCCAGGTCGTCGCGCGCTACAACCTGCTGGCCGTTCCCGTGGTGGACGACGAGCGCCGGCTGCAGGGCATCGTGACCATCGACGACGCGCTCGATACGGTCATGCCGACAGGGTGGAAGCGACGGCTGCGCCGCTTGTACTCGCGGACGGGGCGATGAGGGAGGAGAGCCGGTCAACACCTGTCGGTCCGAGCAGGAGCAGCGTCCGGTCGCTTGGCAGGCGTGCACGCTTCGCCGCCGTCCTGGTGGTGCTCGGCCCAGGCATCGTCAGCGGGTTCGCGGACAACGACGCCGGCGGAATCACGACCTACTCGCTCGCCGGCGCCAGGTTCGGCTACGACCTCCTGTGGGTCCTCCTCGCGACGCAGGTCGCGCTGTTCATCACGCAGGAGATCGGCGCGCGGATCGGACTCGCCTCCGGGCAGGGACTGACGGGGCTGATCCGGGAGCGCTTCGGGGTTCGGTGGGCCGCCTTCGCCGCGTTGACGATGATCGGCGCGAACCTCGGCTCGACGGTGTCGGAGTTCGCCGGGATCAGCGCGGCCCTGTCGCTGTTCGGGATCCCCACGCCGGTCAGCGCTCTCCTCGCCGCCGCGGCGGTGATCACGCTGATCTCGCGCGGCAGCTTCAGCCGGGTTCAGTATTTCTTCGTCGGGATCGGCCTGCTCGTGTCGGCCGCCTACGTCATCTCCGCCGCCCTCGCCCATCCGGACTGGGCTCGAGCGATCGACTCGCTCGTGGTCCCGCACGGCACGTTCAACGGCGCGTACATGCTCGCGGTCGTGGGCACG
>VBGT01000069.1 GCA_005889475.1 Chloroflexota bacterium | reverse complement strand
CTGGCCGGCGGTTCTCGTGCTCGCGGTCGTTGCGCTCGGACCCGGATCGGACCTGGCGATCGCCCTCGTCAACCGGGTCACCTCCGAGGCGGTGGGGCCGGCGAAGGTCGTGCGCCTCGAGCTGAAAGAAGGCGTGCCGACTTCGCTGCGGACCCTCGTGGCCATCCCGACGTTCCTCCTGAGTGAGACCGACGTTGAGGAGCAGGTCCGCAACCTCGAGATCCACTACCTGAGCAACCCCGACGGGGACGTGCGGTTTGCGCTGCTGACGGACTGGCGCGATGCACCAACCGAGCAGCTCGACGATGACGACGACCTCCTCTCCACGGCTGTCGCCGCGGTCGACGTGCTCAACGAGCGGCACGGCGAGGCCCCGGGCGGGGGTGCGCGGTTCCTCCTGTTCCATCGCCGTCGCCGGTGGAACGAGAGCGAGGCCCGGTGGATGGGCTGGGAGCGAAAGCGCGGGAAGCTCCACGAGCTGAATGCGCTCCTTCGCGGGTCCGCGGAAACGGACTACCTCGCCTCGGCACTGCCCGGCTCCACACCACCTTCGGGCGTGCGCTATGTGGTGACCCTCGATGCCGATACGCGCCTGCCCCGCGGAGCGGTGGCGCGCCTCGTCGGCACGATCGCGCACCCGTTGAATCGGGCGGGGCTGGACAGTCGCTCCGGCCGCGTCACCCGGGGCTACGGGATCCTCCAGCCGAGGATCACCGCGACGCTTCCGACCGAGCGGGACGCGACGCCGTTCCAGCGCATCTCGTCCGGGCCAGCCGGCATCGACCCCTACGCGTCCGCGGTGTCCGATGTCTACCAGGACCTGTTCGCGGAGGGAACGTACACCGGCAAGGGCATCTACGACCTCGACGCTTTCGAGCAGGCTCTGGCCGAGCGGGTCCCCGAGAACGCGCTGCTGAGCCACGATCTGTTCGAGGGGACGTTCGCGCGGGCCGGTCTGGTAACCGACGTCGAGCTGTTCGAGGAGTTTCCCTCCAATTACCTGGTCTCGGCGGCGCGCCAGCACCGCTGGGCGCGCGGCGATTGGCAACTTCTGCCCTGGATCCTCGCCCGGTCGCGCGACGCTCGCGGACGGACGGCGCGCGATCGCCTGCCCGGCATCGCCCGCTGGAAGATGCTCGACAACCTGCGGCGCACCCTGTCGACGCCACTGAGTTTCGCGACCCTGGTCGCGGCGTGGACCCTGCCGTCGATGTCGGCACCCGCGTGGACGGCCTTCGTACTTCTCGCATGGGTCGTTCCCGCGGCCCTACCGGTCGCCGCGGCGCTCTTGCCGCGGCGGAAGGGGATCTCGAAGCGCAGCCACGTGCGGGCGGTGGCTGCTGACGTCGCCCTGGCCGCGACCCGGATCGCCGTGGACATCACCGTCCTCGCCCATCAGGCCGTGCGGATGGCCGATGCGATCGTGCGGACCCTGGTGCGTGTCATGGTGACGCACCGGAGGCTGCTCGAATGGACGACCGCTTCGCAGACGGAGGGCCGTCTCGGACTCGACCTCCCGGGCTTCTACGGGGTGATGGCCGGCGGTGTGATGCTGGCCTTCGCCGTCCTGGTCCTCGTCGCCACCCTGAACCCCGTCGCGTTGCCGGTTGCCCTTCCGTTCATCGTGCTCTGGCTCCTCGCGCCGGCCATCACGCGCGCTCTCAGCATCGCGCCAGAGGCAGCGGCCCGCCGCCAGCTCTCGGCGAGCGAGGCACGGGAGCTCCGGCTCGTGGGCAGGAGAACGTGGCGCTTCTTCGAGGCGTTCGTGGGCGACGAGGATCACGCGCTGCCACCAGACAACTACCAGGAAGAGCCGGCGCCGGTCATCGCGCACCGAACGTCACCGACGAACATCGGGATGTACCTGCTGTCCATCCTGAGCGCACGCGACCTCGGCTGGATCGGCACGCTCGAGGCAGTCGAGCGTCTGGAGGCGTGTCTGGGGACCGTGGCCGGCCTGGATCGCCACCGAGGCCACTTGTTCAATTGGTACGACACGCGGGAGCTCAAGCCGCTCGACCCACCATACGTATCGTCGGTTGACAGCGGCAACCTGTGCGCGGCACTCCTTGTCCTCGCCGAGGCATGCCACGAGATGCTGGAGCGTCCCCTCCCGACCTCGGGCGCCCTCGCGGGCATCCGGGACGCGATCGAGCTCACCCGACTCGCAGCGGCGGGGACTGGTGACGACCTCCGCACCGAGACGCTCGGCCGGAACCATCTCGACGAGGCCTTGATGCCGTTCGCCACGGCTGCGGACGCAATGCCCGCCGACCCCGCCTTGCCCGCCGATACGTGGGCGGCCCTGCTGACGGCCCTCGCGACGCATGCCCGGACGCTTGCCGATGTCGCCTGGGCCTTCACGGCCGAGCGCGGTGAGGGCGTCGGGAGCGAGCTCGTGGCGTGGGCGGAGAGCGCGGTGAGCACGATCGAGAGCCACGCACGGGACCTCGAGCTGGATGCCGTCGCGCCCGATGGAACCCTCGAACGGACCGCTGCCGGCGACGACCGGCCTGCCGCCACTGCGATCGCGCGCCGCCTGGTGGCCCTCGCCGATCTCGCGCAGCGGCTCTTCGACGAAACCGACTTTCGGTTCCTCTTCGATCCCACCAGGAAGCTCTTCTCCATCGGCTATCGGGTGGCGGACGTCTCGCTTGACCCCAGCTACTACGACCTCCTCGCGTCCGAAGCGCGACTCGCGAGCTTCATGGCGATCGCCAAGGGCGACGTGCCAGCGGAGCACTGGTTCCGGCTCGGTCGCGCGTTGACGCCGATCGGGCGGGGCTCGGCGCTGGTCTCATGGTCCGGCTCGATGTTCGAGTACCTGATGCCCGCGCTGGTGATGCGTGCGCCTGCCGGGAGCCTGCTGGATCAGACCTACGCGCTCGTCGTGGGCCGCCAGATGAGCTATGCCGCCGAGCGCGGCGTGCCCTGGGGCATGTCCGAGTCCGCGTTCAATGCTCGCGACCTCGAACGGACGTACCAGTACGCCAGCTTCGGCGTTCCCGGTCTGGGGCTCAAGCGGGGACTTGCCGAGGATGTCGTCATCGCTCCCTACGCAACGGCCCTCGGCGCCCTCGTCCGGCCCGAGGCTGCCGTCGCAAACCTCGCCCGACTCGGCGCGGCCGGCGCGAGCGGACGCTACGGGCTCCACGAAGCGCTCGACTACACGACCTCGAGGCTACCCGAGGGCGCGTCGGTCGCCGTCGTGAGGAGCTACATGGCGCACCACCAGGGGATGATGCTGGCGGCCATCGGCAACGTCCTCAACGACGGCGTGATGGTCCGGCGCTTCCACGCGGCGCCGATCGTCCAGGCGACCGAGCTCCTGCTCCAGGAGCGGATGCCTCGCGACGTTCTGGTCGCCCGGCCGCGAGCGGACGAGGTCAGGAGCGCCGCGGATGTGCGCGAGCTGGTTCCGCCGGTCCTGCGGCGTTTCAGGTCCCCCCACGACCAGACCCCGCGGACGCACCTGCTCTCGAACGGGCGGTATGCGGTGATGGTGACCGCGGCGGGATCGGGCTATAGCCGCTGGGGCGACCTCGCGGTGACCCGGTGGCGGGAGGACGTCACTCGCGATGCCTGGGGCGCCTACCTGTTCTTCCGCGACATGCAGAGTGGCAGCGTGTGGTCGGCGGGCCACCAGCCGAGTGGCCGCGAGGCGGACTCGTACGAGGTCCGCTACTCGGAGGAGCACGCGGAGTTCTCCCGGCGGGACGGCTCGATCGTCACCGACATGACGGTTGTGGTCTCGGCCGAGCACGATGCGGAGATCCGACGCATCTCGCTCACGAACCTCGGCTCGCGGGCTCGGGAGATCGAGGTCACGTCATACGCCGAGATCGTCCTGGCGCCGCTCGCGGCGGACATCGCCCATCCAGCCTTCCAGAACCTCTTCGTCCAGACCGAGTTCGCCGAGGAGATCAGCGCACTCGTGGCGACTCGTCGCCCGCGGTCGAAGCTCGAGCGCCAGGTGTGGGCGGCCCACGTGATGGCGGTGGAGGAGCGCACGATCGGGCACATTCAGTATGAGACGGACCGGGCGCGGTTCCTCGGCCGCGGCCGCTCGGTCCGGTCGCCGGTGTCGGTCATCGATGGCCGGCCCCTGTCCAACACCGTCGGCGCGGTGCTCGACCCGATCTTCAGCCTTCGGTGCCGTGTCGCACTCCCACCCGGCGAGACAGCGCGCGTGATCTTCTCGACGGTCGTCGCCGACTCCCGCGACGACGTCCTCGACCTCGCGGACAAGTACCGCGAGGCCGCAACGTTCGAGCGCGCCGCCACGCTGGCGTGGACGCAGGCCCAGGTGCAGCTTCGGCACCTCGGCATCGACGCCGAAGAGGCTCATCTCTTCCAGCGGCTGGCCAACCGCATCCTGTACTCGGATCCGACGCTCCGGCCGGCGGCGAGCGTACTGGCCCGGAACGAGCGCGGTGCGCCCGGGTTGTGGCCGCACGGCATCTCCGGCGACCTGCCGATCGTCCTCGTCCGGATCGACGAGGTGGCGGACCTCGATATCGTCCGCCAGCTCCTGCGGGCGCATGAGTATTGGCGACTGAAGCTCCTCGACGTGGACCTCGTGATCGTCAACGAACATGCGGCGTCGTATGCGCAGGACCTCGAGGACGCGCTCCAGGCCCTCGTGAGGATGAGTCAGTCGACACTCGGTCGCGAACGTAGCGAAGGCGGCGGCCGTGTCTACGTCCTGCGTGGCGATCGCCTTCCCGGGGAGGACAGGACACTCCTCCAGGCAGCCGCGCGCGCCGTGGTGCTGAGCCGCGGCGGGAGTCTCGCGGACCAGGTGCTCCGCCTGGAGCGTCCCGTCCGGACTGTTCCGCGGCCCCCCAGCGAGCAGGTGCGCAGCGTGGAGCCCCAGGCGTCAACGGCGCGTCCCGAGCTCGAGCTCTTCAACGGCCTCGGTGGCTTTGCAGACGGCGGGCGCGAGTACGTGACGATGCTCGCACCGGGCCAGGCCACACCCGCACCGTGGCTCAACGTCATCGCCAACGAGTCGTTCGGGTTCCAGGTCTCCGAATCCGGGGCCGGGTATACATGGTCGGAGAACAGCCGCGCGAACCAACTGACCCCATGGTCGAACGATCCGGTCGCCGACCCTGCCGGGGAGGCGATCTACATCCGCGACGACGACAGCGGCGACCTGTGGACGGCGACGGCGCTTCCGGTCAGATACGACGGCTCGACGTACGTCGCGCGTCATGGCATGGGCTATAGCCGGTTCGATCACGAGCGCGACGGGATCGTGCTCGAGCTCGTCCAGTTCGTGGCGCCCGATGATCCGGTGAAGCTGTCCGTGCTGTCGATCGAGAACCGATCGGGCCGACCACGGCGCCTATCGGTCACCGGCTACGTCGAGTGGGTCCTGGGGACGGAGCGGGGGGCGGCGGCACCGCATGTCGTGACTTCGGTGGAGCAGGAGACGGGCGCCCTGCTCGCGAGGAACCCCTGGAACACCGAGTTCGCTGGGCGGGTCGGCTTCCTCGACCTCGGGGGGCGGCAGACTGCATGGACGGCGGATCGGACGGAATTCCTCGGCCGGAACGGCGGACCCGATCGACCGGCGGCGCTGGAGCGGGGCTATCGGCTCGGTCAGCAGGCCGGGGCGGGTCTGGACCCATGCGCTGCGCTCCAGACGAGCTTCGAGCTGGCCACCGGGGAGCGGACGGAAGTCGTCGTCCTGCTCGGCGCGGCTCACGATGCGGCCGCCGTGGCCGACCTCATCCGCCGAACCCGGGCGGCCGACCATTGGGCGACGCTCACGGCGGCGAGAAGCCGCTGGCTGGATCTCGTCGAGACCATCCAGGTGCGCACGCCTGATCGACCGATGGACATCGTGCTCAACTCGTGGCTGCTGTACCAGGCCGTGTCGTGCCGCCTGTGGGCGAGAGCCGCGCTGTATCAGGCGGGCGGTGCATACGGGTTCCGGGACCAGCTCCAGGACGTCATGGCCCTCACGACCTCCCGGGCGGACCTCGCGCGCGCCCAGCTCCTGCGCGCCGCAGCACATCAGTTCGTGGCTGGCGACGTGCAGCACTGGTGGCATCCGCCGTCTGGTCGCGGGGTCCGCACGCGGATCTCCGACGACCGCCTTTGGCTGCCCTACGTGGCCAGCCGATATCTCGACGTCACCGGCGACCAGGCCGTCCTCGACGAGATCGTTCCCTTCCTCGACGGCCCGGAGCTCCGTCCAGAGCAGGAAGACGCGTACTTTCAACCCGACATATCGAGTGAGCGGGCGTCGCTCTTCGAGCATTGCGCGCGGGCGATCGACGTCAGCTTGAGGCTGGGAGCCCACGGCCTACCGCTGATGGGCTCCGGCGACTGGAACGACGGCATGAATCGCGTCGGCCATGAGGGGCGTGGGGAGAGTGTGTGGCTGGGCTGGTTCCTGCACGCGGCCATCACGGCATTTCTCCCGATTGTCGAGGCGCGCGATGAGCCCGAGCGGGAAGCGCGCTGGCGGGCCCACGCCAAGGCACTCCGCCGCGCCCTGGAGCGGCACGGCTGGGACGGTGACTGGTACCGGCGCGGGTTCTTCGACGACGGAACGCCGCTCGGCTCCGCCCTGAGTGCCGAGTGTCGCATCGACTCGATCGCACAGTCGTGGAGCGTGCTGTCGGGCGCGGGCGATCCCGGGCGCGCCCGACGGGCGATGGCCTCGGTGGAGGAGTACCTCGTCCGCCGTGGCGACGGGCTGGTCCTCCTGTTCACCCCGCCCTTCGACCGGTCCGACGTGGACCCGGGCTACATCAAGGGCTACCTGCCCGGAATCCGCGAGAACGGTGGTCAATACACGCACGGGGCCATCTGGTCCGCCATGGCCTTCGCGGCCCTCGGGGACGGCGACAAGGCCGCCGAGCTCTTCTCGATTCTGAACCCGATCAACCACATGGCCACGCGCGCGGGCGTGCATCGCTACAAGGTCGAGCCCTACGTCATGGCCGCCGACGTGTATGCCGAGCCTTCCCACGTCGGACGCGGCGGATGGACCTGGTACACGGGCTCCGCCGGCTGGATGTATCAGGCCGGGCTGGAGTCGATCCTCGGCTTCAAGGTCCGGGGCGCGAATCTGTTGATCGAGCCATCCATCCCTCGGTCATGGCCCGGCTACGAGATCACGTACCGCTACCGCTCGAGTCGCTATGAGCTTACGGTGGAGAATCCTCACGGCGTCAACGGCCGGGTGGGCATCGCGTGGCTGGACGACCAGCGGCTTGCCCCCGGGGCTCTGATTCCGCTCGTTGACGACGGGGGCACGCATCGGGTGCGAGTGATTCTCGGCGAAGCGCCAGCCTAGGGTCGGCCAGTGTTGGCCGCGTGCCATCCGAAAGCGTCAGGGTTCCACCAATCCCCGGTCCGGTTATCCGAATACCTGACGCCGGCCTGACGCCGTCAGCCGGCTCGGTCATGCCCCGACCGTGGCGCCTTTCCATACCATGCGCTGGGTGACGTACCTCAAGGACCCACGGGTGGATCGATATATCGACGCGCTGCCGGCGTGGCAGCAGGCGATCTGCCGCGAGGTGCGCGAGATCGTGCACGACGCGGATCCGGACGTTGTCGAGACGATCAAGCGCACGGTCCAGCCATATTTCGTGCTCGAGGGCAACATCTGCGCCCTGCTCGCCACGAAGGACCACGTGAACGTGTTCCTGTACGACCCGACGGTCTCCGACCCGGCTCGGATCATCACGGCGGGCCACGGCAACGCGACTGGTCGCCAGATCGCGATCTACGAGGGCGAGGTGATCAACAGGCCTGCCCTGCTCGAGATGTTCCGCCAGATCGTCGCCAACAACCGCGCCGGCGGCTGGCGGAAGCTCGAGGCTGCTGGCGGACGGTCTCACGGAGGCACGCTGTTGCAACGCCACTGACCCCAATCCGGGACTACGCTTCAGTCGATGCCGGATGACGTGCGAGGAAGGCAACCCGGCGGGAGCCCAACGAGGAGGAATCGATGCCGACATACATGGACGTCCACGACATTCCAGGGGTGAAGGCGGAGGATGTCGCCGGCGCGCATGCCGCCGACGTTCGGGTCCAGGGCCAGTACGGTGTCGACTACAAGCACTACTGGGTCGACGAAGAGAACGGCAAGGTGTTTTGTCTTGTCGACGCGCCCGATCGCGAAACCGCCACTCGCGTCCATCGCGAAGCGCATGGACTTGAGGCGCACACCCTCTACGAGGTCGAGCAAGGCGCCTAGCGGATGGTGGCGACGCCCACCATGCCGTAGGCCTCGTGGCCGGGCAGGTGGCAGATGTACTTGAGCTGCCCTGCCTGCGCGAACGTGACGACCGTCGTGCGCGTGGACAGCGCGGCGATCACGACCTCGGTCGGGATGGACGGGTGCAGGAGCTCGGTTCCCGTCCGGTGCTTCTGCTGCACGGCGTCGTCGCCGATGATCCACTCGTGATCGATGGGGTCGTCGTTGCGGAGCGTGATCGTGACCGGCACGCCCACGGGAACCGCGATTTCGGACGGGTTGAAATGCGAGTAATGGATCTCGATCGTCACCGCCGTCGTCACGGGCTGTGTCGGGCGGGCGAGCGCGACCACGGCCGCGCCGGCGACGAGGACGAGGGCGACGAGGCCCGCCCCGAGGAAGAGGCGGGCCCTGGTTCGCAACATGGTCGAGATCAGCCCTGCGGCGTGAGGCTCGACGCGCTGGACCGAGCCGCGCCGGCCCGCGCGATCGCCACAGCCAACATGAGGACGCCGATCGCCAGGACCGCGCCGAGGACGACGCGGAGCCAGGTCAGCTGGTCGATCGCCCGGTTGGGAAGCGCGAGGCCGGCCTGGACCCACGAAGGAACGCCCATGCCGGATGCGTCGATCGCGAGGTCGTATGACAGCTGCGGGGCGTTGGCGTCGATCGCGATCTTGGTCAGCCAGCCATCACTCGGTACCCACTCCATGCCCCGGTCGGAGCGGAGGTCGTCGAGCAGGCTCTGCGAGGCCTGCTGGCTGTTGTCCAGGCGCATGCCGTTCGCGCCGGTCGGATTTGGGAGCAGCGCCGGAGCGTGGTCGGTGAGCAGGTAGACGTCGGCGTCGACGTGATCGGCGCCGGTCTTGCCGAGGGCGAGGATCCGGATGGGGACCCACGGGTTCGGCGTCGGGATGGTGATGTGGACCGGCGTCCCGTCGCCGATCGCCTGGTCGCGCGCCTTGGCCGCATCGGCATCGAAGACCGCCGCGAGGAAGATCGGGGAGCGCTGGGCGTAGAACTCGAGGACCTCGGGGGCGTCCGGCGGGAGTCGGAAGCCGTGATCCGCAGCCCACTGGCCGACATCCGCCGAGCCGCCCTTGAGCACCGTGATGTCGAGGGCATCGATGCGGACCGTCATGAGGACCTGCGCGCCGGCGGCCTCGAACCGGACCGCGTCCAGCGCCGCGGGGACCGGCGGATTCGTCTCGCGGATCAGCCGCTGGAGGGTCCAATCGCCGCCCTTCTCGACCTTCGACGGGACGCCCGGCAGGGGCGTGATCGAGCCGAATGCACCACCACCGCCCTGGAACTGGAACGCGGTGACGTAGTGCTCGACCCCTTCGTGATACGCGGCCAGGGTCGTCGTGCGGAGCAGGTTGACCGCGCCATTCGGGCCGATGAGGCCGCCGCAGGCGAGGGTTGGACCTGCCACGACCAGAAGGGCCAGACCGGCCCCGAGGAATGCTGCCGGCAATCGTCGGCGCATCGTGCACCTCCGGATCTCGAGCGCCGGTCCTGGCAGGTGGGCCGGGGTGTTGGGCGCGAGACGACCGAGCCGGCGCGATGGTTCCCTCGCGTTCGGAAGGGGCGGTGTTGGTCGGCCGTACATCGTTCGATATGGCATCGATCCGCCGGGGGCTCCTCGTCGCCCCGCTTGCGCTTGCGGTCCTGGCCTGTAGCCCGGCGAGCAGCCCGACGGGACCGGCGCAGAGCGTCAAGGCATCGGTCGGGACGGCCGTCGAGGCGACGCCAACACCATTCGTTCCGGCCCCGACGCCCGCGGCGAGCTGTCCGCCGTACGCCCCTGCTGCACCGAACGTATCCGCCGTGGCCGAGCTCGGGCCCTCGGCGAGCCTGCCCCCGTCCCCGGCGAAGGGCGAGCGCTTCGTGCTCGAGGGCGTGTTGCTCTCGTGGACGTGCGACGTCCGCGCCAACCAGAGCTTCTCCGTCTGGCACACCGACGCGCACGCCCACTACGGCCCCGCGACGGCGAGCGACGAGCTCATCTGCTGCTACTACCAGGCCGAGCTCAGCACGGATGCCGACGGGCGCTTCGAGCTGCGAACCGTTCGGGCGGCAAGCGATCCCGACCCGAACGGCGAGATCCCCGCGCACATCCACATCAACCTCGAGCCGGCGGACAGCTCCGGCCCCGGGATCGTCCTCGTCTTCGCCGACGACCCGACCCACGGCCCGGTCGGACCGCGGGACCTCGAGATCCCGATGGAGCGGCGCTCCGATGCCGACGGGGAGTACTGGTTCTCGTTCGTCGTTATTCGCATCTGAAGGACGCCGCGGGCCGTGGGCCTACCATGCGGCGCATGGCGCATCCCCTCGTCGACCAGCTGCGGTTCACTCGCCGCGAGTGGCTGCGCGCGCTCGACGGAATCCCCGAGAAGGACGGCGTGGTCCGGCTTCAGCCGATGAACTCGATCGGCTGGATCGTGTCCCACCTCGCCTGGCACGAGCAGCTCTCGTTCCTGACGCGGCTCCAGGGCGTCACGCCCGTGCCCGCCGCGAACGAGCACGGGGTCAGCGGCGCGCCAGCGTCGACCCCGCCGCTGTCGCAGGCGCTGGAGACGTGGCGCGCAGTGACGGCGGCGACGGACCAGGTGCTCAACACGCTGGACACGGCCGCGCTTGAGGCGTGGCTGCCGCGCACCCGCCAGCCGCAGACCCGCACCGTGGGATCGACCGTGCAGCGGGTCATTTACCACTACTGGTCCCACATCGGCGAGATCATCGCGATCCGCCAGATCCTGGGGCATGCCGACGTGCCCGAGTTCATGGGCGACATCGATGGCGAGGCGCCGTACCGCGCCGAGCCGCTGCCCGTGGTGCGAGTGTTGGCCGAGGCGGGCCCGGCCGAGCGAGGTTGACCGAGCGCGACGTTCCGCCGGCGGTCGAAGACGCTGCGCGGCGCCGCTCGGAGGCGAGAGCCGCGCGGGATTGGACGACCGCTGATCGGCTCCGCGAGGAGATCGAGGCAGCCGGGTGGCGCGTCACCGACTCTGGCAACAAGTACCGGCTGGGGCGCGCGAGCCCCCCGGACGTCGAGGTCGCAGGCGAGATTCGGTACGGTCGAAGCGACGCGGTGCCGAGCCGGCTCGACGAGCCGGCGACGGGGCTCGCGACCGTGGTCTTCGTCGCATCGCCCGATGAAGACGCGAATCGGCGCTCGCTTGCTGGACTCGTCGACGGTGCGCCGGCCGGCGTCGACGTGATCGTGGTGGCCGATGGCGTCGCGCAGGGCGCGATCGACGAGTTGGCGACGGACGCCAACGCGGTCGAGGTCATTCGGACGAGCGCTCGGCTCGGGCAGGGCGCGGCCCTCAACATCGGCATCCGCCGGTCACGGGCGGCGGTGGTCGTCGTCCTCGACCCGTCGATCACGCCGGTGGGCGACGTCATCACGCCCTTGGTCGAGGCGCTCGGCGACCCGACGGTCGCGATCACGGGGCCGTTCGGTCTCGTCTCGAGCGACCTCCGTCGCTTCGACGAGGTCGTTGCCGTGGACATTCCCGTGGATGCCGCCGCGATCCAGGGCTACCTGATGGCCTTCCGCCGTGCGGATGCAGCGGCGCGCGGTCCCATCGACGAGGCGTTCGGGTTCTACCGGAACCTCGACATCTGGTGGAGCCTCGTGCTGCGGGACGAAGGGGAGGGGAGGCCGCCGCGGCGAGCGCTCGCGGTCCCGGGGCTGCCGGTCGAGCGTGGCGAGCCGGCGGCCTGGCGCGACACCCCGCCCGCCGAGCGGGACCGGCTCTCGAAGCGGAACTTCTATCGCATCCTCGACCGCTTCCGGACCCGCCCGGATCTCGCCTCGGGCTAGGCGAGGGCGCGCGCCTCAGACGTGCCGTCGGGCAGGTCGACGACCTCGACGCCGAGGGCCCGGAGCTCGTCGCGCAGGCGATCGGCGGCCGGCCAGTCGTGTTTCGCGCGCGCGGCCGTCCGGGCGGCGAGGAGCTCTGCGGCGCCCTCGGGGAGTGCCTCCCGGAACGCGCTGGAGCCTGGCTCTGCCGGCGCTGCCGAAGGGATGGCGCGATCGAGGTCGAGGCCCAGCACGAAGTCCATGTCCAGCACGAGCCACCGCCGCTCGTCCTCGGGGAGCTGGGCACGAAGTGTCTCCCGCGCGATCCGGAGCGCGATCGGCGTGTCGAGATCGTCGTCGATCGCCGCCGCGAAGCGCTCGTGGAGGTCGCTGCCGCGGCGCGAGAGGGGCGCGGCAGGGGCATGGGCACGGTCCGCCAGGGCCGGCGAGTCGTCGGCACGGACGGCGGGCGGCGGCGTCCACGGACCATTGGCCGGAGCCGTTCCGAGCCCGGCGAGCTCGGCGCGCAGCGAGGCCAGTCCGCCAGCCGCGCCGGCCAGCGACGCATCGGACAGGTTGAGCTTGCGCGCATACCGGGCTGTCAGACACAGGTAGCGGAACGCGAGCGGGTCGACGCCTGCCTCGACCAGCTCCGTGATCCGCTGGAAGTTCCCGGCCGACTTCGACATCTTGCGGCCGCTCATGAGCAGATGGGCGCCGTGCACCCACAGCCGAGCCGGCGGCCCGCCCACGATCGGGGCCGACTGGGCGATCTCGTCCTCGTGGTGGGGAAAGACGTTGTCCTCGCCACCGGTGTGGATGTCGAACCGTGGCCCGAGATGGCGCAGCGCCATCGCCGAGCACTCGATGTGCCAGCCCGGGAAGCCCTCGCCCCAGGGGCTCGGCCAGCGCAGCTCGCGGCCCTCGCCGGCCGCCTTCCACAGTGCGAAATCGGCCGGATCGTGCTTGTCCGGCTCGACCTCGCCGCGATGGCCGGCGCGCAGCTCGTCGAGCGAGTTGCCCGACAGCGCGCCGTACCCCGGGAACGTCGCGACGGCGTAGTAAACGTTGCCCTCGGGTGTCAGGTAGGCGTGCCCGAGGCCGATGAGCTGCTCGATGAGCGCGAGCATGTCGGGGATGTGCTCGGTGGCGCGTGGGTACTCCTGGGCGGGGAGGAGGTTGAGGAGCGCGGTGTCGGCATGGAACGCGGCCTCGTACGCCTCCGCGATCTCGCGGGAGGAGCGACCCTCGAGTCCCGCCGCCATCAGCATCGGGTCGACCTCGCGACCCGTGTCGTCGGCGCGCATGTGCCCCACGTCGGTGATGTTCTGCACGTGCCGGACGTCGATCCCGTGGTACAGCAACGCGCGGCGGATCAGGTCGGCGAGCAGGAACGTGCGCAGGTTGCCGACGTGCGCGTAGCGGTACACCGTCGGCCCGCACGAATACATCCGCACCCGGCCCGCTTCGAGCGGCTCGACCGGGAGCACCGCCCGCGTCAGGGTGTCGCGCAGGCGCAACGTCACGGTGCGGTTAGGTGTGGATTCATGCGGTCGGAAGCCTAACGAGCAGGGCCGTTTCACGTTATCTCGGACGGGGCCTCGCGGGGCCGCATCGTTCCCCCGGCGATGCGACGCGAGGCCTTCCCGCTCGCTCGACCCGAGCCGAAGGGGGACTGCTGGCATACTCGCGGCATGCGCCAGTGGGCCTGCGTGTTCGCCCTTCTCCTCGGCCTCGCTGGCAACGGCTACACGGCCTCGGCGCGGGTCCGCCTGCCGATCCCGATCGAACGCCGCCTCGAGTCGTGGGGCCGTGACGAACGCCTCATCCAGACGCTCGACTGGTGGCGCGCCTGACACATCGCTCGCCGGACCGGCGTCGCGCCGGGGCGTTCCTCGTCTCCCTTGCCTTCCTGTCGATGGTCCTGCTCGTCCACGCCGGCGCTGCGCCCGCCCGGGCGGTCGACCGGAATGAGGTGCGGATCCTCGTCGAGGCGCCGGGCACGTTCGATCCGGCGGCACAGAGCGATGCCGCGACCGCGGCGATCACGGCCCAGCTGTACGAGACGCTGACGACATACGACGCGGCACTCCAGCTGCAGCCCGCGCTCGCCGCGAGCTGGGCGGTCGCCGCGGACGGGCGGCGCGTGGTGTTCCACCTGCGCCCGGGCCTGGCGTTCTCGGATGGGACGCCGCTCACGTCGGCAGACGTCGTCGGCAGCTGGCTCCGGCTCCTCAATCCGGCGCATCCCTCGCCGCTCGTCGCGCTGCTGATCGACGTGAAGGGTGCCCGGGCCTACCTTGCCGGCCAGTCGAGCGACCCGTCGACCGTCGGGCTGCGGGCGAACGGCGCGGACGTCGAGGTCGAGCTCGAGCGGCCCGGGGCGGACTTCCCGGCGATCGTCTCGGCGCCGATCTTCGGCGTCGTGCCCCCGGCTGCGTGGCGCGACGGCCAGGCGGCGTTCGGGGTCGATGCGGTGGTGAGCGGCGGCTACTCCGTCGCGGCCTCGAGCACCGAGGAGATCACGCTCCAGCGCAACGAGCGGTACTGGGCCGGTCCGGCGGGCATCCCGACGGTCCGCCTCGTCCTCGACATCGGCGGGCGCAGCCCGGTCGCCGCGTTCGAGGCGGGCGACGTCGACTACACGGGGATCTCGCTCGTCGACGCGCCTTGGATCGCCTTTGACCCGAATCTCGGAGAGCAGCTCCGCGAGACGCCGTCGCTTGCCCTGACCTACCTCGGCCTCGACGCGACCAAGCCGCCGTTCAACGACGTGCGGGTTCGCCAGGCGCTCGGGGCGGCGGTTGACTGGGAGCGGGTCATCGGGCTCAGCGCGTTCGGCGGCCAGGTGCCGGCCCATAGCATGGTCCCGCCGGGCATTCCCGGCGGCGGCGATGGCAACTGGCTGCCGGCCCACGATCCGGACAACGCCCGCAGGCTGCTCGCCGACGCGGGCTATCCGGGTGGGTCCGGGCTGCCGCCGATCTTCTTCGCCGCGGGCACGGCCGGCATCGGCGACGCCATCGCCGCCGAGCTCGAGCACGAGCTGGGGATGCATGTCGAGCTCGACGTCCTGGCGGATCACCTCGAGCGGCTGACCAACGACCCGCCGAACATGTGGCTGACCGGCTGGGTTGCCGACTACGTCGGTCCGAACGACTTCCTGGGCGTGCTGCTCGAGAGCGACAGCTCGGACAACTACGGCCACTGGTCCTCGACGGCCTTCGACCGAGCCATCGCCGACGCGCTCGGGACACGGGACGCCGCGACGGCGCAGGCGGCCTATGAGCGAGCGCTGGCGGAGGTCCAGCGCGAGGTCCCGGTCGTCCCGCTCTTCGTGAGCACCGACTGGTCGTTGTCGCGCGACGGCCTGCTCGGCGCAGGTGGCAACGGCCTCGGGATCCTGCGCATGGCCGGGATGGGGTGGGTCCAGTGAGCAGGACCGCTTCGGCCCTCGCGCTCGCCCTCGTGCTCGTCGCCGCCCTCGCCTCCGGCGTCGCCGCAGCCGAGCCGACGTTCGGCAAGGCGACCGTGAGCGCCACCTTTCTCGACGGCATCAAGCTGGAGCAGCGAGTCTCGCTCCCGAGCGGCGTACACCGTGTCGAGGCGTACGTGCGGGAAGGGTCGGACGCGCACACGTTCCTCGCCGACGTCGCGAACCCGGGCACGGGCGACCACCTGCTCACGTATACGTTCGAGACGCCCGCCGGCAGCATCTACCCGAACACGCACGTCCAGCTTGGCTTCCGGGTCACGTTCGACGACGGGCACGTCGTCGACGGGCCGCCGGAGACGGTCCTGTACGAGGACGATCGCTTCGCGTGGGCGACGCTGCAGGGCGACCTTGTTCGCGTGCACTGGTACCAGGGCGACGAGGCGTTCGGGCGGCGGGCGCTGGCGATCGGCGAGAAGGCGGTCAAGGATGCGAGCGACCTGCTCGGAGTGACCGAGACCGAGCCGATCGACTATTTCATCTACGCGGACACGAAGCCGTTCTACGACGTCCTCGGGCCCGCGCTGCGCGAGAACGTCGGCGGCATCGCGCTGCCCGAGATCCGGACGCTGTTCGCGAACATCCCGCCGTCGGCCGAGAGTGAATCGTGGGTCGGGATCGTCATCCCGCACGAGCTGACGCACCTCGTGTTCGGCACCGCGACGAACAACCCGTTCCACGACCCGCCGCACTGGCTCAACGAGGGGCTCGCGGTCTACCTGTCCGAGGGCTACAGCACGAGCGCGCGCAGGAACGTCGAGCGGACGGCTCGAGCGGGCGAGATCATGCCCCTGCGAGCACTCGTCGGACAGTTCCCGACCACGGCCGATCGATTCGGGCTCGCCTACGACGAGAGCGTGTCGGCGATCGATTACCTCATCCGAACGCATGGCCAG
Organism: Chloroflexota bacterium; assembly: GCA_005889475.1. GTDB lineage: Bacteria > Chloroflexota > Limnocylindria > Limnocylindrales > CSP1-4 > UBA5189. The sequence goes on along the minus strand of VBGT01000069.1, from coordinate 10,385 downwards.
GAGGCTCTGGTCACCCTGATCCGCAGCTACGCGGGCGGCGTCAGCGACGATGCGGCGTTCAGCGCGGCGCTGGGGGTCGACGTTGCCGGATTCGAGGCGGGCTGGCTGGCGGATCTCGGGATCTCCGAGCCGGTCCCGTTCGGGCCGCGGCCGGCGCCGCCCGGGCCGCTCCCGCCCGACTGGGCGGCCGCGCCCGCGCAGACCGCGAATCCCGGCGCCTCGGGACTGCCGGCGCCGACGTTCCGAGCGACGACGCCCGGGGCCGGCGACGTCTCCGGGCCGGTCACCATCGCGGTGCTCGCTTTGCTTGCCGTGCTCCTGGCGGTCGGGTTGCTCGTCGTCGCGCGACGGCTGAGCCAGGGCGAGCCGCTGCTCGCGCCGGCGGTCCCGACGGTGCCGACGGCCGTCGACGACGATGACGCCGATCGCGATGCGGCGGCCGCGGGTGGGGAGGACGACCGACCGCAGTGAGCGTCTTCGTCGCGCGGCTGCGCGCGCTGCCAAGCGTCCAGGTCACCCTCGCGATGGCGCTGCTCGTCCTCGGCTTCCTCATCGCCGCCCAGATCGCCGCCCAGGGCCCGCGCATCCGGTACTCGAGCGAGGAGCGCTCCCCGCTGATCGACACCGCGCTGTCTCTGCAGGCGCAGCGGGACTCGCTCAAGACGGAGATCCTCGGGCTGCGGCAGCAGATCGGCCAGCTCGAAGCGCAGGATCCCGGCGCCGCCGAATCCCTGCGCCGCCTCTATGCCGACCTCGAGCAGGCCCGCCTGGCTGCCGGGTTGATCGCCGTAGCCGGTCCAGGCCTCGCCTTTCGGTTCGAGGATGGGTCGCCCGGGTCGGGTGTCGACGCGCTGGTGTCGGCACAGGACGTCCGGGTCCTCGTCGAGGAGCTCTGGCTCGCCGGCGCCGAGGGCATCGCCGTCAACCGCGAGCGGCTCGCGGCCACGACCGCGGTCATCGACATCGGCGGCTCGATCCTGGTGAACTCGGCGTACCTCGCGCCGCCGTATCTGATCGAGGCTGTCGGGCCGTTCGTCGAGTTCGTGCAGGGCCGGGTCGAGCGGTCCGGCCTGTCGCTGTCGGTCGCGCAGCTCGCCTCGGTCGACCTGCCCGCGTTCGCGGGCACCGTCAACCCGCGCTTCGCCAGGCCCGAGCCGCCGGGTGCCACGCCGTGACCGGTCGCCACGTGACGCCCGGAGCATCGGCACCGCACCAGGCCGACCACGCCCGGCGCATCTGGGGCTTCCACCGGCTCGCGAGCCGCGTCAGCATCGCGGTCGTCGCCGGCGTCCTCGGCATCCTCGCCGTCGGCCAGTTCCGCGGCCAGGCGGGAGCGCCGGCACTCGCCGCCCTGTCGGCCACGGACCTGACCCAGCTGATCGCCAACCTGACGGCGGGCAACGACCAGCTCCGCGCCGAGATCACCGACCTGCGCGACCAGGCGGCGCACCTCACCGAGGCGCACGACCGTGGCGAAACGACCGTCGACGAGCTGACCGGCGATCTCGGGCGGATCAGGGCCTGGGCGGGCCTCACCGCCGTGTCGGGGCAGGGGATCGCGATCACCGTTCGCGGCCAGCTCGGCGGCGACGGCGTCGAGGACCTCATCAACGAGCTCCGCAACGCGGGCGCCGAGGCGATCTCCGTCGACGGCGTGCGCATCGTCACGGGCGTGGTCGTCGCCGGAGCACCGGGTGCCCTGTCGGTCGAAAACAACGCGATCGGCGACGCGTTCGAGATCCGCGCGATCGGCAGCCCGCAGATCCTGACCGGCACCCTGACCCGGACGGGTGGCGTGATCGCCCAGATCGGGACGACCTACCCCGATGCCCAGCTGACGGTGACGCCGGTCGACATGCTCACGCTGCCGGCCACCGATCGGACGCTCGTCCCGGCCCACGGCCAGCCTCGCCTCTGATCGGTTACGCTCCCGCCGATGTCCGGCCGGCCCGTCCTCGAGCTGCTCCTGGGCGACGTCGTCCGCCTCCGGCGGGCCCACCCCTGCGGCTCTCGCGAATGGCTCGTCGACCGGCTCGGTGCCGACATCGGGCTGCGCTGCCGGGGCTGCGGCCGCCACGTGCTGCTCGAGCGGCGGCTGCTCGAGTCCCGCCTGGATAGCTTCGTCTCCCGGGGCGACGCCGCGCTGAGCGCGGCGGTCGGGCCCGGGTCGGCCGTGGAGGCGTGACCGCGCCAGATCGAGCGCCCGAGTCGGTCCCGGCGCCTTCCGGGTCGGCGGCCGCGGTTCTCCGGAACCGGCCTTTCCTTCTGCTCTGGCTGTCGCAGCTCGCGACCCAGATCGGGGTGAACATGGTCCTGTACGGCCTGACGTTCGTCGTTCTCGAAGCGACCGACCTGAGCAGCGCCGTGAGCGGCCTGTTCCTGACGTTCCTCGTGCCGTCGGTCTTGTTCTCGGCGCTCGCGGGGGTCTATGTCGACCGGATCGACCGCCGAACAGTGCTTGTCGTTACGAACGCCCTGCGCGCAGTCGTGCTGATCGGCATCTTTGCGGTTGGCAACGACATCGCGCTGGTCCTGCTGCTGAACACGGTCTTCTCGATCGTCACCGTGTTCTTCGCGCCGGCCGAGGCGGCGATGATCCCGGTGCTGGTGCCACGTGATCAGCTCGTCGCGGCGAACGGGCTGTTCACGCTCACCCTGAACGGGGCATTCGCTCTCGGCTACGCGCTGCTGGGGCCGCTCATCGTGACGATCGCCGGCGGCCCGCAGCCGCTGATCGTGATCGTTGCCTTGTTGTTCGCCCTCGCCGCTGCGTCCTGCGCGACCCTCCCCGCGGACCCCGCCGCGCCCCACGAGCGCGCCCGGGCATTGGCGGCAGTGACAGAGGCGAGCCACGCCGTGACCGGGGTCTTCGGCCAGCTGCGCGAGGGCGTCGTGTACATCCGCGACAACCTCGCGATCGCGTGGTCGCTGGCCTACCTCGGAATCTCGGCGTCGCTGATCGGGGTGGTCGCCGTGCTGGGCCCGAAGTTCGCGCGGGACACGCTCGGCCTCACGACGAAGGACCTGATCGTCGTCGTCCTGCCGCTGGGCCTGGGCATCGTTTTCGGCGTGCTCCTGCTCAACAACTATGGCAAGTACGTGGCGCGGCGGCGGGCGATCGAGGTCGGGCTGGTGCTGCTCGGCATCCTCCTCGTGCTCCTGACCGTGGCCGGTCCGGTGAGCCGAGTCCTGACCGGCGTGGGCGAGGGCCTGCCCCTGGTCGACCTGTCGGCGCTGACGTCGCTCGTCGCCGTCGTGGTGGCGATCGCGTTCGTCGCCGGCATCGCCTACGGCATCGTCGCCATCTCGGCCCAGGTCCAGCTGCAGGAGGACATCCCGGCGGACGTTCGCGGGCGCGTCTTCGGCGTGCTCAACATGCTCATCTCGGTGGCGAGCATCCTGCCGATCATCGTCGTCGGGTACATCGCTGACCAGATCGGAACGACTGCCGTGATCCTCGGAGCGGCGGCCCTGGTCCTCGTATCCGGCCTCGCGTCGATCGTGACGCGCGGCCCGATCCGCGAGAGCGAGGGCCGAGACGTGATCCCTGAGATCGTGCCCGGCTCGCCGGTCGATCCGACGGGCGCGAACCTGCCGATGCGCACGCGCCGCTCGCGGGACGAGTCCACGGAAGCGAGATGAGCCGCGTCGCCGTCCTGTTCACGGGCGGCACGATCTCGATGGTCGTCGACCCCGCTGCCGGCGGGAAGGTACCGACCCTCGACGGTGCCGCCATCCTCGCCCGGGCGCCGGGCATCGAGCACATCGCCGACCTCGTGCCGATCGACCTCGGCCGCACGCCGGCGAGCCACTTCTCGTTCGCGAAGCTGTTCGAGATCGCGGGCGAGATTCGCCGCTGCCAGACGGATCCGTCGGTCGACGGCGTGGTCGTCGTGCAGGGCACCGACGTGATCGAGGAGACCGCGTTCCTGTGGGACCTCGTGCTCGACGGCCAGGTGCCGGTGATCGTGACCGGGGCGATGCGCGCCGCCTCGGATCCGAACGACGATGGGCCGGACAACCTGCGCAATGCGGTCCGGTGTGCCGCGTCCCCGGCGCTTCGCGGGGCGGGCGTGCAGGTGGTTCTCGACGCGACCATCAACCCGGCCGACGGCGTAACGAAGACGCACGCTGGGGCGCTCGACGCGTTCCAGTGCCTCGACACGGGGCCGCTGGGCCGCGTGGCCGATGGCCGCGTCATCCTCGAGCGAACGCGCGGCTCACGACGATCGCTGGCGACAGATCACGCCGCCGCCGGCGTGCTGCTGCTGACGGCCCACGTGGCGATGGACGGCGCGCTGCTCGATGCCGCCGCCGCGCTCCAGCCGCCGGGGATCGTCGTCGAGGCCACGGGCGCCGGGAACACGTCGGCCGCGCTGGTCGAGGCGGCCGGCCGGGCGATCGAGCAGGGGATCGTCGTCGTGCTCACGACGCGCTGCCCGGCCGGTGCGGCGAGCGCCGCGTATGCCTTCCCGGGCGGCGGCGCGACCTGGATTCGTGCGGGCGCGCTCCTGGCCGGGCACCTGTCCGGCCCGAAGGCGCGAATCGCGCTGGCGCTGGGGCTCGGCGCGGGACTCGATCGGGCCGCCCTGACCGAGCTCCTCGCCGATCCGCCAGGTTGGGGCCCGGTCATCGGGCGAGCGCCGGTGCCGCCCGTCTCCGGGGCCGACTGATCATGCCGCTCGACAGTCTCGTCACCGGTCGGATCGCCACGTTCGCAGGTGACGCGGGCTACGGCTGGGTCGAGGCAATCGGGATCCGCGACGGCATCGTCGCCTTCGCCGGGTCGGCGATCGATCTCGAGACCAGGGCAGACCCGCACACGCGGCGGATCGAGCTCGAGCCGGGCGAGATCGCGATCTCGGGGATCACCGACGCCCATCTCCACGTTGCGGGCGCCGCCCTCGCGGCGGAGCAGCTCGACCTCGGGGGCGCGCCCACCCTCGCCGCCGCGCTCGATCTCGTCGCCGGCGCCGCTGCGCGCATCCCCGAGCCCGGATGGATCGAGGGCAGCGGCTGGGACCAGCGCCGGTGGGGCGCCTGGCCGACCGCGGCCGCGCTGGAGCGCGTCGCACCCAGACGCCGGATCGCGCTTCGATCGGCGGATCACCACTCGGTGTGGGCCAGCCCGGCGGCGCTCCGCGAGGCGAGCATCGATGCGTCCACGCCCGACCCTGCCGGTGGCGTCATCCGCCGCGCGTCCGATGGCTCGCCGGACGGTGTGCTCCTCGAGAACGCGGGCGGCGTGGTCGAGGACCTCATCCCCCCGCCGCAGCCGGAGGCGGTCGCGCGCGCGGTACGCACCTACGCCCGCGAGCTGCTCGCTCTCGGCGTCGTCGGCGTGCATGATCCCGGCTCCCTCGCGCTCGACCCGACGAACCGCGCGCATGCCGTCTACGTCGGGCTTGCCGAGGCGGGCGGCCTGCCGATCCGCGTCCACGCGTGCGTCCGTGCGGACGGTCTGGACCACGCGATCGAGGAGCGCCGACGCAGCGGTGGCGCGCTCGCGCCGGAGACCGTCGGACGGCTCGAGATGGGCTGGTTGAAGCTGTTCGCGGACGGCACCCTCGGGTCGCAGACCGCCGCGTTGCTCGACCCGATCGAGGGCTCGGCGAACGAAGGTGGAGCCGGCCGTGGGCTGTTCACGACGGCACCCGAGGAGCTCGCGGCGCTCAGCCGGCGCGCCGCCGACGCCGGGATCGCGACGATGATCCACGCGATCGGCGACGCCGCAGTCCGGGAGGCGCTCACGGCGCTCGCTCCCACCGCCGGCGAGGTGCCGTTCATGCCTCGCCTCGAGCACGTCCAGCTGTGCCATCCCGACGACCGCGCCCGGTTCAAGGCGCTGGGCGTGGCGGCATCCGTCCAGCCCGTCCACCTCCGCGCGGACGGGGCCAACGCTCGGGACGACTGGGGCGCTCGCGCCGAATCGACCGGCTACACGTGGCGGAGCCTGCTCGACGCGGGTGCGGTCCTCGCGTTCGGGACCGACGCCCCGGTCGAGCCGGCCGATCCCTGGCCGGGCATCGCCCTGGCGGTGCTGCGCCGGGATCCGTCGTGGCCCGACGACGTCCCGCCGTTCGGCCCGCGCGAGGCGCTCAGCCTCGAGCAGGCGCTGCGTGCCGCGACCGTCGGACCCGCGTCGACCCGACGCGATCGGCTCGGTGGGCGGCTCGTGCCCGGCTCCCCGGCCGACCTGATCGTGCTGCCGGAGGCGCCACGCGAGGGACCGGAGCGGGTCGCCGCATTCGCCGAGGTCCGCCCTCGGCTGGTCATGGTCGGCGGCGGAGTGGAGATCGAGCGCTAGCCGCCGCGCACTGAGCCTGGATCCAGGGACGACGCGTGCAGCGCGCGGCGGGCGTCGGCGAAGAGGCCATTGAGGATGCGCGACGTCGACGGGAAGGCGTGGATCGTGTCGGCGAGCACGTCGATCGTCACGCGGGCCTTGATCGCCAGCACGCATTCGTGGATCGCCGCCGAGGCGTCCGGGCAGGCCATCGCCGCGCCGACCAGAGTGCGCGATGCCCGGTCGACGATGATCGTCACGTGGCCGCGCTTGGCCATGATCCCGTAGCCGCGCGCGGAGGACGCGAAGTCCGCGGTGAGCTCGATCGCGTCGATGCCCGCTTCCTGCGCCTGTTCGAGGCTTACCCCCACGAACGCCGCCTCGGGGTCCGTGTATGAGGCACGGGGCAGGGCTCGGTAATCAGGCCGGATCGAATCACCGAGCGCCATCCGCACCGCGACCTCGCCCTGGTAGTGCGCCTGGTGCGTGTGCAGCTCGGGGCCGGCGGGATCGCCGATGACCCAGAGCCCATCCGCCACACGGAGCCGGCCATCGCGCGGGAATGCGGTTTCCCCGCTCGTGTCGACGCCATAGCACTCGAGCCCGAGGTCGTCGATCGGGAAGGACCGGCCAACCGCGAGCAGGATCGCATGACCTTCGGCGGTCGAGCCATCGGACAGGTCAACGACGTGCGCCCCATCGTGGCCCGCGCCCCCATGCGCGGCGACTGCGCGAGCCTTGAGCCGGACGTCGACCCCGTCCTCGCGCAGCGCGTCCGCGACGACCGCCGAGTTGCGCGGGTGATCGGTGGGCATGAGCCGGTCGCCCGACTGGACGATGGTCGTCGGGACGCCGAAGCGGACGTACGCCTGGGCGAGCTCGCAGCCGGTCGGGCCGCCGCCGAGAACCAGCAGGGATTTGGGCAGCTCGCGGGCGAGGGTCGCCTCGCGATTCGTCCAGACCTCGATCGCTTCCAGGCCGCGCACCGGTGGGACCTTCGAGTGCGAACCCACGGCGACCACCACGTTTCGCGCTAGCACGCGATGGATCGCGCCGTCGTGCCGTACCTCGACGACACCTCGGTCCGCGACCTCCGCCTCGCCGTGGTAAACGACCGCACCGACCTTCTCGAGCGGCTCGACATGCGCCATATCGTCCGGCTCCGCCGCGTCAGGTTTGCGGTTGATCATCCAGTCGCGCCGCTCCGAGGCCTGCCGCCACGACCAGGTTGCCGGGTTCGAGGCGTGGCGGCCGGCCGAGGCGAGCAGGGACTTGGACGGGATGCAGCCGATGTGCGGGCAGCTGCCCCCGACCCAGCGCCGGTCGATGATCGCGACGCTGGCGCCCCGGTGGCGCGCCTCGAACGCCGCCGCCTCGCCGGCGGCACCGGCGCCGATGATCACGAAGTCGAATTGGTCCACGTGGCCTCCGCCCAAGCCTCTCAGCGCGATTCTGCGGCGGAACTCGCGACGCCCGCGTGACGCTGGCGCCAGGCCTCGTACAGGAGCACTGCGGCGGCCGCCGAGACATTCAGGCTGTCCGCGACGCCGGTCATCGGCAGCCGGACCGCCTCGACGCCGGGCGCGCGCCACGCGTCGGACAGGCCGGTCGCCTCGCTGCCGAGGACGATCGCGACGGGCCCCCGCAGGTCGGCCTCGACGTGCAGCCGGTCGGCGTCGACGCGCGAGGCGAGGATGCGAATCCCGCGCATGCGGAGCCACCCTGCGGCGTCGACCGCGCTCGCTGACGCGACGGTCATGCTGAATATCGTCCCGACGCTGGCCCGGATCACGTTCGGGTTGAAGAGGTCCGTTCCGCCGACGGCGATCACCGCATCGGCCCCGACGGCGTCGGCCGAGCGAAGGATCGCGCCGACGTTGCCCGGCTTCTCGACGTCCTCGGTGACGACCACGAGCGGCTCGGGCGGCAGCTCGATGTCGTCGAGCCTCGCACGCGGCGACCGAACCACGAGCACGACCCCGTCCGCTCGATCGCCGTAGGCGAGCCGCGCGAATGCGCGCTCGCTCACCTCGACGAGGTCGATCGGGGCGCCATATGGCTCGAAGCTCTGGCCGAGCTTCTCGGCGACGCGTCGCGCTTCCACGGTGGCCAGCAGCGGCGGGCACAAAAACGCCGACTCGACGACGGCGCCCGCCTCGATCGCGCGCAGCGCCTCGCGTCCACCGTCGACGAGCGTGAGGCCCGTCGACTCGCGCTCGCGCCGCTCCCGCAGACGAACAGCAGCCTTGATCCGCGGGTTCGAGGGGCTCTCGATCGCGAGCGGCGCATCTTCGGGGGCTCGTTCCTCGCGCATCGCGCCATCTTGGCCGTTCGGCCGACGTGGCGCCGATCAGCCCGCGAGCCGGACCGCCCAGCCGAGCTCGAGGCGAGCGCCCGAGGTGGCGAGGAGCTCCTGGGGCATGACCTCCAGCGCGGCTTCGCGGCGGACCGCGAACGAGAACCGGAGGGCCTGGCGCAGGTCGTGACCGTCGAGCCCGGACGTATGCGCGGTCAGCAGCACGAATGCGTCCTCGGCGGCGATCCCACGGCAGGCGGCGAGGAGCGCGGGCAGCTCGTCGGCGAGGCGCCACTGGCGCGCCCCCGCGCGCCCGAAGCTCGGCGGGTCGAGCACGAAGCCGTCGTAGCGGCGCCCGCGCCGCGCCTCCCTCGCGACGAACGCCATCGCGTCGTCGACGAGCCAGCGGATCGGCGCGTCGGCCAAGGCCGAAAGCTCCGCGTTCCGACGCGCCCAGGCGACGGCGCCTCGAGCCGCGTCGACGTGCGCCACCGCCGCTCCCGCGCGAGCCGCCGCGAGCGTGGCGAGCCCCGTATGCGCGAACAGGTTCAACACCGCCAGCTGAGCGCCATTGCCGGTCGCCGCCCGCGCGCGCACCTGCTCGGCCAGCCAGGCCAGGTTCGCGACGTGCTCCGGATACATCCCCACGCCGCCTGAGGTCGTTGGTCGCAGCTCGAGCGTCAGGCCATCGAGCGTGACATGCCACGGCTCCAGCGCCGCCGCGTCGCCCGTCCAGCCGACCTCGGGATCGAACCGGACGTCCGCCGCCTGCCATGCGCCCGGCGCCCGCCGCGGTTCGAGCGCCGTCGGCGCGGGTCGATCGACGAGCCGTGAGCCGAACCGCTCGAGGCGCCGGCCGTCGCCGGCGTCGACCAGGTCGTACCCGGGCCGATCGGTCCCGCGCGTTGCACCCGGCATCGCGCCATCATGGACTCCGTGACCCGCATCCTCCTGTACACCGGCAAGGGCGGCGTCGGCAAGACCAGCATCGCCGCCGCGACCGCGCTGCTGAGCGCCCGCCGCGGCTACCGGACCATGGTCCTCTCGACCGACATCGCCCACAGCCTGGCGGACGCATTCGACCTTCCGCTCGGGCCGGAGCCGACGCCGATCGCGCCGAACCTGTGGGGCCAGGAGCCGGACGTCTACCACAACATCGGCCGGTACTGGTCGACGATCCAGCGGTACATGGCCGAGCTCTTCAGCTGGCGCGGGCTCGACGAGGTGCTGGCCGAGGAGATGACGGTCCTGCCGGGCATGGACGAGCTCGGCAACCTGCTGTGGATCGCCGACCACGTGGAGTCGAATGACTACGACGTCATCGTCGTCGATGCCGCACCGACCGGCGAGACGCTTCGTCTGCTCTCGCTGCCTGAGGCCAGCCGCTGGTGGATCGAGCGGATCGCGCCGATCGGGCGACGGGTGAGCCGGATCGGCCGCCCGATGCTCGAGCGGATGATCGGCGTACCGATGCCGCGCGACGAGGTGTTCGCTGCGGCGGAGCGGCTGCTCATCCGGCTCGACAAGGTGCATCGCCTGCTCGCCGACCCGGAGCGCTCGTCGGTGCGAATCGCCCTGGCGCTGGAGAAGCTGTCGATCGTCGAAGCCCAGCGCTCGTTCACGTACTTCCACCTGTTCGGCTATCCGAGCGATCTCGTCGTGTGCAACCGCGTCCTGCCCGCGGGGAGGGACAGCGACGGGTCGTTCGCCGGTCTCCGCGCGACGCAGCAGGCGTACCTGCCGGAGGTGATCGCCCAGTACGCGCCCGTCCCGGTTCGGGTTGTCCCGCAGTTCGACAGGGAG
>VBGT01000068.1:58450-72296 GCA_005889475.1 Chloroflexota bacterium | reverse complement strand
GGTGGTCGAAGGCCTGGTGGCGGAACGGGCCCGCGCAGCGACGTCACCGCTGAACGAGCTGACTGGCCGGGAACGCGACGTCCTGCAGAGGATGGCCGAGGGCAAGAACAACGCGTCGATCGGCGAGGACCTCGTCGTGACCGAGCGGTCCGTCGAGAAGGTCATCAATTCGATCTTCATGAAGCTCGGGCTGACGTGGGAGCCGGCGGTTCACAAGCGTGTGAAAGCGGTCATCCTGTACCTGGCCGAGAGCGATCGGGGTCAGCCCAACAGCGGCACCCAACCCTGAACACGTGAGCCGCCCGCCGCTCTCCCGATCGTCAACGCTGAGGCGGCCGTCGAGGGCCTCGATCCGATCGCGCATGCGCTGGAGGCGTCCCTCGGGGTGGCGGCCGGCGATCGTGATCTCGAAGGTCAGCCCACCCTCCGCGTTGAGCACGCTGATCGTTGCCTCGGACCCGGGTGACGCGGACGACAGCGCCTCGTCCCAGGTCCAGTAGAGCGCGGCGGTGATCTCGGGCGGGCAGCCGACGACCCCCGGAACGTCGATCTGGCCCGTGACGCCGGCGCTGCTTGCCGCGGACCTCAGGGCGCCGGCGAACCCGCGCCCTTCCAGCATCGACGGATAGACCCTCGTCGCCAGCCTCGTCGCTTCGTCAAGCGCCTCGCGGACGTTGGCCGCCATCTCGCCGAGCAGCGCCTTCGCGGCGGCCGGGTCACGCTCCGCCAGCCCCGCCGCGCGTTGCAGTTCCACGTTGAGTGCGACGAGCTGTTGCTGGACGCCGTCATGGAGGTCGCGCTCGATCGCCCGTCGATCCGCCTGCGCTGCCTCGGCAACGCGCCTCCGTGACCGACGAAGCTCGGCTACCTCGTCCTGCAGGCGGTCGACGACCGCACGCAGCCCCTCGAACGAGCCGGCGTTCGACACCGCGCCACCTCATGGGAGTCGTTGGTAATGCTCCAATCGCGCCAGGTCGCGCGGGTCGGATCAGCGCCAGGTAATCGAGGAACCGGCCTGGATCGAGAACGACTGAGCGCCACGCCGATCCTCCGAACTCGGTCTCGAGCGTTTTGCCGATGTCCGCAGCAGAGCGACGGACGACGGCGGCAGTACGCTGTCGCGCGTGGAGATCTTAAGGGGCATCGCGAGGCGCACGCCCTTGAAGGTCTTAAGGCGTATCGCGAGGCGCACGCCCTTGAAGGTCTTAAGGCGTATCGCGAGGCGCACGCCCTTGAAGGTCTCAGGCTCTACCGCGACGCCCTCTGTATTCCACGCGCCAGGCCACTACTATTCGCCGCTGCTCGGAACAGTGGACATTGAGCGACGCTCCGATCCGCGGGCCGAGGTGCGGTCCCTCCCTCTTGATGAACGGGAACTCTGGGAGCACCTTTCCTCACTGGCTCCCGTCGCGGCGACGCTCGTCCTCAACCGGCGACCGACCGCCCCTTCACACTACTTCACCGACAACAGCATGTATGGCCCGGGTGATGCGGCCGTGTACTACTCGATGATCCGGGCCCTCCGACCCCGCAGGATCGTGGAGGTTGGAAGTGGCTTCAGTACGGCGATCGCGCTCGACGCGGTTGCTGATCTCCGGACCACGTTGACTACCATCGACCCGGATCCGAAACGGCTTCGGGAGCTTGGCTTGATGAGTCACGCCAGGATCAACGTGATAACGCAGCCCGTCCAGGGGGTCGGCTTGGAACTCTTCGAATCGCTCGACCGGGGGGACTTTCTGTTCCTCGATACCTCCCACGTCGGGAAGACGGGCTCGGATGTCTTGTGGCACCTGTTTGAAGTCTTCCCGCGACTTCGCCCGGGCGTATACATCCACATGCACGACATTTTCCCCGGGTTCGAGTATCCGCTCGAATGGATGCACGAGGGTCGGTCTTGGAACGAAGCGTACTTGCTGCGTGCCTTCCTCGAGTTCAACATCCGGTTTGAGGTCTTTCTCTGGCCGGTCCTCTCGTGGATGCGCGACCCCGAGAGGGCGGTAAAGCTCGTCCCCCACTTGCGTGAGAACCCGGGGGGTCAGATCTGGCTTCGGGTCAAGGAGTAATCGGTGGGGGGAAGTTCCGGCGCGACCCGATGCCCATTCATGACCCCGTCTCGCCGGCCTCGACGCCGGTAGATTGAGGGGCCGCCGGCTGCGCGTTGACGGCGACGTCGGTTCCGGCCGATCGGGGGGACGAGCACCTGGTCGATCTCCGCCTTGGACGTCATGCGCCCGAAGCTCAGTCGGTCAGGGCCAGGCAGACCTGCGACCACAATTCGGTGCCGATGCCTTCGAAGGCGAACGGCTCGGCCTGGCTCACGCGGACCGCGAACGCTAGTAGGCACAGAGGCGCAAGAGACGAACATGATGCGATCGGGTGTCCGCGCCACCGCGGGACGATGTGAGCCAGTGCAAGGGTTCGGATAAGGGTTCAGACGAACGCTGACAGATGTGCCATGGGTTGATCTGAGCACGAATGAGGACTGCTCGTGAAGGGTGGTACCGCATATCGGATTCGAACCGATGATCTCCGCCTTGAGAGGGCGGTGTCCTGGGCCTCTAGACGAATGCGGCACGGACGCCGGGCGGGAGCCGCCTCGGGCAGGGCGGCATTCTACCAGCGGCCCGGCGGCTAGAGCCGGTGCGCCTCGAGGAAGCCCCGGATCGAATCGGCGACCTGGCCGTAGCCCTCCTCGCCGAGGATCAGCCCGTAGTGCGAGTGGGCGCCGAACGGCTCGAACTGGGCGTCCAGCCAGGTTGCGAGGCGCTCGCCCGCCTCCAGCGACACCACTCGATCGAAGCCACCCGCGATCACGAGGCGGGGCACCTCGGCCAGGCGGGATGGGTCGACACGCACTCCGCGCAGCATCGTCCGTCGCGCTCGGCCCGACTCGTGCGGCTTCTGGCCCATGAGGTGCTGGATCCGGAGCACATCGGCGAGGGTCAGGTCGCGCTGGTCGCGCTGCAGCCGCTCCGGCAGCGTCGCCCAGCCGATCAGCGACGGCCCGAACAGCTCGGGCACCTCGCGGATCAGGTGCGGCGCGGTCGGCTCGCGGACGTCGCCGGGCAGCTCCGAGGCGATGAGCACGAGGCCGGAGATCGGTCGGCGCTCGGCGGCCTTGAGCACGAGCAGGCCGCCCATCCCGTGGCCCACGGCGACGACGTTCGGGCCGAGGCGATCCATCGCCGCACCGACGTCGTCGACAAAGCCCTCGAATGACAGCTCCGCCGGATCCGCCGTCTGGCTCCAGTGATGGTTCCGCAAGTTCAGGGCATGGCCCTCCCAGCCGCGTCCGGCGAAGTAGCCGAGGAAGCGCTCCCACGCCCACGAGCCCGCGAGCTCGCCATGCACGAAGAGCAGCGGCTTGCGCCGGGAGCGACGCTCGGGCAGCCACGACTCGATGTACAGGCCGCGGTCGTGCAGCTCGATCTCGTCCTTGCGGACCGGGCGGCTCGGCGGCGGCGGGAGCGTCGCGTCGGGGCTGGCGGCCATGGGTCCTCTACTCGAGCGGGTTGATGACGAGACCGGACAGGGCCTTCGGGTAGATGTACGTGCTCTTCTGGGGCATGACGTCGCCGTCCGCGGCGACGGCAACGATCTCCGAGGCCTGCGTCGGCTCCAGCAGGAGCGCCGCCGACGCCGGCTGCGTGCCCGTCGGCGCCGCACCCCCGTCGACCCACTCGATGGCCTCGGCGGCGTCCATCGTATAGGCGATCCGGCCCTCGGCCACCGCGCCGGCGTCGATGCCGGCGAGGTGCTCGATCGCGACCGACGCGAGGGTCACGTCGAGGCGCCGTAGCGCACTCCCCCCGGCAGGCAGCCACGGCACGAACGCCGCCCGACGGGCGTGCAGGATCGCGCCGCCGTGGCGGGTCCACAGGCCCATCCGTCCCTCGCCGCCGCGCGCCTCGGTCGAGCCATCGAACGCCTCGAGCAGGCGCTCCCGCGAGATGCCGCGCTCCACCTCGAACAGCTCGGGCACCCGCGACACGAACGCCTCGACCCCTCGGGCCGCGAGCCCAAGGAGGACCCGGTGTGTCGGCAGCACCGTCAAGGCACCCTCGACCGGCTCCAGGACCAGCATGAGGATCTCCGCCCACGCCGGCTCCTCCTCGAGCGCCGGGCCCCTGCGCCGCTCCTCGCTGAAACGGAGCGCCGTCTCGTAGCGGTGATGCCCGTCGGCGAGCGTGATCGAGTTGGCGCCCAGCCGCTCGCAGACCGCGCTGATCGCCTTGTCGCGCTCCTCGTCGGCGCCGACGGCCGCCATCCACAGGCGGTGGCTCACCTCGGCGTCATCGACGAGCTCGGCGATCGGGGGCGTTGCCGCGACCTCCCGCAGCCACTCGGGCACGAGCCCCGTCCGGTCCTCGCCGAGCCCCACGACGGGACTCGTGTTCACGCTCGTCGCGCGCAGCAGCCGATAGCGGTCCTCGCGGGGCTCGGCGAGGGTCCGCTCGTGGGCGCGGATGCCGCTCGTCGGGCCGAACGGCTCGAGGACGACGCGGGCGAAGATGCCCCGGCGGGTGGCGGTCCGCTCCGCGCCCGGCACCCGGTACGTCTGCTCGTACGGGTACAGCGCGGGGCGGACGTCGCGGCGGAGCGTGCCGTCCGAGCGCCACGCCGACACTGTGCGAGCCGCGCGCCGGTAGCGCTCGTCCTCGGGGTCGCCGGGCTGCTCTTCGGGCAGGTCGAGGCGGACAACGTTCCGGGGATCGCGCGCCAGCAACCGGCGATGCTCCTCCGGCGAGATCACGTCGTAGGGTGGCGCGACGACCGTCGCCAGGTCCTGGACCAGCTCGTGGGAGTAGCGGAGCGCGCGAAACGGGCGGATCGACGGCACGGGCGGGAATCGTACGATAGCCCGCGCTGCCGGCCGGTCATCTTGAAGCCGGCGGCCGCCGCGCAACTTCTCGGGGGCGCGCGGCGTCGTTGAGGGCGGCCGCCGGCTCCCTGAGCTCGCGCGGCCACCACGTCGCATCTCGAGGAGGACGCGTGCCGCATCGGGCGCCCCGGTTCCGGCTCCCCGGCTCCGCTCGCCGCGCCTCGCTCCGCGTGCTCACCCTGATCGCGGTGGTGTCGCTCGCGGCCGGCCCGTTCGCGCTGACCGGCAGCGCCGCCGGCGCGCTGACCATGAACGCGCGGGTCCTTCTCCAGGGTCACGCGCGTGCCGGCTCGTGGGCGGCCGTCCAGGTCGACCTCCAGAACGACGGGCCCGGCATCCGCGGCGAGCTGCGCATCGACGGCGGCTCGCAGGCAAACGCCCGGTTCGCCATGGCCGTCGACCTGCCGACCAGCTCCCGCCAGACCTACGTCCTGCACGTCCAGCCGCCCGCCTTCGCGCGCACGGTCAAGGTCGATCTCGTCACCGGCGACCAGGTGATCGACAGCGTGAGCGTCGCCTACCTCGTCCACGACGCAACGCAGCTCGTCGTGGGCGTGCTCGCGGAGCGGCCGCAGGCGCTCGTTTCCCAGATCAAGCTGCCCGCCAACCTGCTCGGCGCAGCGGCCGCCGTGATTCCCCTCACGGTCGCGGATCTCCCGGAGCGGGCCGAAGGCTGGGACGCCCTCGATCGCCTGGTGTGGCAGGACATCGACAGCAACCAGCTATCGAGCCTGCAGCTCGACGCCCTGCGGCGCTGGCTCGCGGCCGGCGGCCGGCTGATCATCGTCGGTGGCAGCGCCGGCATCGGCACGCTGTCGGCGTTTCCCGACGACCTCCTGCCGTACCGGCCCGCAGCGACCCTCGACCTCGACCCGGCCAGCCTGATCTCGCTCCTCGGCCCGCTCCCGACCGGCGCGTCGGAGCTGCCGGCGATGGCCGGCGCGCTGACCCACGGTCGAGCGCTCGCGACCTCCGGCGATCGCGCGGTCGCCGCGGAGCTCACGTACGGCAGCGGTCGGGTCACGCTGCTCGGCTTCGACCCGACGACACGCTGGCTGGCCGAGAGCAAGAGCATCGATGCACTCTGGCGCGCCGCCCTCCCAGCGCGCTCGACGGACGGCGCGCTGCTGTCCAATGACAGCCAGCTCGTCCAGGCGGTCTACCAGCTGCCGTCGCTCGCGCTCCCGCCCACGTCGGGACTGCTGATCCTCATCGCCGCCTACATCGTGATCATCGGCCCGATCAACTACCTGGTGCTCAAACGCCTCGACCGGCGCGAGCTGGCCTGGATCACGATGCCGGTGCTCGTCCTGACGTTCACCGCCGCATCCTTCGGGTACGGCTCCTTCCTGCACGGGACCGACGTCGTGGTCAACGAGGTCGCGATCGTCCGGGGCGCGCCGGATGCGACCGAGGCAACGGCGGACGTCTACTTCGGCATCTTCTCGCCGACGCGTGCCACGTACCAGGTCGAGGTGCCGCAGGGCGCCCTCCTGGCCTCGCCGATCAGTGGCGATCCCGGCCAGGGGACGAGCACGCTCGACATCGTCCAGGGCACGGGCCCGCAGCTTCCGTCGCTCGTGCGCAACCTGTCCGTCGGGACGAGCTCCCTGCGCATCGTGCGCGCACAGCTGCCGGTTGCCGGCCCGCGGATGCGCGTGACGCTCACGCTCGAGAACGACATCCTCAGCGGGACGTTCGAGAACGCCTCCGACGAGACGCTCGAGAACGCGGCGATCGTGCTCGGCAGCGCGGTCGGAGTCCTGGGGGACGTCGAGCCGCATGCCACAGTGCCGGTCCGGGTGCAGATTCGGGACAACCCGTTCGGCGCCCCCCTGACCGACCAGATTCTCGGCCCCGAGTTCGATACGTCAAGCGAATCCGGTGTACGGCGCTCGATCCGCTCCCAGCTCATCAACCAGCTGACCTTCGATCCGACCGGCCCGGTCCAGGGCCAGACGTTGTCGGCCGACCAGGCGGTGATCCTCGCCTTCGGCCGCGGCGAGCCACTCGAGGTGAAGCTCGGCACCGGAGATCTGCGCCGGAACGCCAACGTCCTCTACTACATCCCCGTCGGGCTTCGGATCCACGGACCGGTCACGTTCTCGTCGGACCTGCTGCGCCCGACGGTGGTCGAGAGTGACGCACAGCTCTTCTCGATCGAGCGGTCCTCCCTGAGCATGGGCCTCGGGGCGGCAACGATCGCCTACCGGCCGATCCCGTTCGATGGCGCATTCCACGTCAGCCAGGTCCGGCTGTCGCTCGGGACCAGCGGCAACCCTTTGCCCGGCGCCGGCAAGGAGATCGAGCCGCTCCCGAGCATCCCGGTGCCGTGCACGGACGCCGCGCACACGACCCCCGCGGGCTGCCAGGCGCCGCGCAACGACTTCCTGCCCGAGGTCGAGGTCTTCGACCTGACCGGCGCGGGCACCTGGGTCCGGTTGCCACGTCTCGACGCCGAGGCGGGCTACACCCTCGCGCGGCCGAGCCGATTTGTCGACCCGACGACCGGCCAGATGCTGGTGCGGTTCATCAACGAATCGCCGGAGGCGAGCATAGGCTTCAGCTTCCAGCTCGCCCTCGGGGGGGACGTCGAATGACGGCGATCGTCGAGGCACACGGCCTCGTCAAGCGGTATAACGGCACGCTCGCCGTCGCCGGGGTCGACCTCGCGATCGGGGAGGGCGAGATCTTCGGGCTGGTCGGCCCGAATGGCGCGGGCAAGACGACGATGCTGCGGATGCTCGCGACGCTGCTGGAGCCGACATCTGGGGACGCCGAGATCGCTGGTGCGTCGATTCGCCGGAACCCGCAGGCGGTACGTCGCGTCATCGGCTTCATGCCCGACGCCTTTGGGGTCTATGACGACATGAAGGTCTGGGAGTACCTGGACTTCTTCGGTCGGTGCTACGGCCTCGGGCCCGCCCAACGCAAGCGGATGATCGGCGACCTGCTCGAGCTCGTTGACCTCGCCGCGAAGCGGGACGCGTACGTCCTCAGCCTGTCCCGAGGCATGCAGCAACGCCTGTGCCTCGCCCACGCCCTTGTCCACGACCCCCAGGTCCTGCTGCTCGACGAGCCCGCCTCCGGCCTCGATCCCCGCGCCCGGGTCGAGCTTCGCGAGCTCCTTCGTGAGCTCCGGTCGCTGGGCAAGACGATCGTGATCAGCAGTCACATCCTCCCGGAGCTCGAGGAGCTGTGCACCTCGGTCGCCATCGTCGACCGCGGCCGCGTGCTCGCGTCCGGCACGATCTCGGACATCGGCCAGCGGCTGCGGGTCGGCGAGGTGCTTCGGATCAAGGTGCTGGGCGACGAGGACCGGGTGGAGGCGGCTCGCGCCTGGTTCGAGGGCCGCTCGGATGTGGCCTCTGCGAGCCGGGATGGCTCGGGTGAGATCGAGATCGGGTTCCGAGGTGACGAGACGGGTGCGGCTGCGCTCCTGGCCGCGGCGATCCGCTCCAAGATCCCGGTCGTCAGCTATTCGCCTGCGGCCACCGATCTCCAGGAGCTGTTTCTCCAGGTCACCGATCGGGATGACGCGGTCGCCGACGGGACGCAGGCATGAGCGCCGTCGCCGCCCGGCTCTCGCTCCGTGGCCGCCGGATCCCTTCGTTCCGGATCACGTCCGGCATCACAGCGATCATCGTCAAGGAGCTGCGCGGCCGGATGCGCGGGCGACGCGCGTTCATCGTCCTGACCCTGCACGTGCTGCTGCTCGCCCTGTTCGCCTGGATGTTTCAGCGCCTCAACGAGGAGTCGCTGGCGAACGTCGGCTCGTACGGCGGTCAGGCGGCGACCTACGCCTCCGCGTCGGTCGGTCGCGGGATCTTCATCGGGCTAATGATGCTGCAGACGCTGATGGTCGCCGTCCTCGCACCTGCGGCGACGGCGGGGGCGATCAGCAGCGAGCGCGAGCACCAGACACTGGACCTGCTCGCGGTGACGCCGATCTCGTCGCTCGCGATCGTCCTCGGCAAGCTCCTCAGCGCCCTCGCCTGGGTGTTCGTACTGATCCTCGCCTCGATCCCCGTGACTGCGCTCGTCTTCGTCTACGGCGGCGTGGCGCCCGACGACATGCTCCGCGGCTACGTCGTCCTGTTCGCGACGGTCATCGGCCTCGGTTCTGTCGGCATCTTCTTCTCGGCGCTCACTCGGCGCACCGGTGCGTCGACCGGGCTCACGTTCGTGACCACCCTCGCGCTCGTGATCGGCTCGTTCTTCCTGTGGATCTTCCTCAGCAACACCTCCGAGACTTCGCTGACCGGCCAACGCAAGCAGCCGTCGGAGGCGCTGCTGTACCTCAACCCGTTCGTGGCCCAGGCCGATGTCGCCTGTGGCACCGAGTCCGGTGGCTTCGGCGGGTCATGCAGCATCATGTCGGGCATCCTCGGGACGCCAGACCAGCTGATCCCACCCGATCAGTTCCCGGGCAAGCCCGCGCCGGCGCCCGGCATCGGGGTGGGTGGCATCGGCATTGACCCCAGCGACACCAACGGCGTCCCCGGCGTAGTCAGGCTCCAGAACGGCGTGGTCATCGCGAAGGGCGGCGCGGTCAACGACATCGCCGTCGCGCCCGTTGTCGATCCCTTGCGCGACCGCTTCTGGCCCAAGAGCGTGATCAGCTTCCTGGTCCTCGCCACGGTGATGACACTCCTGTCCGTCCAGTTCGTCACCCCGACGCGCCGCTGGCGCCCCAGCCTGCCAGGTCCCGTACGCCGCCTCTTCCGCGGGGGGAGCGCCTGATGGCACGGCCACACGTCCAGGCCCCGTGGCGACGTCGGTCGAGGGCGGCCGCGCCGACGACGCCGGCGCCATTCGTCCCGCTCGATCCGCGGGCGGCGCTTGCCGGCCCGCTCGACCCTGACCTCCTCGCCATCCGACGGCTCCTCCAGCCGTTCGGTCGTCGCCTCTGGCTGCGCCGCATCGTCCGGCGGGCGTGGCTCGCGGTCGCCGCGGTCGTGCTCGCCGAGCTGGCGCTGTGGACCCTCGCACGGTTCACCCCGCTCGAGATCGCGCCGACCATCGCCGCGACGATCCCGGTGCTCGGGTTGCTTGCCCTCCTCGTGCTGGCCGTCATCTCGCGCCCGAGCCTCGGCGAGGCCGCGATTGCCGTCGACCGCGAGGGTGGCCTCGGGGACCGCGCCGCGAGCGCGCTGGCCCTCGCCGTCGCCTTCCCGGACGTCGCCGGGATCGAGCTGACGTCGTCGGCCGAGGCGGACGGCGTCGCCACGGACGAGACAGGAAGGGTCGATCCGGAGGCCGAGCGCCGTGCGTTCGTGCGGCGGCAGCGCCGCGATACGCTGGGCGCGCTGCGGGCGACGCCGGCGAACCTCTTCCGACCGCGTCTCTCGCGTCGTCCCGCCGGCGCCGCGCTCGTCGCGCTCCTCCTGCTTGCGCCGGTCGTCCTGTTGCCAAACCCCCAGGACGCCGCGATCGCCCAGGCGCGCCAGGTTCGCGAAGAGGCGAAGGCGCAGGCGAATCGACTCGAGAAGGTCGCCGAGGACCTCGAGAAGAAGGGCGCTTCCGCCGACGATCCACGCACCCGCCTTGCCAAGGAGCTGCGCGACCTGGTCAAGCAGCTGCGTGAGCACCCCGACCAGCTCGAAGCCAACCTCGCGAAGCTCGGCTCGGTCGAGGCAGGGCTGCGCGCGCAGCTCGATCCGGCAAACGAGCAACGGGCGGGCGCGCTCTCGGCGCTGAGCCGTGGCCTGTCGAGGGCCGCGACCGGCAAAGCCGACTCGAACCCGGATGGCAATCCGAAGAAGGCGTCCGAAGACGTGCACAACGCGGCCGGCAAGGTCAAGGACATGACGCCCGACCAGCAGAAAGAGCTCGCGAAGAAGCTCAGTGAGCTCGAGGGAGCGGCGAGCCAGGCCGGCGGCACCGCGAGCCAGGCGCTCCGCGACGCCGCGCAGAGCCTCGCGCAGGGCGACACTGCAAACGCGGAGGCAGCGCTCGACCGGCTCGCTGATTCGCTCGGCGACGCCTCGGACCGGATTGCGACGAATCGCGACCTCACGTCCGCCGCGAACCAGCTCCAGGACGCGGGCCGGAACCTTGCCAATGCCGGCCAGCAAGGCCAGGGGCAGGGCCAGCAAGGCCAGGGTCAGCAGGGCCAAGGTCAGCAGGGGCAGGGCCAGCAGGGCCAGGGTCAGCAGGGGCAGGGCCAGGGCCAGGGCCAAGGTCAAGGGCAAGGTCAGGGCCAGGGGCAAGGGCAAGGCCAGGGTCAAGGGCAAGGCCAGGGTCAAGGCCAGGGCCAGGGCCAGGGTCAAGGCCAGGGCCAGGGCCAAGGTCAAGGGCAAGGTCAGGGCCAGGGGTCGATCGGCGGCGGCGGCTCGAACGCTGCGTACCTCGGCTCGGGCCTCGGTGGCACGACGAACCTCGGCGGCCCCGTGAACCCGAACCGCCCGTCAGTGCTCGGCGGCGATCTGGGCAACGTCTTCGCCCCGTTCGACCGGCTCGGTCGTCCGGGTGACCCGTCGTACATCTCGGGGAGCGGCGGTGATGGGCAGACGACGCAGGGCAACCAGCAGGGCGCCGGCGTTGATCCAGGCTCGTACGTCGGCTACCAGAAGGTCTACTCCGACTTCTACAGCTACGCGCTGACCACGCTCGACCGCGGCTACATCCCGCTGTCCGTGCGTGACTACGTGCGGGACTACTTCAGCTCGCTCGACCCGAACAAATGACCGCGGCGCGGTCGACGGAGGCGGCAATGGACACGACCACGACGGCCGAAGCGGCCGTATCGCGCCTCGCGCCCGAGGCCTTCGCCGAGCGCGCGGCCGCGATCGAGCGAGAGGTCGGCAAGGTCATCGTCGGCCAGCGCGAGCTGGTTCGGCAGACCCTGACCGGCCTGCTCGCGAACAGCCACGTCCTGCTCGAGGGCGTGCCGGGGCTCGGCAAGACGATGCTCGTCCGGACGATCGCCGACGTCATCGACTGCACGTTCAGCCGGATCCAGTTCACGCCAGACCTGATGCCCGCGGACATCACCGGCACGAACATCCTCGTCGAGGAGGAGGGCCGCCGGGTCTTCCGCTTCCAGGCCGGCCCGATCTTCGCCAACCTCGTGCTCGCCGACGAGATCAACCGGGCCACCCCGAAGACCCAGTCGAGCCTGCTCGAGGCGATGCAGGAGCACCAGGTGACGGTCGCCCGCAACCGCTACGCGCTCGATCCGCCATTCTTCGTCCTCGCGACCCAGAACCCGCTCGAGATGGAGGGCACCTACCCGCTGCCGGAGGCCCAGCTCGACCGGTTCCTGTTCAAGGTCATGGTTCCCTTCCCGTCGGAGGAGGACCTCGTCGCGATCATGGATCGGACGACGGGCGCCGATGCGCCGTCGGCGGGCAAGGTCACGAGCGTGGCCGAGATCGTCGAGATGCAGCGGCTCGCCCGGGCCGTGCCGATCGCGCCGCACATCACGGCCTATGCCGTGAGTCTGCTGGCTTCGACCCACCCGGACCAGACGCGCGCACCGCAGCTCGTGCGCGATTACGTCCGGTATGGTGGCTCGCCGCGCGGCGCCCAGGCGCTCGTGAGTGCCGGCAAGATCTACGCCCTGCTCGACGGCCGTTTCAATGTGTCGATCGAGGACATCCGCGCGGTCGCCCTGCCCGCGCTGCGGCACCGCGTGATCCTGAACTTCGAGGGTGAGGCCGAGGGCATCACGCCCGAGGCGATCGTCCGCTCGGTCCTGGACGCCGTCGCGCCGCCCAGCGTCGAATAGCGCGCCGCAGGCGAGCGAGCCGCGACGCGCGACGGCAGATCACACGTGACTGACCAGCCCAAGGAGGGCCGGACCGGCGGGTCGGCGGCAGGTTCGGGCGCCGCGGGCGCTCCGGGCGCCGCGGTCGCCGAGCGGCCGGTGAAGCCCGCGTTCCTCCCGTCGGACATCGACCCGACGGTCTTCGACGAGGGTTTCCTGCGACAGCTCGAGCGGCTGCTGCTGATCATGAAGCGGCCGGTTCGCGGCGGCCTCAAGGGTGGCCGGCGATCGGTGAAGCGCGGCCAGTCCGTCGAGTTCGCCGACTTCCGCGACTACTCCCTTGGCGACGACCTTCGCCTCCTCGACTGGAACGTGCTCGCCCGCCTGGAGAAGCTGTTCATCAAGCTGTACGTCGAGGAGGAAGACGTCACGATCCACTTTCTCCTCGACGCGTCCGCGTCGATGGCAGCCGGGAGCCCGCCGAAGCTCCTGTTCGCGAAGCGTGCCGCGGCCGCGCTCGGGTACATCGGCCTCGCATCCGAGGATCGTGTCGCGGTGACGGCCCTGGCCACGCGAGCGGGACGCCGGCACGTGGCCCTGCGCGGCTCCGGGCGCGTCTTCCGGCTGCTCTCCGCGCTCTCCGCGATCGACACCGCCGACGGCCCGACCGACCTCGTCGCGTCGGTGCGGCACGCCGCGGCACAGCTGAGCGGGCGCGGCGTGATCGTGCTGCTGTCCGACCTCCTCGACCCGGCAGCGGACAAGGTGATCCGCGAGCTGGCGGCCACCGGGTCGGAGCTCATCGTGCTGCACGTCCTCTCGCCCGACGAGCTCAATCCATCGATCGAGGGCGACGTACGGCTGGTCGACGTGGAGACCGGCGACGGCCTCGATGTGACCGTCGACCTCGCGACGCTCGACGACTACAAGGCCCGGCTGGCCGCATGGCAGGAAGCGTTTGCCGACCTCGCCGCGCGCCGCGGCGCGACCTACGTCCCGATCTCGACCGACCTGCCGCTCGCGGAGCTCATATTCGCCGAGCTCCGCCGCCGGAGGGTCGTGGGTTGAGCGGACTCACGCTCCGAGCCGGTTCGTGAGCTTCCTGTCGCCAGTGGCGCTGCTCGGGCTGCTGTTCGTGCCGCTCGTGCTGGCGATGTACCTGCTCAAGCTGCGCCGCGACGAGCGCGTCGTGCCGTCGACGCTGCTCTGGCAGCGCCTGCTCACCGACGTCGAGGCGAACGCGCCGTGGC